>JBLJBS010000149.1:0-9384 GCA_047637695.1 Aquamicrobium sp. | reverse complement strand
CACGCCGTCGCTGTCGGTCCTGACCATCTGGGCATACATGGCTTTCCTCCTTGCCCTACGAGGCGGCGGTGCCGTCTCGCGGCGTTACCGGGCCTCACGCTGGCGTCCGATCATCTCCCCCAAATTCATTGACCGACCGGACGGTTATATATTTAGCACTCAATGCGTTACATATCAACAGATTTCTTCCTATAATCTGTAACGCATTAATGCGGCAGGATTATAGCATCCTTCCGTTCAAATCCCCAGATAGGCTTCCCTAACCTTCTCGTCGGCGATCAGGTCCGACGCCGGCCCGCTCATGGTGATGCGACCGGTTTCCATGACATAGCCGCGGTCGGCGATCGACAGCGCGCCGAAGGCGTTCTGCTCGACCAGCAGCACCGTGACATTCAGGCTGCGCAGGTTCTTCACCACATCGAAAATCTGCGCGACGAGGATCGGCGCCAGCCCCATCGAAGGCTCGTCGAGCAGCAGGCAGGACGGGCGCGCCATCAGCGCCCGCGCGATCGCCAGCATCTGCTGCTGGCCGCCCGAAAGTCCGCCGGCGGGCAAATTGCGCTTCTCCTTGAGGATCGGGAACATGGCGAAAGCCTCATCCATGTCGCGGTCCACCTTGCCGTCCGTGAACAGGAACGCGCCCAGCCGCAGGTTTTCCTCGACCGTCAGGTTGGTGAATATCTGCCGACCTTCCGGCGACTGCGCCAGCCCGCGCCCGACCCGCCGCCACGACGGCACCGAAGTCAGTTGCTCGCCGCGAAAGATGATCGAGCCGGACGAGACCGGCTGCACCCCGGAAAGGCAGCGCAGCAATGTGGTCTTGCCGGCGCCGTTGGCGCCGACGACGGCGACGATCTCCCCCGAGCCGACCTCAAGGTCGATGCCGTGCAACGCCTCGATCCGGCCATAGCGCGAGCGCAGCCCCTCGACGTTAAGCATGGGTATCCTCCCCCGCCTGCGCTCCCAGATAGGCCTCGATGACGCGCGGATCGCGCGCGATCGCCGCCGGTTCGCCTTCGGCGATCTTCTCGCCATGGTCGAGGACGACGATATGGTTCGAGATGCGCATCACCATCTTCATGTCGTGCTCGACGAGCAGCACGGCAACGCCCGACGCCGCGACGTCGGCGATCAGCCGGTCGATCTCCTCGGTCTCGACCGCGTTGCAGCCTGCCGCCGGCTCGTCGAGAAGAAGGACCCGCGGCGCCAGCGCCAGAGCGCGGGCGATCTCGAGCCGCTTCAGGGCTCCGTAGGAGAGCGAACCCGCCTCATGCTCGGCCGCGCGCGACAGCCCGACCCGCTCCAGCAGCGCCTGGGCGCTTTGGCGCGTCGCGGCGTTGCGCCGTCGCGACGACGGCAGAGAGAACAGGTCGGCGACCACAGAACCCTTCTCATGCAGATGATGTCCGGCCTCGACATTTTCCAGCACCGTCATGGCGTGGAAGATCTGCAAATTCTGGAAGGTGCGCGACAGGCCGCGCGCGGCGAGGAGATGCGGCTCCATGCCAGTCACGTCGTCGCCGTCGAGCGTGATGCGGCCGCGCGCCGGCAGGTAGAGACCCGATATCATGTTGAACAGCGTGGTCTTGCCGGCCCCGTTCGGCCCGATCACCGAGACGATCTCGCCCGGCCCGACCGCGAAGCCGACATCGTTGACGGCGCGCAGGCCACCAAAATCTATGCCCAAGCCCTCGACGCGAAGCAGGCTCATTCGCCCCTCCCCCGCAACAGCCGCACGAGGCTGGGCAACAGCCCCTGGCGCATGAAGATCATCACCAGCATCATGATCAGCCCGAGCATCAGCATCTCATATTCCTGGAACACGGTCAGCACCTGCGGCAGCGCCGTCAGGATCGCCGCGCCAAGGATCGCGCCAGGCACCGAGGCGGCGCCGCCGAGGACGGTCATCGTCACCATCTCTATGGAATGCATGAAGCCGGCCATGTCGGGCGTCACCAGCCGGTTCTGCAAGGCAAGCAGCGACCCGGCGACGGAAGCGTAGACGGCCGAGATGACGAAGGCCTTGAGCTTGTAGCGCGCGACATCGACGCCGACGGTGCGCGCCGCCACCTCGGAGCCGTGCAGCGCCCTGAGCGCCCTCCCGGTCGGGCTGTCGTGGAGGTTGAGCGCCAGCCACGCGCCGATCACCAGCACAAACCCGCAGAAGCCGTACCAGAACTGGGCGTTGGACACTTCGATGCCGAGGCTGCGCAAGGCGCTGCGCATGCCGGGATCGGGGACGGCGATGCCGTCGGGACCGCCGGTCAGCCATGCCTCGTTGGCCAGAACCATGGCGACGAGCACGCCGAAACCGAGGCTGGCGACCGCGAGATAATAGCCCTTCAGCCGCAGGATCGGCCGCCCGACAAGCCAGGCGATGCCGCCCGACAAAGCCGCGCCGAGGATGGCGGCAAGTGCGGGATGGAGGCCGAGATGTACCGGCGCCAGCGCGCAGGCATAGGCGCCGATGCCGAAGAAGCCGGCATGGCCGAGGCTGATCTGGCCGGCATAGCCGATCAGCACCACCAGGCCGGTGACGGCAAGGCCGTTGATGAAGATCAGCGCCCCCACCCGATAGTAGAATGCGGACGGGAACAGCGCCGGCGCAAGCGCGATGGCCAGCGCCAGCAGCAGAAGCGTGATCGCTTTCGTCGAAGGGCGCATCGACCTACACTCGTTCCGTGGTCTTGGTGCCGAACAAGCCCTGCGGCATGAAGAACAGCACACCGAGGATGACAACGAAGGCGGCGGCGTCCTTGTATTGCGAGCTGATGTAGCCGGCGGTCAGCGCTTCCATCAGGCCGAGCAGCAGTCCGCCGGCCAGCGCGCCCTTGGGGTTGCCCATTCCGCCGAGCATGGCGGCGGCGAAACCCTTCAGCGCCAGCGAGATGCCGATGTCGTAGCTGACCAGCGTGATCGGGGTGACAAGAACGCCGGCCAGCGCGCCGATCGCCGCCGACAGCGCGAACGAAAGCGACATCACATAGCGCGTGTTGATGCCGACAAGCTGTGCCGCCATGCGGTTGTTGGCGGTGGCGAGCACCGCGCGCCCGGTCAGGGTGCGGGTGAAGAACAGCCACAGCCCGAAGAACACGGCCAGCCCGCCGGCGATCACCCACAGGCCCTGCGGCAGGATGGTCGCGCCGAGCACCGGGATCGGCGCATCGCCGGAAAAGGACGGGAAGCGGTGGAGTTGCTTGCCGAACACGATCTGCGAAACGCCGCGAATGAAGATCGAGGCGCCGATGGTGATGATGATGAGCGAGACGACCGGTGCGCCGCGCGCCGGCTCGATCGCCAGCTTGTTCAAAGCGACGCCCGCGGCAGCGGTGATGGCGATGGCGGCGAGCGCGGCCACCGGCAGCGGCAGGCCGCTGGCATAGCCCATGACCGTCAGCATTCCGCCCAGCATGACGAATTCGCCCTGCGCGAAGTTCACCACGTCGGACGCGTTGTAGATGATGGTGAAGCCGAGCGCGACCAGCGCATAGACGGCGCCGACCGTCACCCCGGACATCAGGAACTGCATCAGTTCGGGCATGCCTCGCCTCCCCGCGGCATGAAGAGCGGCGGCCGGGCGCCCCCCGCGCCCGGCCGGCCTCGGCTGACGGCTACTCGACGAGGGTCCAGCCGCCGTCGCGGATTTCCAGCATCCGGAAGGCGCTCAGGTCGAGGCCGAGATGGTCGTCGGGCGACATGGTGACGGTGCCGGTGGTGCCGACGAAGCCGGAAGTGGCCTCGATGGCGTCGCGGATCGCCTGCGGCTCGGTGCTGCCGGCGCGGCCGAGCGCGTCGACGAGGATGCGCACCGCGTCGTGGGCATAGCCGCCGAAGGTGGAGACCGGCGTGCCGGTCGCGCCTTCATAGGTGGTCTTGTAGGCGACGGCGACGGCGCGCTGCGGATCGTTCTCGGCAAGGATGTTCGCCACGAGAAGCGCGGTGCCCGGAAGGCGCACGCCTTCCGACTCGGCCTTGCCGGCCAGTTCGATGAAGCTGTCGGAGGCAACGCCGTGCGACTGGTAGAACGGCAGGCCGACCGCGATCTGCGAATAGTTGCGGGTGACGATGGCCGGCCCCTGGCCGAAGCCGGGGTTCAGCACCGCTTGAATGCCGGCCGTACCCTTGATGTTGGTCAGCTGCGGCGTCATGTCGGCATCGGTCGGGGCATAGGTTTCGTCGGCCAGCACCTCAATGCCGTAATCGCCGACGATGTCGAGGCACTGCTTGCGCATCGACGCGCCGAAGCCGTCGGAACCGGAAATCAGGCCGATCTTGGTAAAGCCGCGCACCTTCATGTCCTCGAAGATCTTGGCGCAGGCCATGCGGTCGGTATGGGGGGTCTTGAAGGTGAAGGGCCGCACCGGATCGATGATCTCGATCGCGCCGGCGAGCGAGATGAACGGCACCTCCGCCTCCTCGACAACGGGGATAATCGCCATCGAGGTGCCGGTGGTGGTACCGCCGATGATGGCGACCACCTCGTCGTCCTCGATCAGGCGGGTGGCGAAAGTGCGGGCCTTGTTCGGATCGCCGCCATCGTCATAGAGAACGAGGTCGATCTTCTCGCCGCCGACGCCGCCGGCGGCATTGATCTCCTCGACCAGCATCTTCAGCGTTTTCGCCTCGGGATCGCCGAGGAATGCGGCCGGCCCCGTCTCCGAGAGCGTCGCACCGATGCGGATGTCGGCGCTTGCCGGCCCGGCAAGGCCGAGAACGACGGCGAGCGTGCCGGCGAGTGCGGTGGCATTGGTCAGTTTCATGTCGGTTCTCCTCCCAACGATAAAGCTTGCGGATATTCCCCTTGCGGCACGCCCTCTCCCGTGCGCGGCCGCAAAATTCTCCTGTTCGGAAAGCTTCCTCAGTTGCCTCGCCGACCGGCGCCCGTCCATTGCCCCAAGGGCTGCGAACCATACCGGGCAAGACCGTCCGTGGCGCGTCGGTGCGCGCGGCAAAGCGTCATGTCAGATACCTCCCGGATCTGCCGCGACGGCAAATCTGGTTTATAATTGACTGACCGGCCGGTTTATGCAACTGTTTTTTTGTTGCTGCGGGAGGGTCGCGGCGAGGAGGAAAAATGCCCGGATCGGAAACCATCCTGTCGGCTTTCGCCGACGGCGTTCTGCGACTGACGCTCAACCGCCCCGACAAGCTTAACGCCTTCAACGAAGAGATGCACCTTGCATTGCGGGAAGGTCTCACGCGGGCCCATTCGGATGCCGCCGTCCGCGCGGTCCTCATCACCGGGGCGGGGCGCGGCTTCTGCGCCGGTCAGGACCTCGGCGACCGCGATCCGAAAGCGGCGGAACGGCCCGATCTCGGCTACACGATAGAGACCTTCTACAATCCGCTGGTACGCCAGATCCGCTCGCTCGCGAAGCCGGTCGTCTGTGCGGTCAACGGCGTGGCCGCAGGCGCGGGCGCGAACATCGCGCTTGCCTGCGACATCGTGCTGGCGGCGCGTTCGGCCCGCTTCATCCAGGCATTCTCCAAGATCGGCCTGGTGCCGGATTCCGGCGGCACATGGTCGCTGCCGCAGCTTCTCGGCGAGGCACGGGCCAAGGCGCTGGCGCTGACGGCAGAGCCGCTATCGGCCGAAACCGCCGCCGAATGGGGGCTGATCTGGCGCTGTATCGACGACGAGGCGCTGTTGAGCGAGGCGGAGGCGCTTGCGGCCCGGCTCGCCGCCGGCCCGACGCGTGCGCTTGGCCTGACGAAACAGGCCATCCAGGCTGCAGCGACCAACACGCTCGACGCGCAGCTCGATCTCGAGCGCGATTCCCAGCGCGAGCTCGGGCGCGGTTCGGATTATGCCGAAGGGGTCGCCTCGTTTCTGGAGAAGCGCCAGCCGAACTTCACGGGCCGCTGAAGCCCGGTTGGCGTTTGAGGACCGGCCATGGAGGAATGGCCGCAACATGAATAGTGGGGAGGACAGACAACAGATGGAAGACCTTTCGCCCCGTCCCGGCGATCTGGACCCGATCGAGACCGCATCGCGCGACGAGATCACTTCGCTTCAGCTCGAACGCCTGAAGTGGTCGCTCGGCCATGCCTATGACAATTCGCCGTTCTACCGCGCCAGCTTCGATGCCCATGGCGTCCATCCCTCCGACCTGAAATCGCTGTCGGACCTCGCCAAGTTCCCGCTCACCACCAAGGCCGACCTGCGCGACACCTATCCGTTCGGCATGTTCGCGGTGCCGCGCGAGAAGGTCGTTCGCGTTCACGCCTCGTCGGGCACCACCGGCAAGCCCACCGTGGTCGGCTACACGCAAAAGGATATCGACACCTGGGCAACCGTGGTCGCGCGCTCGATCCGCGCCTCCGGCGGCCGGCCGGGCGACATCGTCCACGTCTCCTATGGCTACGGCCTGTTCACCGGCGGGCTCGGCGCGCATTACGGCGCGGAAAAGCTCGGCTGCACGGTCATTCCGGTCTCCGGCGGCATGACCGAGCGGCAGATTTCGCTGATGGTCGACCTGAAGCCGCGCATCATCATGGTGACGCCGTCCTACATGCTCTCCATCCTCGACGAGTTCCGCCGCCAGGGCCTCGACCCGCGCAAGAGCTCGCTCGCCGTCGGCATTTTCGGCGCAGAGCCGTGGACGAATTCGATGCGACAGGAGATCGAGAACGCCTTCGACATGCACGCCGTCGACATCTACGGACTGTCCGAGGTGATGGGACCGGGCGTCGCCAATGAATGCGTCGAGACCAAGGACGGCCTCCATGTCTGGGAAGACCATTTCTATCCCGAGATCATCGATCCCGAGACCGGCCAGCCGGTGGCGGACGGCGAGCCGGGCGAGCTGGTCTTCACCTCGCTGACCAAGGAAGCATTGCCGATCATCCGCTATCGCACCCGCGACCTGACGCGACTTCTGCCGGGTACGGCGCGCTCGATGCGGCGCATCGAGAAGATCACCGGCCGCTCGGACGACATGATGATCCTGCGCGGCGTCAACATCTTCCCGACCCAGATCGAGGAACAGATCCTGAAATGCCGTGGTCTCGCGCCGCATTTCCAGATAGAACTCACCCGCACCGGGCGCATGGACGACATGACCGTTCACGTCGAATGCGCGCCCGAGGCGGCGGCCGAGGCCGCCCGCGCCGCCTCGGCGCGGGAGCTTGCCCATCACATCAAGAGCGTCGTGGGCGTCAGCACGAAGATTGCCGTGCGCGATCCCGGCGCCGTCCCGCGCTCGGAAGGCAAGGCGAAGCGCGTGGTCGACAACCGGCCGAAGGAATAGCAGCGCATGCCGGTCGGACAAGAGGCCGGCATGGCGGGAGACGGGCAGGAATGGCACGCACGAGAGCAGTCGATTTCGAGGAAAAGCAGCACGCGATTCTCAACAACGCGGCCGCGGTCTTTGCCGAGCTCGGCATGGACAAGGCGTCGATGTCGCAGATCGCCTCGCGCAGCGGCGTCTCCAAGGCTCTGCTCTACCACTATTATCCGGGCAAGGACGCGCTGATCTTCGACATCGTGCGCACGCATCTGGCGAGACTCGAGGCCGACATCCGCGGCGCCGACCGGCCGGACGAGCCGCCCGAGGTGCGTTTGCGCTTGCTGGTGCGGCAGGTTCTGGAAAACTATCGCGATGCCGACAACCAGCACAAGGTGCAGTTGAACGGCGTCGGAACGCTGTCGGCCGAGCAGGTGGCCGAGCTTCAGGCGATCGAACGCAACATCGTGCGCATGTTCTCGAACGTCATCCGCGAGATCAACCCGGATCTCGACAAGGACCGGCCGCTTCTGATGCCGGTCACGATGTCGCTCTTCGGCATGATGAACTGGGTCTATATGTGGTTTCGGCCCAACGGGCCGATCACCCGCGAAGACTATGCCGACATCGCCACCACGCTCATTCTCGAAGGAGTGAAGGCGGTGTCATAACAGCAGAAACCGGGCGCGGCTCTCGCCACGCCCGGCCTTGGAAAGTGCAGCCCGAACCTGGCGGGGTCAGCCGCCGAACAGGCCGGAGAACTTCTCCTTGTCAGCCTCGATGCGTTCCGTGACGGCCTTGATGTCGACCGGCAGCAGCTTGACCTCGACGCCTTCGGGCAGCCAGTCGGGGCGACCGGCCGAAGCCTTGGCAGGCAGGTAGCCCATGTCGCGGGCGAGCTTCTGGCCCTCGTCCGACAGGATGAAATCGACGAAACGGCGACCGTCTTCCGGGTTCTTCGCCGTGGACAGGATCGCCACCGGCTCGGTGACGGCCGTGACGCCTTCGGCCGGGAACACGAACTCGATCGGCGAGCCCTGCGCCTTGGCGTTGAGCGCCATGAAGTCGACGAGGACGCCATAGGGCTTCTCGCCGCCGGCGACCGATTTCAGCACCGCGCCGTTGCCGCGCACGGTGATCGCGCCGCCCGCCTTCAGGCCCTCATAGAACTCCCAGCCGAGCGCCGGATCGAGCGCGATGCCCGACAGCATGTAGGCAGCCGCGCCCGAATAGAGCGGGCTCGGCATGACGACGCCGTCCTTGTATTCAGGTTTGACGAGATCGGCCCAGTTCGCGGGCTTCTCGGCGGCGGAGGTGTTGTAGGCAATGCCTGTGGTGATCAGCTTCGAGCCGAAATAGGTGCGCTCGGCGTCGTAGGAATCCGCCGCCAGCCCGTCGACCTTGGCCTCGGCATAGGGGAGAAGGCGGCCGTCCTTCTTCAGAAGTTCCATGGTGACCGCGTCGGCGATCAGCAGAACGTCGGGCTGCGGCGCGCCAGCCGCGAACTCCGCCGCGAGCTTGGTCATCAGGTCGGAGGTGCCGGAGCGAAAAATCTCGACCTCGACGCCGGGATTGGCCGCCTTGAACGCCTCGACCGTCCTGGCAGCGTCGGCCTCGGGTTGCGAGGTGTAGAGCGTCAGCGTCCCGGCATTGGCCGCGCCGGCCAGCAGCGCCAGCGCCATATGGCCGGCTGCGAGCGTGGTGAGAATTGTCTTCATGATGCCTCCTGTGCGGACCATCGTCCGGTTGTCGCCATTGTGCGGCCGAAGCGGCGGGTTCACGGCGAATGCCGCTCCCCTGCTTCGGCCCGGCCTTTCAGCCGCATCCGGCGCGGAGACGGTTTCGTCCGGCCCCGGGGATGCTCAAGCCGGCTCGTCTGTGCATGGCGCATATGACCGGCAGATGACAGCCGGCCCTTTGACTAAAGCGCACCGCGATCTTTCAGATACGTTCCGTACGCTTTAAGTTATTGTTTTTACGCATGTCGTTGCCCCGAAACCGGTTCCACTTTCGGGCGACATGCTTTGGATCCTGTTTGTCCGGCGTCAAACATGCGGGGACATCGCGATGGCGGCACGGTCAGCCTGGCTTTCGCATCCTCAAATTTCTCCCCAGACGATTTTGTCCTGTCGCTTTCGCAGTTCTGCGATCCTTGAAC
>JBLJBS010000148.1:0-46615 GCA_047637695.1 Aquamicrobium sp. | reverse complement strand
CGCGCGAACCGGCGGTCGCGACGCGAGCCTGATAGTTGCGAAGGTCAGCCATGGAAAATCCTCTTATGTGCTCATGTCCCGTCGGGTGTCGGGCATGCTTGGTCCGCACGCCCAGGCGCCGCTGGCGGAACTCCAGCATGCCTGCGGCAAATATGATGGTTCTGACGCCTCGCGACAAGGGCCATTGCATATTGAAATTCGTCGTGATGACGGGTTCGCCATCACTTTTTCTTCAGAGCCATGCTGCCGCGATCAACGATTTTCCTCAAAGATCGCGCAGCACCGGGGCCGCCTTGTACCCCAGCACCCGCCATGTGCCGATCAGGCCGAAGCCGACGGTGAGCGCGAGCGCGAGCCCCAGCGTCGACAGCGCCACTTCCGGCAGGAAGCTGGATGGCAGCGTCATGATCCGTGCGACGACGAACCATGCCGCGACGCCGCCGGCCGCGAGCGCGAAGATCGCCGTCGCCAGGCCGATCAGCGCATATTCGAGCGAGAAGGCCTTGATCAGGGTGCGACGCGTCGCGCCCAGCGTCTTCAGCACCACCGCGTCGTGGATGCGGGCGCGGTTGCCGGCGGCAAGCGCTCCCGAAAGCACCAGCACGGATGCGACCAGCGCGATCGCCGCCGCCGCGCGGATCGCCACCGCGAGCTGGGCGACGATGCCGTTGATGATGTCGAGCGCATCCTTGACCCTTACGCTGGTGACGGACGGAAAGGCGCGGGTGACGGCGTTGAGCAGCTTGGCCTCCTCGGCCGGGGAGGCTTCGGGGTCCGAAAGCGTCGCCAGCCAGGAATGCGGCGCGCCGGCGAAGGTGTTGGGCGAGAACACCATCACGAAATTGATGGCCAGCGTCTCCCATTGCACCTCGCGGAAGCTCGATATCCGCGCCGTGATGTTGCGGCCGAGCACGTTGACCGTCACCGTGTCGCCGAGCTTGAGGCCGAGCTCGCGCCCTTCCTGCGCGGCGAACGAGACCAGCGGCTCGCCGTCATAGCCGTCCGGCCACCACCGGCCCTGCGACAGCGTCGAGTTCTCCGGCAGATTGCGGGCATAGGTGATGCCGCGGTCGCCGCGCAAAACCCATGCGCCTTCCGGCGGCACCTCGATCTCGCGCACGTCGGTGCCGTTCAGCGCCATGACGCGGCCGCGCAGCATCGGCACGCGCACCAGCTTGCCGTTCGGCGCCTGCGCGGCGACGAGGGCGGCGAAACCGTCGGCCTCGCTGCTCTGGATGTCGACGAAGAAGAAGTTCGGTGCATGGGCGGGAAGGCTGCCGGTGATCTGGCGTCGCAGATTGCCGTCGATCAGCGCCAACGTCACGACGAGCGTCAAGCCGAGCCCCAGCGACAGCACCACGGAAGGGGTCAGCGCGCCGGGGCGGTGGATGTTGCCGATGGCGAGGCGAAGCGCGGTCGAGCGCACCCGTGGCGCCCGCCGCGCCAGCCATTGCACGAGCATGCCGACGAAACGCAGCACGATGAAGGCGGCGATCGCCGCTCCGACGAAGATGACGGCGATGCGGCGGTCGCCGGCGGTGAAGATCGCCAGCGTTGCCAGAAGGATCGCGATCGCCGCCACGGCGACGACATAGACCGGACGCGGCAGGCCATGACTGTCGAAGCCGAGTTCGCGGAACAGCGCCGTCGCCGGTACGTCGCGGGCGCGCCCCAGCGGCAAAAGCGCGAAGCCGAGGGTGACGAGGACGCCGAACAGCGCGGCGAAGCCGAGCGCGCTCCAGTGGATGCCGCCTTCCATCGGGACAGGAAACACCGCGGCGAGGAAGCCGCCGGCGACAGGCGGCATCAGCGCCGCCAGCACGAGGCCGATGGCGATGCCGATGCCGGCGATCATCAGGATCTGCACCAGATAGACGAGGAAGACGAAGCGTCCCGAGGCGCCCAGGCTCTTGAAGGTGGCGATGACGCCGCGCTTGGCTTCGAGATAGGCGCGCACCGCATTGGCGACGCCGACGCCGCCCACCACCAGCGCCGTCAGCCCGACCAGCGTCAGGAATTGCGAGAAGCGCTCGACATTGGACGACAGCGACGGCGCTGCGTCGGTGCGGCCGCGCATGCTCCATCCCGCCTCCGGGAATTCGGCCGTCGCCCGCTCGCGCACGGCCTGAAGGTCGGCTTCCGTCGTGCCGGGAGCCATGCGGATCTTGTAGGCGTGCTCGACGAGGCTGCCGGGCTGGATCAGGCCCGACGCATTGAGCGCGTCGAGCGAGATGAGCAGGCGCGGCGCCAGCCCGAACCCGTCGGAGATGGCGTCCGGCTCGCTGACGATCCGCGCGCGCAGCTGGTAATCGGCGTCGCCGAGGCGGATCGTGTCGCCGATTTCGAGCCCGAGCCGGGAGAACAGCATGTCGGCAGCCGCCGCTCCGAAGGCGCCGTCCCGTTGGGCGAAGATGTCGGCCAGCGGCAGCGGCGGTTCGGTCACCACGGCGCCATAAAGCGGGTAGAGGCCGTCGACGGCTTTCGCCTCCACCAGCGTCTGGTCGGAACCGTCGGGCAGGCGCGCCATCGAGCGCAGGTTGGCGCTGTGGGCGACCTCGCCCAGCTCCTGCAGGAACGCCGTCTCGCGCGCGTCCGCCTCGCGGTGGATCAGCTGGAAGCGCATGTCGCCGCCGAGCAGGTCGCGCCCCTGCGCCTCGATGCCGGTCGAGATGGCGCGGGCGAGCGAATTGACGCCGCCGATGGCGGCGACGCCGAGCGCGATGCAGGCGATGAAGATCATGAAGCCGGAAAGCCCGCCACGCATCTCGCGCGCCGAGAAGCGGATGGCGAGCCGCAGCGTGCGGGCAAAACTGGTCGTGCCGTCCACGATGCCGCCTCCGCTCAGGCGCTTGCCGCGGCGAGCGCCGCCGGCGTTTCGATATGACCCGTCTCGATGCGGCCCGAACGCATCGCCACCTGCCTTGTGCATCGTGCTGCGAGCGCCGGATCGTGGGTAACCAGCACCAGCGTCATGCCGCGCTCCGCCGCCTTGGCGAAGAGAAGATCGGCGATCTGCCGCCCGGTCGCCTGGTCGAGATTGCCGGTCGGCTCGTCGGCGATCAGCAGCGCCGGTTCAGGCGCCAGCGCGCGGGCAATGGCGACGCGCTGCTGCTCGCCGCCGGAAAGCTCGCCCGGATAGTGCGTCAGGCGCTCGCCGAGGCCGACGGCTTCAAGCTCGCGCTGCGCGACCGCGAACGGGTCGGCGTGGCCGGCAAGCTCGAGCGGCACGGCGACGTTTTCCAGCGCCGTCATGTTCGGTATCAGGTGGAAGGACTGGAACACGATGCCGACATTGCGGCCGCGGAAGGCGGCGACCTCGTCCTCGGGGCGGCCGTCGATCCGCGTGCCTGCGATCCAGACCTCGCCGGAATCGACGCGCTCCAGCCCAGCCAGCACCATCAGGAGCGTCGACTTGCCCGAGCCGGACGGACCGACGATGCCGGCCGCCTCGCCGCTCGCCACGTCGAGGCTGACGCCCTTGAGCACATGGACGCAGGACGCTCCCTCGCCCAGTGTCAGGGAAACGTCCTTCATCCGGATTGCGGCTTCTGTCACGGGCGGGTCTTCCTATATGAGGTTGCAGGCGTCGGTCGGATATGGGTTGAATATGGTCTCTTTCAAACGCTTTCGTCAGATTTGGGCCGCTGCGGCCATTTGCCTTGCCGCCGTGACCGGATCGGCGGCGGCCGAGCCGGTGCGCATCGTCAGCTTCGGCGACAGCCTGATGGCCGGATATCAGCTTGCGCCGGGCGAGTCCTTTCCCGAGAAGCTCGAGGCTGCGCTCAGGGAGCGCGGTCACGATGTTTTGATCGCCAATGCCGGCGTTTCGGGCGACACGACCAGCGGCGGCCTGTCGCGTCTCGACTGGTCGGTGCCGGACGGGACGGATCTGGTGATCCTCGAACTCGGCGCCAACGACATGTTGCGTGGCATCCGCCCCGACGTGACCGAAAAGAACCTCGCCGCGATGATCGAGGGGCTGAAGGCGCGGGGCATCGGCCTGGTGTTCGCCGGCATGGTGGCCGCGCCCAATCTCGGCGAGGGCTATGCCGGCGAGTTCAATCCGATCTTTCCGCGCCTGGCGAAAGCCTACGACCTGCCATTCTATCCCTTCTTTCTCGATGGCGTCGCTGCGCAAAGCCGGTTGCTGCTCGGCGACGGCATGCACCCGAACGCCGCCGGCGTCGAGACGATGGTCGAGCGCTTCCTGCCGCTGATCGAGGAGGTTCTGTCCGCTCGCGCCGCCGCGCCGGCAGGCAACTGAGCGGACCGTCGAGGAAAACAGCTTGCCTCGGCGGGCGAACAATGGTCGGTTTGGACCGAGCAGTCGATTCGAGGAGGCACCCCCATGCCGCGACTTTTCACCGCCCTCGAAATTCCGCGCGATGCCGCCCTTTCGCTCTCGCTGCTGCGCGGCGGCCTTCCCGGAGCGCGCTGGATCGACGTCGAGAACTACCACCTTACGCTCCGTTTCATCGGCGACGTCGAAGGCCATGTCGCCGACGAGATCGTCAACGCGCTCGACCGGGTGCGGCGGCCGTCCTTTACGCTCACGCTTTCGGGTGTCGGCGCTTTCGGATCGAAGAAGCCGCATTCGATCTATGCCGGTGTTGCGCCTTCACCCGATCTTTCGGCGCTTCAGGCCGAGATCGAGCGCATCTGCCAGCGATTGGGCCTGCCGGCCGATCCGCGGCGGTTCGTGCCCCATGTGACGCTGGCGCGACTGCGCAGCACCAGCGACGCCGATGTCGCGCGCTACCTGTCGGGCCGGGGCAATTTCTCCACCCTGCCGTTCAGGGTCGGGCGCTTCGTCCTGATGTCGTCGCGTGAATCGGTCGGCGGCGGACCCTATCTCGTCGAGGAAGTCTGGCCGCTGCTGACGGCGGACGCGGCGTCCCGGCGCGAGGATGACGGCGAAGCCGTGCAGCACCGGATGCGACGCTCGTGAAACGCGAGCGGCTGAGCGACGCGGCCGCGAAGGCTGCTGCTGCGGACCTCGATGGCTGGTCGATCGAGGAGGGCGGCGACGCGATCCGCAAGCGCTTCGTCTTTTCCGATTTCGCCGCCGCTTTCGGCTTCATGACGCAGGCGGCGCTTGCCGCCGAAAAGCTCGATCATCATCCCGAATGGACGAATGTCTACGATCGGGTCGAGGTGCGGCTGACCACCCATTCCGCGCGTGGGCTGACCGCGCTCGATTTCGAGCTCGCGCGGGCGATGGAGCGCATCGCCGCCCGCCGGTAGGTCCGGCGGACGGCGACGGCCGGCTCAGAACGGCAGCTTGAATCCGGAAGGAATCGGCAGGCCGGCCGTCAGTTCCTTGGTCTTTTCCTGCATCGCCGCCTCGACCTTGGTCTTGGCGTCGTTGTGGGCCGCAAGGATCAGGTCTTCCAGCACTTCGATATCGTCTTCCCTGAACAGGGACGGGTCGATCTTCAGCGCCTTCATCTCGAACTTGCCGGTCAAGGCCACGGTGACGAGACCGCCGCCGGACTGGCCGGAAGCCTCCATGCCGGCGATCTCTTCCTGCAATGCCTGGAACTTGGCCTGCATTTCCTTGGCCTTGCTCATCATGCCGAGAAGGTCTTTCATCGGGGGTCTC
The DNA here is from genome assembly GCA_047637695.1 of Aquamicrobium sp. Lineage (GTDB taxonomy): Bacteria > Pseudomonadota > Alphaproteobacteria > Rhizobiales > Rhizobiaceae > Aerobium. The sequence continues at coordinate 41,013 of JBLJBS010000148.1, read as the reverse complement.
CCAGTCTGTTCTAGAGTTCGTCGTCATCTTCGCCGGGCGCGAGGTCGAGCGCCGCCGCGTCGCCCGCGTCATCGGATTCGGCTGCCTCGGGCGCATCGGGGATGCGCACGTCGATGATCTTCGCGCCGGGAAACCGAGACAGGATCGCCGCGACGGCCGGGTCGCTGCGCGCGTCGACGAGCGCGCTCTCGCGCCGGGCTTCCTCCGTCTCGGCAAGGGTCGCGCCGCCTTCCTCGCGCGAAACCGTCACCATCCAGCGCCGGCCCGTCCAGTTCTGAAGCCGCGTCGAAAGATCGTTGGCGAGCGTCTTCGGCGCATCGGCCGTCAGGCTGACCTCGATATGGCCGTTGTCCAGCCGGACCGGACGCACATGGCGCTTGAGCAGCACCTTGAAGGCGAGGTCGCGATGCTTGTCGGCCAGTGCGGCGATATCGGCGAGCGAACCCAGCCGGATTTGCGGCTCGGCTTCGGCCTCTGTCGGCGCGGTCTCGAAAACGGGCTCGGCGTGTGCCGCCGGCTGCGACGCGACGAGCCGCATCGTCTGGCCGCCTGCCGGCGGCTGGGGCATGAAATTGCGGGCCACGGCCTGTGCGCCGCCGCTGTCTGGCGAGCCGCCATTGCCCGTGCCCGGGCGCGGGCCGCTGGCGGGCTGGGAAGCCCCGCCCGTTTCCAGCGCCTTCAGCGCCTCGTCCAGCGTCGGCAGGCTGGCGGCGTGGGCGATGCGGATCAGCACCATTTCGGCGGCGTTGACCGGCCGGTTGGCGGTTTGCACTTCGGAAATACCCTTGAGCAGCATCTGCCAGGTCCGCGACAGCACCCTGACCGACAGGGTTTTTGCGAATTCCGTCCCGCGCGTGCGTTCGTCCTGCGACAGCGACGCGTCGTCGGCTGCCGAGGGCAGGAACCGCAGCCGCGTGACCAGATGGTTGAATTCGGCCAGTTCGGTCAGGACGGTGGCCGGGTCAGCGCCGGCGTCGTACTGGGCGCGAAAGTCGGTCAGCGCGGCGGCGACGTCGCCTCTCATCAGCACCTCGAACAGGTCGACGGTCCGGGCGCGGTCGACGAGGCCGAGCATGTCGCGCACCGTCTCGGCCGTGACCTGTCCCGCCGAATGGGCGATGGCCTGGTCGAAGATCGACTGAGCGTCGCGCATCGAGCCTTCCGCCGCGCGGGCGATCATCGCCAGCGCCTCGCCCTCGGCTTCGATGCCTTCCAGTTCGCCGATATGCGCCAGATGACCCTTGATCAGCGCCGCGTCGATGCGGCGCAGATCGAAGCGCTGGCAGCGCGACAGGATGGTGATCGGCACCTTGCGGATTTCGGTGGTCGCGAAGATGAATTTTACATGCGGCGGCGGTTCCTCAAGCGTCTTCAGCAGGCCGTTGAAGGCCTGGTTCGACAGCATGTGGACCTCGTCAATGATGTAGACCTTGTAGCGGGCCGAGACCGGCGCGTAGCGGACCTGCTCGATGATGTCGCGGATGTCGTCGATGCCGGTGTGGGAGGCAGCGTCCATCTCGATCACGTCGACATGGCGACCTTCCATGATCGCCTCGCAATGCAGGCCCGGCGCCGCGAGGTCGACCGATGGCGCGTCGATCGTCTCGGTCTTGTAGTTGAGCGCGCGGGCGAGGATGCGGGCGGTCGTCGTCTTGCCGACGCCGCGCACGCCGGTCAGCATCCAGGCTTGCGCGATGCGCCCCGTGGCGAAGGCGTTGGTCAGCGTGCGCACCATCGGCTCCTGGCCGATCAGGCCGGAGAAATCGCGCGGACGATACTTGCGGGCCAGAACCCGGTAGGGGCCGGCCTTCGTCGCGTCTTTCTGGTCGTCTGCCTGCTGGTCGGGCATGAGCGAGAAACCGGACTCCCTGGCGGCGGCGTGCCGATAGATCAGTTTCGCTGCCGGAAGCCGGCCGCGTCAACCGCGCATGCGGCGGTCTGCGCATCGGCGGAAAGGAAAACGGTGGGAGGCTGGCACGATGACCCGTGCCGAGGCTCGTTGGGGCTGCTTCCTTCCGGACCTGACCCGGTTGGCGAGTGGTACGTCCACCACCAGCCTCCCGCGCTCCATATCGGAAATTCCTCGGCCGATTGCAATACCGCCGCCGGGCCGAACGATTCGCTTGCGAAGGCTTGCGGTCGCATTTAGCTTTCCCTTGAAGAGAGGGAGCGAGAATGCACGCTTCGACGGGAGGATACGTGCTCGATCCGCGGATCGAGCGCGACAGCGAGCCGCTGATCTGGCTTGGGCTGTGCGAACTGCGGCTGATGAACGACAGCCGCTGGCCGTGGCTCATCCTCGTGCCGCAACGACCGGGAGCGGTCGAGATCCACGACCTCACGCCGCTCGATCAGGCCATGCTGAGCTTCGAGACCTCGATGGTGGCGCAGGCGCTGAAGCGCGTCACCGCCTGCGGCAAGATCAACGTCGCCTCGCTCGGCAACATGGTGCCCCAGCTTCACGTCCACGTGGTTGCCCGCAACGAGGGCGATCATGGCTGGCCGGGGCCGGTCTGGGGTCAGGGGCTGCGCGAGGCCTACCGGCGCGAGGATTTGCACAAGTTCGTCGCCGCGATAAGATCGGCGCTCTCGCCATAGGCCCCGGCACGCAGATCATGACCTTCCCCCTTTTCCTCGCGCCCGAGCGCGAGCCGAGCCGCTTCGTCGGCTTCGCCGGCAACCGCATCGACCGCCAGTCGGAAAACCGCAGCGACGACGCGCTCGAGATCGCGCTGGCCGATCCGCGCACACGGGTCCTGCAATCGCGCGCTGGCCGGCTCTATCTCAGGCTGAATGCCGGCTTCGACGCTTATTTCGCCGTCGAAGAGGCGCGCGCGATGGGCGCGAAGCTCGATCACGCGGTGGTGCTCGGCATGTCTGCGGCCGGGCCGGTCGTGATGGCGCCCGGCGCGCTGGAACCGGAAGCGTTGCCGGACGGCATCAAGGCCATCGATCATCGCTCGGTCTATGTTCAGGGTCTGGTGTCGGAAGAAACACTGGGCGAACTGGCTCAGGGGGCAGCGCTTCTTGCCTGGCATCGCACCCATCGCTTCTGCGGGCGCTGCGGTGGCCAGACGCAATCGCGGATAGGCGGCTACAAGCGCGCCTGCGCCGCCTGCGGCGCGGAACATTTTCCGCGCACCGACCCGGTGGCGATCATGCTCGCCGTGCGTGGAGACAACTGCCTGCTCGGGCGCGGGCCGCATTTCGCGCCCGGCTCCTATTCGACGCTGGCCGGCTTCATCGAGCCGGGCGAGACCATCGAGGCGGCGGTGCGGCGCGAGGTGCTGGAGGAATCCGGCATCCGGCTCGGCCGCGTCGTCTATCACGCCAGCCAGCCATGGCCGTTTCCCCATTCGCTGATGATCGGCTGTTTCGGCGAGGCGCTGAACGACGACATCGCCTTCGATGGCCGGGAGCTGGAGGATTGCCGCTGGTTCGCGCGCGACGAGGTGGGGAAGATGGTGGCCGGCTCGCATCCTGACGGCCTCGTCATCCCGCCACCGGGGGCGATCGCCAGCCATCTGATCCGGGCGTGGGTCGAGGCGGGCTGACTATCTCACGTCCACGAGGCGTCGGGTTTTTTCGCGGCGATATTTCCTGACTGTGCAAGTCATGTTAAGTCTGTGTCGCATGGAAAGCCGCTGCATCTTCGTGCAAGATACCGGATCGGCCGTTCGCGGCTGAAAACCATAAGATTCCAGAAGGTCGGAACCCAATGAGACTTCACCTTTTCAGATCGTCGCTTCTCGCGAGCGCGGCGGCTTGCCTGGCTGTATCGGCCCTTGCATCGGGCGCCTTCGCGGCCGTTGCCGCCGGCGACGTGTTCGAGACCTATGCCGATGTCGCTCTCGCGGGCTATCAGGACAGCGTAAACACCGCGCAGGCGCTGCGCGAAGCCGTCGATGCGCTGGCCGCGAAACCGTCGCAGGAAACGCTCGACGCCGCCCGCAAGGCGTGGCTCGCCGCCCGTGTCCCCTATCAGCAGACCGAGGCCTACCGTTTCGGCAATGCCATCGTCGACGACTGGGAAGGCAAGGTCAACGCCTGGCCGCTGGACGAGGGGCTGATCGACTATGTCGACGCTTCCTACGGCACGGAATCGGACGAGAACGACTATTACGTCGTCAACGTCATCGCCAACCCGAAGCTCACCGTCGGCGGCGAGGAGATCGACGCCACCGAGATCACGCCGGAACTGCTGGCCTCGCTGCACGAGATCGGCGGTGTCGAGGCCAATGTCGCCACCGGCTATCACGCGGTCGAGTTCCTGCTCTGGGGCCAGGACCTGAACGGAACCGGTGCCGGCGCCGGCAACCGGCCCTATACGGATTTCGATGCCGCCAGTTGCACCGGCGGCAATTGCGAGCGCCGCGTCGCCTATCTCAAGGCGGCGACCGACCTGCTGATCAGCGATCTTCAGGAAATGGCCGAAGCCTGGGGCAAGGATGGCGAGGCGCGCAAGGCGGTGGCCGCAGGCGGCGAGGAAGCCGGCCTTGCCACCATCCTGACCGGCCTTGGTTCGCTCTCCTACGGCGAACTGGCCGGCGAGCGGATGAAGCTCGGCCTGCTGCTCAACGACCCCGAGGAGGAGCACGACTGCTTCTCCGACAACACCCACAATTCGCATTATTACGATGTCGTCGGCATCGCCAATGTCTGGCGCGGCGCCTATGCCCGCGTCGACGGCTCGAAGGTCGAGGGCCCCAGCCTTTCCGCGCTGGTGCGCGAGAAGGACGCGGCTGCGGCCGACGAGCTCGACGGCAAGATCGATGCGACGCTCGCCGCCTTCACCGCGCTGAAGCAGCGCGCCGAGACGGTCGAGGCCTATGACCAGATGATCGGCGAGGGCAATGCGGAAGGCAACGCCGTGGTGCAGGCGGCGATCGACGCGCTGGTGTCGCAGACCCGTTCGATCGAACGGGTGATCGCCGCGCTCGACCTTTCCGGCATCGAGATCGAAGGTTCCGACAGCCTCGACAATCCTGACGCGGTATTCGAATAGGAGCGGGCAACGGGCGGCGTCCCGCCGCCCGACCCGGCAAACCAGCCATGCGGGCCCTGGTGTCCCTAGCCGTGATCCTTGCCGCGCTCGGCCTTTGCCGGGCGTCGGCGGATGATGGCGCCTTCTTCCGTGAGGACCTATCCGACGCGGACCGCGAACGTGTCGCGGAAGTTGTCGCGCCAGCCGGCGATTTCGACAAGCCCGAAAGTTTCGAGCGCCGGCAGGGCGGCGCGGCGACCTCGACCCGGCGCGTCAACGCCAACGCCTTTTCCCACCCCTCCGACAACCTCGAATTCGAGGGACGGCAGAAGTTCCTCGTCGGCAACGGCCTGTTCCGAAAGGACTGGGTCTCGTCGCCGTCGTCGACGCTGGCCTCCGACGGGCTGGGGCCGTTGTTCAACGCCCGCTCCTGTCAGGGATGCCACATCAAGGACGGACGCGGCCACGCGCCCGCCAGCCATGACGACAACGCCGTATCGATGCTGGTGCGCCTGTCGATCCCGCCGACGCCCGAGCAGGAGGCACGGATCGCCGCCGGCCTTCTCGCCGCCGCGCCCGACCCGGTCTATGGCAACCAGTTGCAGGACATGGCCGTGGCCGGCCAGCCGGCGGAAGGCCGGGTGCGCATCGACTATGAGGAGATCGAGGTCGCGCTTTCAGGCGGCGAAAGCGTCAGCCTGCGCATGCCCGCCGTCACCATCCTCGAGTCCGGCTACGGCCCGTTCCACCCCGATCTGATGATGTCGGCGCGGATCGCGCCATCGATGATCGGCCTCGGCCTGATCGAGGCGATCCATGAGGCCGACATCTTCGCCCGGCACGACCCCGACGATACGGACGGCGACGGGATTTCCGGCAGGGTCAGCTGGGCCCGCGACCATGAAGGCAAGCGGCGCATCGGCCGCTTCGGCTGGAAGGCGGTGGAGCCGACGGTCAAGCAGCAATCGGCCCACGCCTTTTTGGGCGATATGGGCCTGTCGACACCGCTTGCCCCATGGCACTGGGGCGAATGCACCGAGGCGCAGGCCGCCTGCCGCGAACTGCCGCATGGCGCGCAGGCGCATCTGGGCGCGGAAGAGGTGCCGGGTGACCTGCTCGACCTCGTTGCCTTCTATTCGGAGAACCTTGCCGTTCCTGCCCGGCGCAAGGAAGGCAGCGCCGAGGTTCTGGCCGGCAAGAAGGCGTTCTACGAGGCCGGCTGCATTTCCTGCCACACGCCGAAATACGTCACCCGCCGCGATGCGGCCGAGCAAGCCCATCGCTTCCAGCTGATCTGGCCCTACAGCGACTTCCTGCTCCACGACATGGGCGATGACCTTGCCGACAATCGTGGCGAGGGCACCGCCGATGGCCGCGAATGGCGGACGCCGCCGCTCTGGGGCATCGGCCTGAGCCGCACCGTCCACCGCGAGGCCGGCTTCCTGCATGACGGCCGGGCGCGCACGCTGCTCGAAGCCGTGCTGTGGCATGGCGGCGAGGCCGAAGCCGCGAAGCAGCAGGTGGTGGAGATGGAGCCGGCCGAGCGCGCCGCGCTCGTTCGCTTTCTGGAGTCGCTGTGATGCGCCGTTCGATTGTCCCGGCGGGTTTTTTCCTTGCCCTGCTCGCTTTTCCGGCAATGGCCGGGCCGGTTCCTGACAATATCGGCAACAACATTGCAGACGGCTTCGCCCAGCCGGCAACGCTGGCCTTCACGACGGCGGCCGGCAGGATGCACGCCGATCTCGAGACGCTGTGCACCGCCCCGGACGCGGCCGGCCTTGCCGCGGCGCGCGCCGGCTTCGCTGGGCTTGTTTCGGCCTGGGGCGGGGTTTCGGTGCTGCGCTTCGGGCCGTTGCAGGCGCAGAACCGCTTCGAGCGGCTGTTCTTCTGGCCGGATGCCCGCGGCGTGATCGTGCGTCAGGTGCAGGCCCTGCTCGCCGAAAAGGACGAGACCGTGCTCGATCTGACAGCGCTTGCCGGCAAGAGCGTTGCCGTGCAGGGGCTGCCGGCGCTGGAATATGTCCTTCACGGCGCAGGCGCGGAAACGCTTGCCCTTACCGAAGGCGGGCATCGCTGCCGCTACGGGCTCGCCATTGCCGGCAATGTCGGTGAAATTGCCGGCGCGCTGCAATCGGAATGGGCCGATGGCGCGGCATTCCACGACATCTTCGCCGACCCCGCGCCGCAGCATGAGCTTTACCGTTCGCCGAAGGAGGTCGCTGCCGAGGCGGTCAAGGCGATGACGACGGCCGTGCAGCTCATCCGCAATGCCGAGCTCCTGCCGGCGCTGGGCGAGAGCGCCGACAAGGCGCGCGGCAAGCGCGCGCCGCTGTGGCGCAGCGACCTGACCTTCGTGATGGTCGGGGCGCAGGTCGATGCCGTCGCCGCGCTCGCCGCCGCCTCCGGTTTCACGGCCGACGATGCCACGCGCCCGGCAGTCGAGACGCTGCGCCTCGACCTCGTCAACGCCGGTGCCGCGCTCGGCAAGGTTACGAATTCGGCCGAAACCGCGTTTTCCGACGCGCAGGATCGCGACCGCATCCGCTATGCCGCGCTTGCGCTCGAAACGGCCAATAAGACGCTTGGCGGGGCGCTGTCCGCCGCTCTCGGTCTGACGATGGGTTTCAATGCGCTCGACGGCGATTGACAGACGCACCTTCGTGACGCTGGCGGGTGCGGCCGCGCTTGCGCCGCGCCACGTGCTTGCCGGGGAGGAAGCCTTGTTCGTCGGCGCTCGCCTGAACGGTGGCGCCTTCGAGGTGGCGGTGATCGACGAGGCCGGCCGCGACCGGCTGGTCTTGCCGCTCGAGGCGCGCGGCCATTCCTTCGCGCTCGACCCGGCGCGCGGCCGCGCCGTCGCCTTCGCCCGCTCGCCCGGGCGGTTCGCCGTCGCCTTCTCCCTCGACGGCAGGGCAGAGCCGGTGGCGATTACGGCGAGGGAAGGCCGGCATTTCTTCGGCCATGGCGTGTTCACGCCCGACGGCAGGCTGATGCTCGCCACCGAGAATGACTATGACGAGGGCCAAGGCGTCACCGGCGTCTACGACGTCGCCGCCGGTTTTCGCCGCATCGGCGAGTTCTCGACCGCCGGCGTCGGCCCGCACGAGGCGATCCTGATGGGCGACGGCAGGACGCTGTGCATCGCCAATGGCGGCATCCAGACCCATCCCGATTTCGAGCGCGTCAAGCTGAACCTCGCCACAATGGAACCGAGCATCGCCTATCTCGACATCGCCACCGGCGACATCGTCGAGAAGGCCGGGCTGCCGCGCGATCTGCACCAGCTCTCCATCCGCCACATGGCGCTCGACGCCGCCGGACATGTCTGGTTCGGCTGCCAGTATGAAGGCGACCCGGCCGACCGGCCGCCGCTGGTCGGCCGCCACCGCCGCGGTCACGAGATCGAGCTGTTCGCAGGGTCCGAGGCGCTGCTGCGCGCGCTCGACAATTATGTCGGCTCCGTCGCCATCGACGGTGCCGGCGCGGTGCTCGCCACCTCGTCGCCGCATGGCGGCGTCATCGCCTTCTGGGACACCGCCACCGGCCGCCTGCTCGGGTCGCGCCCGCTGGCCGACGGCTGCGGCGTCGCGCCGGCCGGGCCTGCCCGGCATCTGGCCACCAGTGGGCGCGGCGCGATCGTCGAGACCGGGCCGGCGACGGCAAGCCGCACCGTCGTCGCCGAAGGCGACGGCGTTCCGGCATGGGACAATCATTTGCGGCGGATTTGACTCTGGCCGATGGCGGTCAGGAAACGGCCAGTTCAGGAAACGCGCAGTGCCTCCGACCTTGCGTCGGCGAGGCGCTGCCCCTCACGGTCGAAGCGGTGCAGCTTCGCCTGCGGCAGCCCGATCCGCAATGCCGAGCCGGCTTCCGCCGCGAGCGCGCCCTGGCGACGCACCACCAGCGGCGCCATGATGCCGTCGGCATGCAGGTGCAGCAGCGTTTCCGAGCCGGCCAGTTCGACGGTGTCGACGGTGGCCTCGATGACGAGATCGCCGGCTTCCGGGCTAATCGAGATGTCTTCCGGCCGGCAGCCAAGCACCGCCATCCCGTCCGGCTGGGCGGAAAGGTCGATGCCGTGAGAGGCCCCGTGCGAGGCAAGATCGTCGGCGGGGATCAGGTTCATGCCCGGCGCGCCGATGAACGCGGCGACGAACAGCGTCTGCGGCCGCTCATAGACTTCCATCGGCGCGCCGACCTGCTCGATCTGGCCGGCATTCATCACCACCAGCCGGTCGGCCAGCGTCATCGCCTCGAGCTGGTCGTGGGTGACATAGATGGCGGTGGTGCCGAACCGGCGCTGGAGCCGGCGGATTTCGACGCGCATCTGTCCGCGCAGCTTGGCGTCGAGGTTGGACAGCGGTTCGTCGAACAGGAACGCCTGCGGCTTGCGCACCACGGCGCGGCCCATGGCGACGCGCTGGCGCTGGCCGCCGGAAAGCGCCGACGGCTTGCGGTCGAGGAAGGGTGCGATCTCCAGCATCCGCGCCGCCTCGGCGACGCGGGCGTCGATTTCCGCGCGCGGCGTGCGGCGGTTCTTCAGGCCGTATTCGAGGTTCTGCCTTACCGTCATGTGCGGGTAGAGCGCATAGTTCTGGAACACCATGGCGATGTCGCGCTCGGCCGGCTCCAGCCGGTTGACCAGGCGCTCGCCGATGCGGATCTCGCCGGCCGTGATGCTTTCGAGGCCGGCCACCATGCGCAGCAGCGTGGACTTGCCGCAGCCGGACGGGCCGACCAGAACCGCCATCTCGCCGTCGCGGATAGTCAGGTCGATGCCCTTCAGCACTTCGGCCGGGTTGCCGGGATAGGTCTTGCGCAGTGCTTCGATGCGAATGTCCGGCATCGTCACTTCTCCGTCTCGATCAGGCCCTTGACGAAGAGCCGTTGCATGAAGATCACCACCAGCACCGGCGGCAGCATGGCGAGGATCACCGCCGCCATGACGAAGTTCCATTGCGGATCGGCCTCGGCGACCGCGACCAGCCGGCGGATGCCCATGACGATGGTGTAGTATTTCGGGTCTGTGGTGACGAGGGTGGGCCACAGATACTGCACCCAGCCATAGATGAAGAGGATGACCGACAGTGCCGCGATGTTTGTGCGCGACAGCGGCAGCAGCATGTCCCTGAAGAAGCGCAGCGGCCCGGCGCCGTCGATGCGCGCCGCCTCGACCAGCTCGTCCGGCAGCGTCATGAAGAACTGGCGGAACAGGAAGGTGGCCGTTGCCGAGGCGATCAGCGGCAGGGTCAGGCCCGCCCACGAATTGAGCATGCCGAAATCGGCCACGACCTTGAAGGTCGGCAGGATGCGGACCTCGACCGGCAGCATCAGCGTGATGAAGATCAGCCAGAACGCCAGCACCCGGAACGGAAACCGGAACCAGACGATGGCATAGGCCGAGATGATCGAGATCGCGATCTTGCCGGCCGTTATCAGCAGCGCCATCACCGCCGAGTTGACCAGCATGCGCCAGAACGGCTCGGAACCGGCGCCGCGCATGCCCGAAGACAGCACGGTGCTGTAGTTTTCCCACGCCATCGTGCCGGGAACGAGCGGCATCTGGCCGCTGAGAAAAGTGCTGGCCGGATGGGTCGAGGCGACGAACGCCACCCACACCGGCAGCGCCACGATCACCACGCCGAGGATGAGCACGGCATGTGTCAGGACATCGAGCCAGCGGCGGTTCTCGATCATCGCGGGCTCCTCAATACTGCACCTTCCGCTCGATGTAGCGGAACTGGACGAAGGTCAGCGCGACGACGATCAGCATCAGCACCACCGATTGCGCCGAGGACGAGCCGAGGTTCAGGCCGAGAAAGCCGTCGGCATAGACCTTGTAGACGAGGATGTTCGTTGCCCCGGCCGGGCCGCCGCCGGTGGTGGCGTCGATGATCGGGAAGGTGTCGAACATCGCATAGTTGATGTTGACGATCAGCAGGAAGAAGGTGGTCGGCGAGATCAGCGGCAGCGCGATGTCGCGCATGCGCCGGAACGGGCCGGCGCCGTCGATCGCGGCCGCCTCGATCAGCGATTTCGGCACCGATTGCAGCGCGGCAAGAAAGAACAGGAAATTGTAGGAAATCTGCTTCCAGGCGGCGGCCACGATCACCAGGATCATGGCGTGGTTGCCGTTGATGCGATGGTTCCAGTCGATGCCGATGCCGGCGAGAAGATAGCTCAGAAGCCCGATCGACGGGTTGAACAGGAACCACCACAACACGCCGGCGACGACCGGCGCCACCGCATAGGGCCAGACCAGCAGCGTGGTATAGATCCGCGAGCCGCGCAGCACGCGGTTTGCCGCCAGCGCGAGGACAAGCGAGCAGACCATCGCAAGGACGGTGACCGACACGGCGAACAGGGCGGTCAGCGAGGCCGAGTGCAGCCATTCGCCATTGGAGAACAGGCGGGTGTAATTGGCGAGGCCGACGAAGGTCGTGCTGAGGCCGAACGGGTCTTCCCGCCGGAACGAGGTCCAGATCGCCTGGCCCGCCGGCCACAGGAAGAAGATGACGGTGACGGCGAGCTGCGGCGCGATCAGAAGATAGGGCAGCCCCTTGTTCGGGAAGATCGTGCGCTTTGTCTGCATGAAGCCGCGTTCGCTCGACGAGGATCGGATAGGCAGGCGGGGTTTGACGATCAGCCGTTCGAGGCTTCGAACTCGCGCAGGATCTCGTTGCCGCGCTTGACCGCGGAGTCGAGGGCTTCCTTGGCGCTCTTCTGACCGGAGAGCAGGGCTTCGAACTCGCTGTCGACCACGTCGCGAACCTGGGTCAGGTTGCCGAAGCGGATGCCCTTGGAGTTGGCGCTCGGCGTGCCGCGGGTGATCTGCTTGATCGCCACGTCGGAACCCGGGTTGGCCGCATAGTAGCCCTGGGAGACGCCGAGGTCGTAGGTGGCGTTGGTGATCGGCAGGTAGCCGGTGAACTGGTGCCAGGCAGCCTGGACCTCGGCCTTCGACAGATAGTCGAAGAAGGCGGCGACGCCCTTGTACTCGTTGGCGTCCTTGCGGCCGTTGAGCACCCACAGCGTCGCGCCGCCGATGATCGAGTTCTTCGGCTCGGCGATGACGTCGTCATAGAAGGGCAGCGGCGCGAAGCCGACTTCGAAGTCCTTCGCGTTGTTGACGACGCCGGCGCGCGAGGCCGACGAGTTCATGTAGATGGCGCATTCGCCCGAATAGAACTTGGGCGGAGCGTCGTTGCCGCCGACCGGGCCGCCATACTGGAAGATGCCCTCGTCGGACCACTTCTTCAGGTTGTCCCAGTGCTTGACCTGGACGTCGCCGTTGAAGGTGAACTCGGTGTCGAGCCCGGCGAAGCCGTTTTCCTTGGTGCCGTAAGGCTGGTCGTGGAGAGCGGAGAGGTTCTCGAGCTGGACCCAGCTCACCCAGCCCGTGGTGAAGCCGCACTTGGCCGCGCCGGAATCCTTGATCTTCTTCGAGAATTCGGCGACTTCAGCCCAGGTGCGCGGCGCGACTTCCGGGTCGAGGCCGGCCTTCTTGAAGGCGTCCTTGTTGTAATACATGATCGGGGTCGACGAGTTGAACGGCAGCGAAAGGATGTTGCCTTCCGGGTCCGAATAGTAGCCGACCACCGGGGCGAGGTAGTTCTTGGGCTCGAAGGACAGGCCCTGGTCGGCCATCAGCTTGTAGACCGGGTAGACCGCGCCCTTGGCGGCCATCATCGTGCCGGTGCCGACCTCGAACACCTGGACGATGGCCGGCTGCTCGCCGGCGCGGAAGGCGGCGATGGCGGCGGTCAGCGTCTCGGGATAAGTGCCCTTGTAGACGGGGACGATCTTATAGTCGGTCTGGGTGCCGTTGAAGGCGGTGGCGATCTCTTCGAGCTTGGCGCCGAGTTCGCCGCCCATCGCGTGCCACCACTGGATTTCGGTCTGTGCATGGGCCGAACCGGCCAGGGTAACGGACGCCAGCAGCGCGCCGATCAGGTGATTTCTCATTGTCCCACTCCATTTGTGGATGTCAGCCAATCGCCGGCAGGCAATCCGGCACGTGAACGGCAGGACGCTTAGAGACGCTGTGTGATGGTGCGGTGACAGTCCCGCTTCGGTTTCGTGACAGTGCACAGCCGCGCGGTTGACGGCGCCGGTCTTATCTGGATAGATGGCGCCATTCCGAGGGGTGCGCCGAACGGCGCTGAGACGGTGGTGAACCGGACCCTTGAACCTGATCCGGGTCATGCCGGCGTAGGAACGGAAAGGGTCGCCGCCGGCGGCCGAGCTTCCCTCTACTTCGCTCAACCGGATCTCCAGATGCTTGTCGGGAGATCGCAGATGCACGTTCATATCCTTTCCCACCGCCTCATGCCCGAACCGCGTCCGCATCGCGGCTAGGCATCCGCCATGCCCGCCATGCCCGCCCTTTCCGCCCTTTCCGTCTTTGTGCGGACGATGCTGGTGCTCGTGCTCGGCTGGCAGGCGCTGGTCGGAGCACTTGCGCCGCCGCGCTACATCCTGCCGTCGCCGCTCGACGTTCTGGCGGCGTTTCAGCGCCAGTGGCGCTTTCTCGGCCACCATGGGCTGGTGACGCTGGGCGAGATCGCCGCCGGTTTCGCCGCCGGCACTTTCCTCGGCATTCTCACCGCGCTGGCGATCGTCGCCTTTCCGCGCATCGGCCGTCTGGCGTGGCCCGTCGTGCTGGTGCTGCAGGCGTTTCCGGTGTTCGTGCTGGCGCCACTGCTGGTGGTCTGGCTCGGCTTCGGCATGGCCTCCAAGGTGGCGATGGCGACGCTGATCATCTTCTTCCCCGTCGCCTCCGCCTTTGTCGACGGCCTGCGCCGCACCCCGCCCGAGCTTCTCGATGCCGCCGCGCTCGCCGCCGCCGGGCCGCTGCGCGTGCTGTTCGACATCCGCGTTCCGCTCGCCATGCCGGCGCTGGTCTCGGGCCTGCGCGTCGCGGCTCCGCTGGCTCCCCTCGGTGCGGTGGTCGGCGAATGGGTCGGCGCTTCGGCCGGCCTCGGCTTCGTCATGGTGCAGGCCAATGCCCGCATGCAGACCGAAACCGTCTTTGCCGCCATGGCGGTGCTCGCCGTGCTGACGCTGGCCTTGCGTGCCGCCGTCGATGCCGCGGCGCCTCGCCTCGCGCCTTGGGCGAACGAGAAATGATCCCGCCTTCATCTTCCGTCGAAAGGAAATCGTCATGATCCGCAGAAAATTCGCTTCCCTCGCCGCCGGCCTTGTGCTCGGCCTCGGCATTTCAATGCCGGCCGCCGCGCAGGACAGGTTGACGGTGCTGCTCGAATGGTTCGTCAATCCCGACCACGCGCCGCTGGTCGTGGCGCGGGAACTGGGTCTGTTCGAGCAGGCCGGCCTCGAGGTCGAGTTCGTGCCGCCGGCCGACCCTTCCATCGTCCCGCGCGCCGTCGCGTCCGGCCAGGCAGAGATCGGCATTCACTACCAGCCCAACCTTTATCTCGACCACGCCGCCGGCGTGCCGCTCGTCCGCTTCGGCACGCTGGTCGAGACCCCTCTGAATACGTTGACGGTGCTGGCCGACGGGCCCGTGAAAGAGATCGCCGACCTTGCCGGCAAGCGCATCGGCTTTTCCGTTTCCGGCTTCGAGGACGCCATGCTCGGCCGCATGCTCGAGCAGGCAGGCGTGGCCAGGGACAGCGTCGAACTGGTCAACGTCAATTTCGCGTTGTCGCCGGCGCTGATCGCCGGCCGGGTCGACGCCACCATCGGCGGTTTCCGCAATTTCGAGCTGACGCAGATGCGGCTCGAAGGCCATGAGGGCAGGGCGTTCTTTCCCGAGGAGAACGGCGTGCCGGTCTATGACGAGCTGATCTTCGTCACCCGGCCGGAGCTGGTCGCCGACGACCGGTTGAAGCGGTTCCTTGCCGCGGTCGAGCAGGGCGCGATCCATCTCACCAACCATCCGGAAGACAGCTGGAAGCTGTTCGTTCGCGCCTATCCCGATCTCGATGACGCGCTGAACCGGCAGGCATGGACCGACACGCTGCCGCGTTTCGCCAAGCGGCCGGCGGCGCTCGACCGCGCCCGCTATGCCCGCTTCGGCGCGTTCATGGCCGAGGCCGGTCTGATCGCGGCCGCACCGGACGCGGGCGCGATCGCGGTCGAACTGCCATGAGTAGTCCGGCCCTCGAAATGGCGGCCGATCTGCTGGAGCGGCTGCGGACACGCCGGCCCCGCATCCACTGCCTGATGAACAGTGTGGTGCAGAAGCTGGTGGCGGACGGGCTTTCGGCGCTCGGTGCGATCCCCTCGATGACCTCCTCCGTCGAGGAGGTCGCGGATTTCGTGCGCAAGGCCGACGCGCTCGCCGTCAATCTCGGCACGCTCGACGCGGCGCGGCGGCAGGCGATCGAACTGGCGCTGGCGGCCGCCGGCGAGGCGGGCAGGCCGTGGGTGCTCGATCCGGCCCATTGCGACTATTCGCCCGGCCGCGCCGCCTTCGCGCAGGAATTGCTGGCGCGAAGGCCGACGGTGCTGCGCGCCAATCCGGCCGAGCACGCGCTGCTTTCCGTGCCGCGCGATGTCGTCGGCGTCGTCACCGGCGGCCATGACCGCATCATGGGCAGCGACCGTTCGGTCGCCGTCGCCAACGGCCATCGATGGATGGCCGGGGTGACCGGCACCGGCTGCCTGTCCGGCGCGGTCATCGCCGCCTTCCTCTGCGTCGCCGACGAGCCGGTCGCGGCGGCCGCCGCCGCCATGCTTGCCCTCGGCGTCGCCGCCGAACTGGCTGCCCCGCAGGCGCGCGGGCCGGGCACGTTCGAGCCGTCGCTTCTCGACGCGCTGGCGGCGCTGACGCCGCGCGACATCATCGAACATGGGAGGTTTGCCGATGAATAAAGTCGATTACCGGTTGAACGCCATCGTCGACGGCGCGTTGCGCGATGTCGGCGACCTTGCCGAACTCGCCCGCATCGCCGCCGGGAACGGCGCGACCATCATCCAGTACCGCGACAAGCAGGCATCGACGCGGGCGATGGTCGAGCAGGCGCGGGCGATCCGCGCCGCGCTCGACGGCACCGGCGTGCCGCTGGTCGTCAACGACCGCCTCGATGTCGCGCTGGCTTCCGGCGCTTCCGGCATCCATCTCGGCCGCGACGACATGGATGCGTGGATCGCCCGCCGTCTGCTCGGGCCGGACGCCGTCATCGGTCTGACGGTCAAGAACGCCGACGACGCGGACGCGGCCATCGCCGCCCCGGCCGACTATGCCTGCATCGGCGGCGTGTTCGCGACCATGTCCAAGCACAATCCCGACGCCCCGGTCGGCCTCGACGGCTTCGCTTCCTTGCGCGGCAGGATCGCCGCCGCCCGTCCCGGCCTGCCGGTCGGGGCCATCGCCGGCATCGATCAGGCCCGTGCGGGGCAGGCGGTGCGCGCGGGCGCGTCCGGCGTCGCGGTCATCTCCGCCATCTTCCGCGCGCCCGACATCGCCGCGGCGACGCGTGGCTTGCGTCGCGCGGTCGACGAAGCGCTGGGCGGGGTCGGGCCATGACGGCGGTCGCGCTCACCGTCGCCGGCTCGGACAGCGGCGGCGGCGCCGGCATCCAGGCCGATTTGAAAACCTTCTCCGCGCTCGGCGTGTTCGGAACGAGCGCCATCGTCGCCATCACCGCCCAGAACACGCAAGGCGTGCGTGGCGTTGAGGATGTCTCGCCGGCGATGATCGCGGCGCAGCTCGACGCGGTGTTCGACGATTTTGCGGTCGGCGGCGTCAAGATCGGCATGGTCTCGTGCGAGGAGACCATCTCGGTCATCGCCGGGAGCCTTGAAGTGCGCGGCATCCGGCCGGTGCTCGACCCGGTGATGGTGGCGACGTCCGGCGACCGGTTGCTGCAGCCGCAGGCGATAGGGGCGCTGCGGGCGAAACTCTTGCCGCTCGCCGTGCTGGTGACGCCCAACCTGCCCGAGGCGGCGCTGCTGACCGATACCGCCATTGCCGTCGATGAAGCCGAGATGATGGCGCAGGCGAAGATGCTGGTCGCGGCCGGCGCCGCGGCCGCGCTGGTCAAGGGCGGCCATGCGCAAGGCACGGACAGCACCGATATCTTCTTTGACGGCAGGGAGATGCTGCGCCTTTCCGCCCCGCGCCTCGACACGCCCAACACCCACGGCACCGGCTGCACCCTGTCGGCGGCGGTTGCCGCCGGGCTGGCCAGGGGCCTTTCGTTGCGCGCCGCGGTGGTCGAGGCCAAGGACTATCTGAACGGCGCGCTCGCCGCCGGCGCTGCGCTTGCGGTCGGGCGGGGCAGGGGCCCGGTCCATCACTTCCATCGCTGGTGGAATCCCTGATGGCGGCCCGGCTCCTGCACCGGCTGGAAACGGCCCTCAGTGCGGCCAGCGCCGCGCTGCTCGGCCTCCTGCTCGTGCTGGTGCTGGTGGCGGTCGCGGCGCGCTACGGCTTCGCGACCGGCCTTGCCGGGACGGAGGAGCTGGCGCTGCTTTTGTTCTGCGCCCTCGTCTTCCTCGGTGCGCCGCTGGCGCAACGCGGTGCGCTTGCCATGCGGCTCGACTTCGCCGTCCGGCTGTTGCCACTGCCCGGCCGGAAGGCAGCGGAAACCATTGCCGATGCCGTCACCATCCTTGCCGGGCTGGCGCTTGCAACCGGCGGCGCGCGGGCGGCCTTGCTGGTTGGTGGTGCCTCGCCCGCGCTCGGCCTGCCCGAATGGAGCCGCTTCGCGCTCGCTGCCGGCGGCGGGGCGTTGATCGTCGCCCTGCTGGCCTTGCAACGACTGGCCGAGGGGAGGCGGGTTTCACTCGCCGCCGCCATTGCGCTGGCGATGTTGTTTCATGTCGCCGCTTCCCATGTTCTGGTTTCTCTCGCGTTCCCGCCAAGCCTCGGCTTCGGCCTGATTGTCGCGATCGGCCTTGCGGTCTCCTCGCCGATGCCGCATGCCTTTCTCGCTGCCGCACATCTCTCCGGGTTGTCCGGCGGCCCGCTTCTCTCCGAGGCGGCGATGGCCGCCACCGCCGCCGGGCTCGACAGGTTCCTGCTGCTCGCCATCCCGTTCTTTCTGCTCGCCGGCGGCCTGTTGACGGTATCTGGCACTGCCGCGAGGATCGCGCGCTTCGCCGCTTCGTTCGTCGGCCATTTCCGGGGCGGGCTGGCGCAGACGGCGCTTTTGTCGAGCGTGCTGTTCTCCGGCGCGTCCGGATCGTCGGTCGCCAATGCCGCCTTCGGCGCCCGCGCCTTCCAGCCGCAACTGGTGAGGAACGGCTATCCGCCGGCGGAAGCCGCGGCCGTGGTCGCCGCCGCCTCCGTGCTCGACAACGTCATCCCGCCCTCCATCGCGTTCCTGATCCTCGCTTTGGCCGTTAACCTGCCGGTCGGCAGCCTGTTCGCCTGGGGCTTTTTCGCCGGCGGTGTCATGGCGCTCTGCCTTGCCGCAGCCATCCGCCTTGCGGCGCGCCGGCATCCGCCCTTGCCGCGCGTCGGCGCGGCTGAGAGGCGGGTGGCAGCGAAGGCGGCGCTGCCCGCCTTCGGCCTCGGCGTCGTCGTCGTGCTCGGCATCCGCTTCGGCATCGTCACCACCACGGAAGCCGCCGCACTGGCCGCGCTCTACACGCTCATCCTATGCGTCGGCGCGCGCCTCGATAAGGGCGGGGTTGCCGACGCGTTCCGGCAGGCAGCGATGGAGGCTTCCGCTGTCGGCCTCCTGATCGCCTCGGCCGGCCCGTTCGCCTTCCTGCTCGCGGTCGACAACGTCTCCGGCCTTGTCGCATCCTTCGTCTCCGGTCTCGGCCTCGGGCCATGGGGCGTGGTCGTCGTTCTCAATCTCGTCCTGCTTGGCGCCGGACTGGCGCTCGACATCGGCGCGGCGATCCTGATCTTCGCGCCGATCCTGATGCCGCTCGCCATCGCCGCCGGGCTCGATCCCGTCCATTTCGGCGTCATCCTCGTCGTCAACCTGATGATCGGCGGCCTGACGCCGCCGGCCGGCATCCTCGTCCTCGTCGTCAGCGGCGTGACGCGGGTGCCGGCCGGGGCGCTGTTCGCCGCCGTCCTGCCCTATCTCCTCGCCCTTCTCGCCTCGCTCGCTCTGCTCAATGCGGGCGCGCTGCTTCTATAGAAAGGAAAGCCGCCATGATCCGCCCCACCCGCCGTCACCTGATCGCCGCCGGCGCCGGCGTTCTCGCGCTGCCGGCGCTGATCGGCCGCGCCAGTGCCGCGACGCGACTGACCGTCGCCTCGCTGATGGCCGACGACAAGCCGGAAACCCGCATCTGGCTGAAGATCCGCGACCGGGTCGAAGCGGAGCTGCCCGGCCGCTTTTCCTTCAACATCGTTGGCAACGCCGCGCTCGGCGGCGAGAAGGAGGTGGCGGCGATGGTCCGTCTCGGCGCGGTGCAGGCCAGCCTGTTCACCGTCTCGTCGCTGTCGGGCTGGGTGCCGCAGGCGCAGCTGCTCGACCTGCCTTTCCTGTTCCGCGATGCCGCCCATCTGCGCGCCACCGTCGCCGGCGAGGTCGGGAACCAGTTGAGAGCCCGCTTTGCGGCCGAGCATTTCATCGTGCCGGCCTTCATCGACTATGGCGCGCGCCACCTGCTTGGCAAGGAGCCGCTGACCAAACCGTCGATGCTGCGCGGCCTGCGCATCCGCGTCATCCAGAGCCCGCTGCACACGCAGCTGTGGAGCGCCTTCGGCGCGACGCCGGTGGCGATCCCGATCCCGGAGACCTACAGCGCGCTCCAGACCGGCGTCGCCGATGCGATGGACCTGACCAAATCCGCCTATGCCGGCTTCCGGCTCTATGAGGTGGTGCCGTGCCTGACCGAGACCGCCCATATCCGCGCCGCCGGCGTCGTCTGCTTCTCGGCGGGGTTCTGGAACGGTCTCTCGGCAGAGGAGCGCGAGGTGTTCGAGGCCGCATCGCGCGAGGGCGCTGCGCATTTCGATGGGCTTGTGGTTGCCGACGAGGCCGAGGCGATGGCGCTCGCGACCGCGCATGGCGGCACCGTGAGCGCACCGCAGGACCGTGCGGCGTGGGAAAAGGGTGCGCGCAGTGTCTGGACCGGTCTGGTGGGATCGGTCGGCGGCATCGACGGCATCGAGGCGATCGCCGCGGCCGGGAGGGGATAACGCGGCGAAATCGCAACTTTACATTTCTTCATATTTGCCGCGAACGGGCGAAACAGTGAGCGCCTAGTCTGGCTCCATCGCGGCAATCGGGCCGTATAGACAAGGAGCCGGATCATGGAAAACGAAAATCACGAAGCGAACGCCGCCACCCCCGCCAGCAAACCCGCGCGCCGCAGCCGCTGGCTCGTCGCCGGCGGCGTCGCGGTGCTGGCGCTGGCCGGCATCGGCGCTGCCGGCGCCATGGGCGGCGGCGAGGCCATGGGCCGCCACGTCATGGAGGCGGGGATGAAGCATGGTGGCCATTTCGCCGGCCGCGGCCTGTCGCGTGCGCTCGACGCGGTCGATGCCACCGCCGAGCAGGAAGACCGCATCTGGGCGATCATCGACGACACCCGTGCCGAGCTGCGCCCGATGATGCGCGAATTCCGCGACACCCGCGAGAGCGTGATGGAGCTGCTGTCGGCCGGCACCATCGACCGCACCGCTGCCGAGACGCTGCGGGCCGAGCGCGTCGCGGCGATCGACGAGGCGTCGAAGAAGATGACCGCGGCGGTGCTCGATGCCGCCGAGGTGCTGACGCCGGAGCAGCGGGCCGAGCTCGCCAAGCATTTCAGCGAGCGCAAGGGCCGCGGCAAGTGGTAATGTCCGCTTCCTGAGCGAACCGGAGACAAGACGGCATGGCGGACGAGATCCTGGTCATCGACGATGACACGAGGCTTTCCGCCATGCTGTCGGACTATCTTTCCGGCAACGGCTTTGCCGTTCGCACCGCCTCCTCCTCCCGTGCCGGGTTGGAGGAAATCGGCAGGCGGCAGCCCGCCGCCGTCATCCTCGACGTGATGCTGCCCGATCTCGACGGCTTCGAGACCTGCCGCCGCATCCGCGCGGTCTCTGACGTGCCGGTGCTGATGCTGACGGCCAAGGGCGAGGAGACCGACCGCATCGTCGGCCTCGAGCTCGGTGCCGACGACTATCTGCCGAAGCCGTTCAGCCCGCGCGAACTTCTGGCGCGTCTGCGCGCCGTCCTGCGCCGGCGCGGGCCGGCATCTGCGGCAGATGGCCGCATCATGCGCTTCGGCCGGCTGGAAATCGATCCAGCCTCGCGCATCGCCCGCATCGACGGCAATGATTGCGACATCACCGGCCATCAGTTCGACCTCCTGGTCGCGCTGGCCGAGAATGCCGGGCGCATCCTGTCGCGCGACCAGCTGATGGACATGGTCAGGGGCGAGGCGTTCGATGCCTTCGACCGCTCGATCGACGTTCACGTCTCGCGCATTCGCGCGGCGATAGAGGATGATCCGAAGCACCCGCGCCGCATCGTCACCGTGCGCGGCGCCGGCTATGTTTTCGCCCGGCGTCAGGACGAGGAAAGATGAAGCGGCCCGGCATGCGCAACAGCCTGTTCCTCAAGGTCTACCTGACGCTGATCGCCAGCCTGGTGGTGGTGGCGCTGTCGAGCGCCGCCTTCCTGCGCCTTTCCCATGACGAGGAGGATCGCGGCTGGGGCGCGCGGCGCGACGCCTTTGTCGCGGCGATGCTGCCTGCCGATGCGCCGCCCGATGAAACCCGGATCGTGGTCGAAAGGCTGGCCGCCGCGCTCGATGCCGACATTGCCGTCTTCAGCCCCGACGGGGCGCTGATCGCCGGCGCCGGAGACGCCATTGCATTCGCCGACGCGGTGAAGGGCAGGAGCGCTTACAGGCGCGGCGAACAGGGCAAGCTGATGGCGCTGAGGCTCGAGGACGGCCGTGTCGCCGTTGCCCGTTTTGGCAAGGGGCCTCCCGGCCCGCCGCGGCCCAACCCGCTGGCATGGCTGGCGCTGATCGCCGGCGTCACCGGCCTCGTTGCCTGGCCGGTGGTGCGCCATCTGACGAGGCGGCTGGAGCGCCTGCGCCATGGCGTCGAGGCGTGGGGCGGCGGTGATCTCGCACGCCGCATCGCCGTCGAGGGCGGCGACGAGGTGGCGGCGGTAGCAAGAAGCTTCAATCTCGCCGCCGGGAGGATCGAGAGCCTTGTCGCCTCGCATCGGGCGTTGCTCGCCAATGCCAGCCACGAACTGCGCTCGCCTCTGGCGCGGCTGCGAATCGCCATCGATCTCTACGAAGCCGATGCCAGCGAAGCGCGGCGGCGGGAGATCGTCCGCAACCTTGCCGAGCTCGACGAACTGGTCGAGGAGATCCTGCTGGCGAGCCGGCTCGATCATGCCGAAACCGTCGATCTCGCCGACGATGTCGACCTGCTCGCGCTCGTCGCCGAGGAAGGTGCGCTCCAAGGCCCGGAGGCCGGGCTCGTGGTCGGCGGCGAAAGCGTCGTGATTCGGGGCGATCTGCGCCTTCTCTCGCGCCTCGTGCGCAACCTGATCCACAACGCCCTGCGCCATGGCGCGCCGCCGGTCGAGGTGGAAGTCCGCCGCCGCGACGACGGCGCCGAACTGGCCGTGCGCGATCATGGGCCAGGCATTCCCGAAAGCGAACGCGAGCGGGTGTTCGAGCCGTTTCATCGTCCGGCCGGCCATGGCGAGGAGGCCGGTGGCTGGGGTCTCGGCCTCGCGCTGGTGCGCCAGATCGCTGAACGCCATGGCGGCGAGGTGCGCGTCGATGCCCCGGACGGTGGCGGCGCGCGATTCGTCGTCAACTTTCCGTTGAAGTGAACGCTGCCGGAGCGGTATGAGGAGCAGCCTGAAGCGGGTTTCCGGCGCCCCCGCTTTCTCTCTTCAGAATCGGTCATGTTTACGGGTACGGGCCGACACGGCCGGAAATCATGGCGATCCGGGCGCAATTGCCTGCGTTGTGGCGGCGCAGCCTGCGATTTCGTCTTGAATTGCCGGCGACGCTCGCTCATTAAGACCACGGAAATCCAGTTACGCGACGGAGAATACGAAGAGTGGCGATCCACAAGGAAAGGAATTTTGCCGACCGCCGGCAGTCGGCGAACGAGGCGAAGAAGGCCCTGCTGGAAAAGTTCAAGGCCCGGCCTGCCGCCGACGACCCGGCCGTGCTGGCCCGTGCCGCCGAGCGGAAGGCGGTCGCCGAGGCGCGCGAGAAGCGCGAGACCGAGCGCCGGGAACAAAAGCGGCTGGCGGAAGAGCGCGAAGCCCGCGAGAGCGCCGAGCGCGCCGCTGCAGCCGAGGCATCCGCCCGTGCCGAAGCCGAGGAGAAGGCGCAGGCCGAGCAGGACAGCGTCGCCCGTCTGCTGGCCGACGAAGCCGAGCGCAAGGCCAAGCGCGACGCGCGCTATGCCGCGCGCAAGGCGCGTCAGAAGTAACCCGATTTCACGCTTTACCGGGCATGCCCGCCGCCCTGTTCAGGCGGCGGCCTGTTCCTGCATGTCGAACACGACGCGGTTGCGGCCGCGCGCCTTGGCTTCGTAGAGGCGGCTGTCGGCTTCTCGCATTAGCTGCGACCACGACAGCTGCGGCCGAAGCTGGGCGGCACCGATGCTGACCGAAAGCGCCAGATATTTGCCCTCTCCCGGCGAGAAGCGCAGCGCCTCGACGCCGAGGCGGATTCGTTCGGCGACGATCAAAGCCTCTTCCCGCGATGCGCCGCAGAGGAAGGCGGCAAACTCCTCGCCGCCGATCCGGCCGACGATGTCGCCGGCGCGGACGCCGCCGCGAATCGCCTCCGCGATCATCAACAGCGCGACGTCGCCCTGGGCATGGCCGTGGGTGTCGTTGATGTATTTGAAGTGGTCGGCGTCGGCGATCAGCAGCACCCCGGCATCGGTGCGGCGCCGCTTGCCCTTGAGCGCGCCGAAGAACGATTCGCGGTTGAGCAGCCCCGTCATGTCGTCGTGGCGCGCCTTTTCCGCCAGCTGCGCATGCGCCAGCGCCAGTTCGGCATGGGCCTTACCCAGCTTTTCATGCGCGGCGGTGATCTCGCGGATCGCCTCGGCAAGCTTCTTCTTCTGCAGGAAGAAATGAATGCTGGCCGGAAAGGCGATGACCAGAGGGCACAGCACCGCCATGATCAGGGCGTTGCTGTCGACCATCGCACCCCGCACCGGCAGCAGCGTTGCCACCAGCAAGGCGGAGATCGCTGCGGAAACAATGGCTGTTAATGCCGCCTTGGCGATGACCTTGCTCATGGACGATCCTTACGTTGCGGCGGCTTCTTGCCAGAGGGAGGTGAAATCCCGCTTTCCCCGATCGGGCAAATTTGAACTATCCCCGCCGTACGGCCATAGGCCGCTTCATTCCGCCGGGCAAATCGGCTAGGCATTGGCGCCATGACGCAGTCTCCCGATCCCGCCCGCTTCTCCCATGTCACCGACTGGGTGTTCGATCTCGACAACACGCTTTATCCGCACAAGACCAATCTGTTCTCGCAGATCGACGTGCGGATGACGGCTTACGTCTCGGAACTGCTCCAGTTGCCGCGCGACGAGGCGCGCAAGCTCCAGAAGGAGCTCTACCGCGAACATGGCACCACGATGAACGGGCTGATCGCGCGTCACGGCATCGACCCCGACGATTTCCTCAACAAGGTCCACGACATCGACTATTCGTGGGTTGCGCCCGACCCGGCGCTCGGCACGGCGATCCAGTCGCTGCCGGGCCGCAAGTTCATCTTCACCAATGGTGATCGCCGCCACGCCGAACGCACCGCCCGCCAGCTCGGCATCCTCGATCATTTCGACGACATCTTCGACATCGTCGCCGCCGGCCTGACGCCGAAGCCGGCCGCCGCCACCTACGACAAGTTCGTCGGCCTGCACCGGGTCGATGCGAAGAACGCCGTGATGTTCGAGGATCTCGCCCGCAACCTCGAAGTGCCGAAGCGGCTCGGCATGACCACGGTGCTGATCGTGCCGAACAATTTCGAGCCGACCTTCTCGGAGATATGGGAGCGCGACGTCGACAACGAGGACGACGTCGATTTCGTCACCGACGATCTCGCCTCGTTCCTGAACACGGTGCTTGCCGGCCTTTCGAAGGCTTGAACGTCTATCCGCCGCGCGGCTTGGCGCGGCTGGTCGCTTGTGCTTCGAGCGGGTTTTCCGGCCAGACATGCTTTGGATAGCGCCCGCGCATGTCGGCGCGCACATCCGCCCATGAGCCGCGCCAGAAGCCCGGCAGGTCGCGCGTGGTCTGGATCGGGCGATGGGCGGGAGAAAGCAGTTCCAGCATCAGCGGCACCGTGCCGTTGGCGATCGCCGGGTGACTGTCGAGCCCGAACAGCTCCTGCACCCGTACGCTGAGAACCGGTTGCTCCTCGTCGTAGCGGATCGGCACCGAACTGCCCGACGGCGCGGCATAATGGGTTGGCGCCAGCGCCGCGACCCTGCGCTGCAACTCGTGCGGCACCAGCGACATCAGCCCGTCATGAAGCGCGTTCGCACCGATCCGCGCCAGCGACGGCTCGCCGGGCAGGAACGGCATCAGCCAGTCTTCGAGCCGGGCGATCAGCGCCTCGTCGCCGACGTCGGGCCACGGCGCGCCGAGACCCTTGTGCAGCCAGTTCAGGCGGCGGCGCAGGATTTCCGCCCCCTTGCTCCAGTCGAGAATGGAAAGCCCATGCGCACGGATCGCCTCGATCACCCCGCTGTCGGCGGTCTCGCCCCTAGGCGCGGGCAATTGCCGCTCGGACAGCCGGATTGCGCCGAGCCGAACCGTCTCGCGCACCCTGACCGCACGGCTGTCGATGTCGAACACCGTCTGCCGCTCCGTTTCCAGCCGCTCGGAAAGAAGGGCGCGGACCTCGTCCTCGCCGATGGCGGCGGCCGACGCGATGCGGGCGTTCTGCGCCTTGCCCTGAAGGTCGGCGACGACGAGGAAGCTCTCCCCGGCCAGCGGATCAGCGGGGTCGAGCATGGCGCCGCGGCCGTTCGCCAGCACGAAATGGCCATGCGCGCCGCGTGCCCTCGCGACACGGTCGGGATAGGCGAGCGCCAGCAGCGCACCTGCGGAGGCTGCCTCCGTCGCGATGCCGCGCCTGTCCCTTGCGTCGTCCCTCGCGTCGTCCCCGGCGACGTCGCGCGCCAGCCGCTGGGCCAGCGCGCGCGCGCTTTCGGCCCTCTGGCCCCGCTCGTCGCGAAATCGCGCCAGCCGCCGGTCGAGGTCGGTCGAGGTTCCGCCGAGCCCGCGCTCGGTGATCAGGACCGCAAGCGCTGCAGCCTTGCGCCTGTCGGGGGCCTGCGCCACCATATGCGCCAGCCGCACCGGCAGCGAAAGACGGCGCATGGCGCGGCCCTCGTCGGTCAGGCGGCCTTCCGCGTCTATCGCGTGCAGGCTGCGCAGCAGTGTTTTCGCCTCGTTCAGTGCCGGCAATGGCGGTGGATCGAGAAAAGACAGCGTCGCGGGGTCCGAAACCCCGAAGGCCGTGCAATCGAGGACGAGGCCGGAGAGATCGGCTTCCGCAATTTCAGGCGGCGTGAAGGCGGGCAGCGCCGCCGTCTGCTCGGCCCGCCACAGCCGGATGGCGATGCCGGGCGCGGTACGCCCGGCGCGCCCGGCCCGCTGGTCGGCGGATGCGCGCGACACCCGCACCGTCTCCAGCCGCGTCAGCCCGGTTGCCGGCTCGTAGCGCGGCAGCCGCGCGAGGCCGGAATCGATGACGATGCGGACACCGTCGATGGTGATCGAGGTCTCGGCGATCGAGGTTGCAAGGACCAGCTTGCGCCGGCCGGGCGATGCGGGCCGGATCGCCGCGTCCTGCGCCTTTCCGTCGAGCCCGCCATAGAGCGGTGCGATGTCGACATTCTCCGGCAGCCGTCCGGCAAGCAGCGCTGCCGTGCGCTCGATCTCGCCCTGCCCGGGCAGGAAGGCGAGCACGCTGCCTTCTTCCTCGGCCAATGCCTGCCGGCAGGCCGCGGCCATCGCCTCCTCGATCCGCGTTTCCGTCGCGCGCGCCGCATGGCGCAGCTCGACCGGATAGGCGCGACCCCCGCTTTCGATGACGGGTGCGCCGTCGAGCAGCCGCGCCACCGCGGCCCCGTCCAGCGTCGCCGACATGACCAGAATCCGCAGGTCCGGCCTGAGCGCACCCTGCACGTCGAGCGCCAGCGCCAGGCCGAAATCGCCGTCGAGCGAGCGTTCGTGGAACTCGTCGAACAGGATGGCGCCGATGCCCGGTAGTTCGGGATCGTCGAGGATCATCCGCGCCAGGACGCCCTCGGTGACGACGAGGATTCTCGTCCGGGCCGAGACCCGGCTTTCCATCCGCATGGCGTAGCCGACGGTCTCTCCCGGTTCTTCGTTCAGAAGGGATGCCATCCGTCGCGCCGCCGCGCGCGCGGCAAGCCGGCGCGGCTCGAGCAGCAGGATGCGACCGTCGGCCCGCCAGGGCTGGTCGAGGAGCGCCAGCGGCACCAGCGTCGTCTTGCCGGCGCCGGGCGGTGCGACGAGAATGGCGCTGGCGCGGTCAGAAAGCGCGTGAAGAAGCCGGGGCAGGGCTTCCCTTATGGGCAGGGTAGGCGCGAGTGGCGATGGATGGGCGGTCGTCATGGTGGATCGGTATGCCCGATGTCGCGGCGGCCCGCCAGCCGTTGGCGACGCCGCGATACCACTCGATATAGTAGGCCAGCGCGAACTGGGCGCCGATGCCGGTCGCGAGGATGGTGAGGTCGCCGGTGACGGTGGGAATATGGACCATCCGCCATGCCTGCGCCGCCATGGCCAGAACGGTGCCGAGCACGAACACCGACAGGCCGTGCCGGCCCATGACCGCAAGCGGATTGGCGTAGGACAGGCGAAACAGGCCCGACACCGCCGGCAGAACCGCGATGAGATAGGCCGTCGCCAGCACATGCAGCAGCCGCGGCGCGGAAAGATAGGTCTTGTCGAAGCCGGTCAGCACCGCCGGCAGGCCGAATGACGTGTCGATGCCCCACAGCGGGATCTTCACCCAGGCCCAGCCCAGCGCGAGATAGAGGATCGAGGCCAGCGCCAGCGACGGGCTTTGCGGCAGCCGGCCACCCTTCTTGATGTGCAGCGCCGCTGCCACGCCGATGACGAACAGAAACTGCCACGACAACGGGTTCAGGAACCAGACGCCGTCATTGGGATAGTTGGGCGGGCCGATATGCAGGATGCCAGCGGCGAGCCATACCGCGCCGGATGCCGCCACCATCGTGCCAAGGCCGAAAGCGCGGCCGACCAGCAGGAAGGCGGGCAGGAGCAGCAGCACGACAGCATACATCGACAGGATGTTGTTGTAGCCGAGCTGATGGCCGAGGGTGACGATGCCGACGAGGGCGGCGGCGGTGTCGTCCATCACCGGACGGATGTTGATCTGTGCCATCAGCTCGGGAACGGCATAATGCAGCGAGAAGAAGGCGAAGACGGCGAGCGTGGCCATCGTGGTGCCGAGCTGGGCGATATAGAGCACGCCGGCGCGCCGCCACATCTTCAGCGTCGTCGCCAGCCGCGCGCCGGACAGGAATCTGGACCCGTAGGCGAGCGCCGCCGAGACGCCGGAGATCAGCACGAACGCTTCCGCCGCGTCGGAGAAGCCGAAATTCTTGGTCGTCAGCTGTTCCAGCAGATTTTGTGGCACGTGATTGACGAAGATAGTGATGAGCGCCAGCGCTCTCAGCACATCGATGCGGGTGTCGCGAACGGGCAGCGCAGGTGTGATCATGCGAACGAAAGCCTCGAATGCCGGTTCGGGTTCCCCCGGATTGCGGCATTGTTACAGTTGCGGTCCTTCAAGCCGGACCAGTGCGGCGAGGTCGAGGCAAATATCTGAAATCCACGGCTTTTCTGCCGCGACATAGAGTCACTTTTTGTAAGGCGGCGTCACGGAACGAAGCGGGCTCGCAGCTAGGTTCGCCGTAGCGGGGTTCAGTCTGGAATCATTCCAAATCTATTATGAGTGCTGTTGTCATGTTTGGATTGACACCGTGGCGGCAACCGGGCTTTATGAGCGCCGCGCGGTTGCGCACCCTTTGATGGCTGGGCCTTGAACCCGTTCGATTGGAGGCAGGAATGAAGCTCTCCCCGGTAGTCTCGCTGGCGGCTCGTCAGCAACACGACGTTCTTTCCCTGGTAAGGCGCAGGGTGATTTCCGCCTCGCCGGTGCTTGCCACCACGCTTCTGACCGCGGCGATCTTCCTGCTGCCGGCCCCGGGCGTGCGGCAACAGGCGCAGGCATCGTCGGCGCAGGTCAGCACCTTGAACAATCCAGCCGCCTTCCGTTAGGCGGCCTTAGCCCGGCCCGCGCCCCGAAGGAGCGGCCCAGCGAGTAGGCACATGCTTGTCTGTCATTGCAATGTGATCACGCAAAAGGAAATCGAGGGAGCGATCCTCGAACTTCTCGACGCGGATGCATGGCAGCTGATCGTGCCTGCGAAAGTTTATCACACGCTCAAGAAGCGCGGCCGCTGTTGCGGCTGCTTCCCAAATGTGGTGGAAACGATCATTCGGGTAACCGAAGACTACCACCGCCGTCTCGGCGGGATGGAAGCCGAGATCGTACCATTTCTGGACCGCGTGCGTGGGTTGCGCGGCCAGTACGGGAGCTTGAGCCATGAAGGGCGACGAACGGATCATAGAGCGGCTTAACGAAGCCTTGTTCCTCGAACTGGGGGCGGTCAACCAGTACTGGTTGCATTATCGCCTGCTCGAGGACTGGGGATACGCGAAGCTCGCCAAGAAGGAACGTGCCGAATCGATCGAAGAGATGCACCACGCCGACAGGATCGTGGAACGCATCATCTTCCTCGAGGGACACCCAAACCTCCAGAAGGTCGGTCCGCTGCGGATCGGCCAGAATGTCAGGGAAGTGCTGGAAGCCGACCTTGCCGGCGAATATGACGCCCGCACTTCCTACAAGAAGTCGCGCGAACTGTGCGACGAATTGGGCGATTATGTCACCATGGGCCTGTTCGACGAGCTGCTGAAGGACGAGGAAGGTCACATCGACTTTCTCGAGACCCAGCTCGAACTGCTCGGCAAGATCGGCGAGGA
Source organism: Aquamicrobium sp. (assembly GCA_047637695.1). Taxonomy (GTDB): domain Bacteria; phylum Pseudomonadota; class Alphaproteobacteria; order Rhizobiales; family Rhizobiaceae; genus Aerobium. The sequence goes on along the minus strand of JBLJBS010000148.1, from coordinate 11,040 downwards.
GCGCTACGGCCTCCTCAACGCCGCTCCCGCCGACGCGGCCGAATAAGCCCTACGACTGTAAATAAAACGGCCGGCGGAACCATCTTCCGCCGGCCGTTTCTGTTCGCAGTCGCCGCGTATGGTCATGCCGCTTCGGGCGGCTGTTCCGGCGAAAGCTCCATCGGCACGCTGTGCAGCCTGTCGGCCCCGGCCAGCAGCCCGCCGGCGCGCAGCAGCGCCGCGAATCGACCCTGGTCGCGGGCGGCCAGCTCGCGATAGCCGCCGATCTCGACGATCTCGCCGCGGTCCATGAAGATGACAAGGTCGGCGTCGCAGACCGTCGACAGCCGGTGGGCGATTACGAAGGTGGTGCGGCCGGCGCGCAACCGGTCGATCGCCGCCTTGACCTTGGCCTCGGTCTCGACGTCGAGCGCGCTGGTCGCCTCGTCGAGAACGAGGATCGGGGCATCCTTCAGCACGGCCCGCGCGATGGCGATGCGCTGGCGCTCGCCGCCGGACAGCTGGCCGCCGCGTTCGCCGGCAATCGTGTCGTAGCCTTCGCCCTTGGCGAGGATGAAGTCCTGCGCGGCGGCGGCCGTCGCCGCCTCATGCACCTCGCCATAGGTGGCATCGGCGCGGCCGAGGCGGATGTTTTCCTCGATCGTGCGGTTGAGCAGGCCGGAATCCTGGAACACGGCGGCGATCTGCGCCCGCAGGGAATCGCGCGTGATGGTTCCGACATCGATGCCGTCGATGCGGATCGTTCCCGAATCCGGCTCGAACACCCGCTGGAGCAGATTGACCAGCGTGGTCTTGCCGGCGCCGGTCGGCCCGACGATGGCCACCGTCTTGCCGGCCTCGACATGGAAGGAGATGTCGTGGACGCCGGCGCCCGAGCCCGGAAAGCGGAACGAGACGTTGTCGAAGGAAACCTCGCCGCGCACGCGACCCACCGGCCGGGCGCCGGGCTTTTCCTCGCGGGCGGCGGCGGAATCCTCGAGCGCATAGAACGGCTCGAGCCGGGCACGGGCCTCGAACACCTGGTTGACGAAGCCCGTCAGCTGGTCGAGCCGGCCGATCAGCAGCGTCGCGAACCCTGCGAAGGCGACGATGTCGCCGATGCGGAGATGCCCGTGCTGGACCAGCATTGCGCCGATGCCCAGCACCACCATCATAGAGATGGTCGCCGAGAGCCGGTGCAGCGCGCTCGCCAGCGCCCACCAGTTGAGAACGGGGAACTGGGCGTCGAGAAGACCGGCGGTGTAGCGGCGCAGCGCCTCGGCCTCATGGGCGAGGCGGCCATAGCTCTGCAGCACCGAGACGTTGGATATCGAATCGCTGACATGGGCGAAGACGCGGTGGTAATGCTGCTCGACCTCGGCCTGTCCGCCCTTGGTCTTGGTCATCACCGCACGGCTGATGGCGACGTAGGAGACGCCGAGCGCCAGCAGAACGGCGGCCATGCGCCAGTCTAGCGTCAGCGCGGTCGGCACCAGCAGCATCAGCGCGACCGCGGTGGAAAGATGCTGGCGCATGAATTCGAGCCACAGCGAGAACAGCGTCTCCATCGCGCGCAGCAGCGTGTGCAGCGATTGCGACGTGCCGTGGCGATGGTGCCAGGCCAGCGGCATCGACACGACCTTCTCGAAGGAATCGGCCAGCACCTCGGCCCGGCGGCGGTGCGCCAGCCGGTCGGCGCCGCGCGCGACCAGAACGAAGGCGATGATGTTGAAGACTCCCAGCCCCGCCCATGCGGCTATTTCTCCGGCTACCTTGTCCTCGTCGGCGATCGACTCGATTATCCTGCCGAACAGGATCGGCTCGGCGATCATCGCCGCCGCGAGCGCGGCATTGGCTGCGCAGATGACGGCGACGCGCTGCTTTTCGGCAGCGAGATAGGCCAGGGCTCTCCAGTAAACCTGAAACAGTGACACTCGGCTTCCTCAACGCGTGTGCTGCATTGCACAACGCCAGACGTTATGCGTGACTACATCAGTCATCAATGATGATTGCGGCGATCGGTTGCCCTTCATCGAACAAGAAAGGCGACAGACGGATATGGTTCGTGAGAACGTAACAGTCTGAAATAAAACCAATAATGGCGACAAGGCGGCAAGGTTCCATAGCCGGCATCGCCCCCGGTCCCGCCCGATGCCGGAAAGTGCCGGCACCGGGGCGGGCGGATTCAGGTAACGGTGACTTCGACCTCGTGCTCGCCGTCATTGTGCAATGGCACAAAATCGCCGCCTGCCGCTTTGCCGTCGACGGTGATCGACGCAGAGAGGCCGCGCCGGATGGAGATGCCGTAGGTCGCCTCACCGATGCGAAGTCGGGCGGAGAAGCCCGGCCAGGCCGCCGGCAGCGCCGGCTTCAGGTGCAGCCGGTCGCCCTCGCGGCGGATGCCGAGGATGTTCTCGACCGCGACGCGATAGAGCCAGCCGGCCGAGCCGGTATACCACGTCCAGCCGCCGCGCCCGGTCTTGTCGCCGTCGCCATAGACGTCGGCCGCGACCACATAGGGCTCGACCCGGTAGTGACCGGCCGCGTCCTCGGTCAGTGCATGGTTGACCGGATTGACCATGGAAAACAGCCGCCAGGCATCGTCGGCGCGCCCCAGTTCGGCCAGCGCAGCGATCAGCCATGTCGCGGCGTGGGTGTATTGTCCGCCATTCTCGCGCACGCCCGGCGGATAGCTCTTGATGTAGCCGGGCTCGCGCTCGCTGTGCTCGAAGGGCGGCGTGAACAGGCGTGCGATCCCCGCCTCGCCGTCGACCAGAAGGTCGAGCGCTTTCGAGATCGCTGCATTGGCGCGTTCGCGGTCGCCGACGCCGGACAGCACCGCCCATGACTGGGCGATGGAATCGATGCGGCATTCGTCCGACCGGGCAGAGCCGAGCGGTTCGCCGTCGTCGAAGGTGCCGCGCCTGTACCACTCGCCGTCCCAGCCTGCAGTTTCGAGCGCTTGCTTTAGCCGGTCGGCATGGGCAAGCCAGGCCGCTGCACGGGCGTCGTCGCCACGTTCCGAGGCGAGGGCGGCGAAGTCGCGCAGCGTTTTCGCGAGGAACCAGCCGAGCCAGACGCTGGTGCCGCGGCCGGCCTCGCCGACCCGGTTCATGCCGTCGTTCCAGTCGCCGCCGAGGATCAGCGGCAGGCCGTTCTCGCCGGTGCGGCGCATGGCGAGGTCGAGGGCGCGGGCGCAATGCTCGTAGAGCGGCGCAGTCTGGCGCGAATTCTCCGGCGTGAAGAAGGCGTCGTGCTCGCCCGGCACCAGCGCCGGGCCTTCGATGAACGAAACCGGCTCATCGAGGATGGCGCGGTCGCCTGTCGTGCGGACATAGTGGTGCGCGGCATAACCGAGCCAGACCACGTCGTCCGAAATCATCGTGCGCACGCCGGCGCCCGAGCGCGGCAGCCACCAGTGCTGGACGTCGCCTTCCGGGAACTGGCGACCCGCGGCGTTGAGGATCTGGGCGCGGGCAAGCGACGGATCATGGCCGATCAGCGCCAGCGTGTCCTGCAACTGGTCGCGGAAGCCATAGGCGCCGCTCGCCTGGTAGAAGGCCGCCCGGGCCTCCACCCGGCAGGCGAGCGCCTGATAGGGCAGCCAGGTGTTGACCATGGCGTCGAAGGCCGGATCGGGAGTCGTCACCTGCAGCGCGTCGGAGAAACCGCTCCAGCGTTCTCGATTCGCCGTCATCCGGGCCGCGAAATCGGCTGAAAGATGCCTTTCGGCAAGTGCGGCCGCTTCTTCCGCCGAACCGGCGTCGCCCAGAACGAAATGAATGCTGGCGCTGCCGCCCGCAGCGATCTCGACCTCGCAGGAGATCGCGGCGCAGGGATCGCGCCCGGGTTCGCAGGCGCCGGCAAGCAGTGCGCCCTTGATCACCGCGCCCGGGGCGGCCGACGAGCCGCCGGCGCCGATGAATTCGCCGCGGTCGCAGGTGAAGCTGCGCTCGCTTCCGTCGCAGGCGAGGAACGCCGTGCGGTCGCCGAAATCGAGATGATAGGGGTTGCGGGCCAGCAGTGCGCCCGTCGCCGCGTCGTGACCGGGCACGATCATCGGCGCGTTGCGTGGCCGGTTGTTGCCGAGCACCCATTCCGCATAGGCGTAGACCCGGAGCCGGATCGTTCGCCCGCCGGTGTTTTCGAGCCGTAGCTGCTGGATCTTGACCGGGTCGGCAGGATCGACGAGCTGGGTGACGGTGGCGATCAGCCCGTCGCGGCGGACGGAGAAGGTCGACGCACCGCGCTCATGCCGGGCCTCATAGGTGAGCGCCGGATCGTGCAGCAGGCCGGCGAAGGGCGAGAACGCCGCGCCAGTGTCGCGGTCATGGAGATAGATGCCTTCGCCCGGCCGGTTGACGACCGGATCGTTCGACCACGGCGTCAGCTGGAAATCGCGGCTGTTGCGGCTCCATGTGAAGGAGGCCCCCTCCGACGAGGTGTGGAAGCCGAAATTCTCGTTGGCGATGACGTTGATCCACGGCTGCGGCGTTGCCCGGTTGCCGCTGAGCCGCACGACATAATCCCGCCCGTCGTCACTGAAGCCGCCATAGCCGTTCCAGAACGAAAGCCCGCTGCCTTCGGCTTCCGCCGGCGTTACGGCGGCCGATGCCTCGCGGGCGATGGAAGCAGGTGGAGGCGCGACGTCGCGCGCTGCCGCGCTCGCCTCGGCGCGCTCGATCTGGTCGAGGATCGGACCGTTCCTCGTATGCAGCACGATCCGGGCGGCGCCGATCAGCGTGCCATAGGTCGCGTCGTCCATCAGGTCGCGGCGCACGGCGAAGATATGCTGGCGCGGCCCGAGCTCGCGCCCGTGCATCCGTGCGTTCTCGCACAGGCGCTCGATCGCCTGCTGCAGGTCTTGGACATAGGAGGCGGCCTGCTCGTTGATGACGACGAGGTCGAAGAGAAGGCCGCGCGCGCGCAGATATTCCTGCATTCGCAGCACGGACGCGACGATCTCGAGGTCGGCGACGTCGCCGATGCGCACGGCGAAGATCGGAAAATCGCCGGAAATCGAGGTCGGCCACAGCGAGGACTGAGGGCCGAGGCTGGAGGCGATGGTCGCGTCGGGTGCGCGCAGCGCCGCACCCGGCAGCACCAGGTGGCGCGCCAGCTTCTGCACGCCGGCCGCCTGCGACAGCGACAGGCCGACATGGCGCGTCTGCACCTGCGAGCGGGTCCAGGCCAGCATCGCCTGACGCTCGAACGAGTCGGGCTGGAGGAAATGCGGCATGCCCTCCTCGACGTCGGCGCGGTTCGCCGCCGTCACGGTCCAGAAGGTAAGCGACACCTTCTTGCGCGCCGGCACCCGCACTTTTGCGCGCAGCGCCATGACCGGGTCGAGCGTGAAGCCCGCCGCTCCGGAAAGCCGCGCCCCGCGGTCGAAGGCGGCGGCATCGTCGAGCGAGCGGCCGCGGCCGATGAAGGCGCGCCGGTCGGTCTGGGCCTCGATCCCGCGCGACACCCCTTCGCCATGGGTGACGAAATGGGCAAGCGCGATCGCCGGCTCGTCGCCGGAGCGCCGCCGCCGCTCGGCGAATATGGTGGAGCTTTGCGCGTCGATCTCGGTCTTGACGAACATCTTCGCGAATGCCGGATGGGCGACATCGGCGGCCTCGTAGGCAAGCGCGATCTCGGCGAAGGATGTCACCTCGACATGGCGGTCGCGATCGCTCTCGTTCCAGAGCGTGATGCGCCGGGCCTCGCCATTGCCTTCCGACAGCACGATGCACTCGACCTCGGAACTCAGGCTGCCCACGGTCTTGATGAAGGTCGCCTTGTCGTCGCAGAAGAAGGCGTGGGCTTCCTCTTCCGGCGCGCGCTTCGGCTCGGCCGAGGCCGACCACCATTGCCCTGTTTCCGTGTCGGTGATGAAAAGGAAGGTGCCGGTCCGCTCCTCGGTGCCGTCGCCGCTCCAGCGCGTGACCGCGATCTCGCCGGCGCGGCTGTAGCCGGCGCCTGTCGCCGTCACCATGACGTTGTAATAGCCGTTCGACATGACGTTGATCGCCGAAGGCGCCGCCAGCGGCTTGTCGATCAGGCGCGAATCCGGCCGCTCGTCGGTGAAGGCCGGCTTGACCCGTTCGCCGGCGTCGGCTCGGATCGGCATCGACGGCACCGTGCGCGGCGCCTTTTCCTGCAGCAGCAGTTCGGCCGCCACGATCACCGGATCGGAATGGAAGCGGTCGCGCATGCGGCCCTCGAACACCGTGTTGGCGACGGCCACGATCGACATGCCGTGATGATGAGCCATGAAGTTGCGCACCACCGCATGGGTCTTACCCAGCGGCAGGCGGGCGGGGGTGAAGTCGACCGCATCGTGGAAGCCGTAGCGGCCGAGCGCGCCCAGCCCCTTCAGCCGCTCGAGATTGTCGACCGCGTCGGCCGGGCGGAACTGCGCCGCGAGCAGGCTGGCATAGGGCGCGATCACCGTGTCCTGGCCGAGGCCCCGCTTTAACCCCAGCCCCGGCACGCCGAAATTGGTGTACTGGTAGGTCATCTCGCGGTCGCGGGCGTTGTAGGCCGCTTCCGACACGCCCCACGGCACGCCCTTCTGGCGGCCATAGGCGATCTGCCGGCGGATCACCAGATGGCTGGTGTGGTCGAGGATGCCGCCGCGCGGCTCCTTCATCACCAGCGGCGGCATCAGATATTCGAACATCGAGCCGGACCACGACATCAGCGCGCCGGAGAAGCCGATCGCCGTCACCGGCCGGCCGAGCCGGAACCAGTGTTCGGCCGGCAGGTCGCCCTTGGCCACCCCGAACAGGCTGGTCAGCCGCGCTTCGGAAGCGAGCAGATCGTAGCAGGCCTCGTCGAGCTGGTGTTCCTCGGCCCGGTAGCCGATGGAGAGCAGCTTGCGATCCTGACGCAGCAGGAAGGCGAAATCCATCTCGAAGGCGAATTTGTGCGCCCGGTCGCGCAACGAAACCAGCCGCTTGCGCAGCCGCCCGACGCCGTTCTCTTCCGTGTGCGCGTCGGCCAGATGCGCCTCGCACGCCTTCTCCAGCCGTTCGGCCCACAGGACGATGTCGCCGCTCGCCGCCGAGGCGATCTCCTCGTCGAGCGCGCGCGCCAGCTTGCGGATGTCGGCGGCCTGGACCGTCAGGTTGAAGGCGCGGATCGAGGCGGTTTCCGGCTCGCTGCGAATGGTGTCGACGGCACGGCGCAATCCGTCCGCGCGCTCGAACAGGCGCTTGCGCAGCGGCCGGAGCGGCCGCCGGTCGTCGGGCAGTGCCTGCAGCGTTTCCTCGACGATGGCGAGCGTGTCGAGAATGCCCTCGAAGTCGCCTTGCAGATGCGCGGCCGGAGCGGCCGCCCAGTCGTCGCAGGCCGCGGCGACGGCGACGAGATGGCCGGCGAGATTGCCGCTGTCGACCGACGAGATGTAGAGCGGGTGGAGCGGCTTCAGCGTCCGCGTCTCGTACCAGTTGTAGAGATGGCCGCGATGGCGCTCCATCTTCTCCATGGTCGATAGCGTCTTTTCCAGCCGTTCGATGGTTTCAGCGAGGCTGATCCAGCCGAAATCGCGCGCCGAGACGGCGGAGAGCAGGTAGACGCCGATATTTGTCGGCGAGGTGCGGGCCGCCACCACCGGTTCGGGGTCTTCCTGGAAATTGTCCGGCGGCAGCATGTTGTGCTCGACCGTGACGAAGGTCTCGAAATAGAGCCATGTCCGCCGCGCGATGTGCCGCAGCGCCGTCGCGTCGCCGGCCGAGACCTCGATCTTGTCCTCGGTTTCGGCCGACTGGCTGATGAGCCAGGCGAAAGCGGGCGAGGCCGCCCACAGCAGGCCGAACAGCGCCGCCACATAGGCGCCGGTGGAACCGGTGGCGAACGGGATCGCCACGCCGACGACGGCGATGGGCAACACGCCGGCCATCGTTCGGTAATGGCTGGAAAGATCGCGCCCGTTGGAACGCGCCGCGGCCGAGGCGGTGCGCCATTCCAGCATGTGGCGTCGGCTGACCAGCAGGCGATAGAGCGTGCGCAGGATGGCGTCGCCCATCGACCAGGCGTTGTGGGCCATCAGCACCACCTTAGCCACCACCTGCGCGCTGGCGAAGGCTGCGTCGCGCGCGAAGGCCGCGAAATGGCTGGACAGCGTCGAGCGTCCGTCGCGGGGAACCAGCGAATCGAGCAGGCCGAAGGTCAGGGAGAGGAACAGGCTTACGATCAGCACCGCCTGCCATTGTGCGGCATAGGAAAACGGCAGCAGCGTCCAGCCGGCGACGGAGGCTGCGATCCAGAGGATCGGCGTCAGCGACCGGCGCAGATTGTCGATCATCTTCCAGCGTGACAGGCCGGAGACCCCGGAGGCTGGGTTGAGCACCCAGGGCAGGAGCTGCCAGTCGCCGCGCGCCCAGCGATGGTGGCGCGAGGCGTCGACCAGGTAGCGTGTGGGATAGTCCTCGATCAGCTCGACGTCGCTGACCAGGGCGGCGCGCGCATAGGCGCCTTCGAGCAGGTCGTGGCTCAGCACCGCGTTCTCTGGCAGGCGGTCCCTGAGCGCCGCCTCCATCGCATCGATGTGATAGAGGCCCTTGCCGGTGAATGTGCCTTCGCCGAACAGGTCCTGATAGACGTCCGACACGGCGAAGACATAAGGGTCGAAGCCGCGATTGGCCGAGAAGACGCGCTGGAAGAACGAGGCTTCGTCGCCGGTGGTCAGCGACGGCGTGACGCGCGGCTGGAGAATTCCGAAACCGGAGGTCAGCCTGCAGTCGGCCGCGTCGATGACCGGCCGGTTGAGCGGATGGGCCAGCTTGCCGGCGAGCTTGGCAGCCGCGTCGCGCATGGTGCGGGTGTCTGCGTCGAGCGTCAGCACATATTGCACGTCGCCCGGCAGCGGATCGGCAGGGGCGAGGAAGGTGGTGTCGCTGTCGCCGCGCAGCAGCGCGTTCAGCTCGTGCAGCTTGCCGCGCTTGCGTTCCCAGCCCATCCAGACGCCTTCGGCCTCGTTGTAGAGGCGGCGGCGGTGAAGCAGGAAGAAGCGGGCATGGCCACCTTCCTGCCCGTCACCCGCATAGCGGGCGTTGAGGGCGGCGACCTGGGTGCGGGCGTGGGCGAGAAGATCGCGGTCGGCCTGGGTTTCCTCGGCCTGGCTGTCGGGCCAGTCGGAGAGGATGGCGAAATGCAGCGCCCCCGTCATGTTGGCGAGATAATGGACCTCGAGATTGCGTACCGCCTCCTCGACGTCGTCGCGGCTGCCGATCAGTGTCGGCACCACGACGAAGGTCCGCGCCTCTGGGGGCACGCCGTCGCGGAATTCGTAGCCGATCAGCCGCGTCGGCTTGATCAGCGCGGAGACGGCGGTGTTGTAGAGGCCGACGGCGGCCTCGATTGCCGGCGCGACGAACAGGACGACCAGAAGCACGAGCGCGCTATCCGCGATTCCGGTTGCGGTGAGCGCGTGGAAGATGGCGGTGACGAACAGTCCGGCGAGAAGGACGACCGGCACGACCATGCCGACCCAGCCGCTCTTGCGCACCGCCCGGTGCAGCCGCTCGCCGAGGCTCGGCGAATAACCGACGGCACGCTCGATCTCGCGTCGGCGCGGGCCGACCAGCAGCGCGCCGACATCGTCATCGCCGGCCATTTCGATGGCGGTCTGAGTGACCGCATGCTCCTCTCCGCCCGAGCGCTTGGCCAGCTCCTCGATGGCGCGGCGATAGGCGTCGCGCGAGGGAAAGTCGAGCGAGGAGAAATCCGTGCGTTCGCGCAGCACCCGGTCGATGCCGCTGACCTCCTCGAACCACACCGTCCAGTCGATATCGTCGAGAAGCCGCAGGCCCTTGACGATGTTGCTGGTAGTGACGTTGCCCGCCGACAGATTGGCGTGCTCGAAGGCGGTGATTTCCTCGGCATTGGTGCCGGCGGCTTCAAGCTGGGCTTCCAGCCATGCCAGGCCGGCATGCGAGGTTTGCGAGCCGTCACGCAGACGGTGCAGGAGCTGGGTGGCGAAGGTGCGTTCGCGGGCGTGGTCGGCATGGGCGGACAGGATTTCCGCCTCGCTTCCGGCCGGCGCGGCGGCCAGCCTGTCGGCGACCTCGTTGGCGGCCTGCCGCATGTCGCGCGCCCGCGCCACGCGCAGCGCGAGACGGCGCAGGTTTTCCACCAGCACGAAGCGCAGCACCGACGGCAGCGCCCACAACTCGCCGATGCGCAGCGGCTGGATTTCCTGGAACCCTTCCACGATCTCGCGGAATCCGGTCTGGCTCACGGCGCTGTCGGTCTGCGCCACATAGGCCCATGCGATGGCGAGAGCACGCGGCGCGTCGCCGCCCGCCATCAGCGGAAGCTGGCGATAGAAACGGGGCGGCAGGTCGCGGCGGATGCCGACAATGGCCTCTTCGACGACATGGGAATTGTCGAGCAGCCAGTTTGCGGCCGGCGTAACCTGCTCGCCGGCCTGCTGGGCGCGGTCCAGCGTCTGGATCACTGCGCGGATATGCGCGGCGTTCTCTTTGGTCCGTTCCCGGGGAAGAAAGGGCTTGAACCCGTCCGGCAGCGGAGCTTCGGTTCCCAGCGCAAGCTGGCGTCCGAGCTGGCGCAGGTCGCCATGCGGCGCGAGAATGGTGCGGATGGGAGCCTCGCTGTCGCGGGGCGCGGTTTGGGGATCAGACCGAAGTTTCGGACCGACATGCATGTTCATTCTGTTTATGTCTCGGCAGCCGAATGAAAACGGATGCGCAGACCTTGCGGTTGCGCGCGAGGGCAATACGCTTAAACCGATTGAGCAGCCATCGGTTCCTTTGTCCGGCGTTGCCGGCCGAAACACGTTTTGTTGCTGGCGGAAATGAAGGCGAGAGCTTTTCCGCAGGAAGGCACATCCGCTGTGCGCAGAATAGGGTCGATCTGCCTGCGCTGATTTGATGTAGTGTGGTTGTCCATTTTCGGAATGGGCGATCAGGGAGGAGATCATGAAGCGTTTTGGCATAATCGCGGCCCTTCTGGCCTCGACATCTTTCGCCTCTGCTCAAACGATCAGCGACGGCGTCGTGCGCATCGGCGTGCTGAACGACCAGACCGGCACCTATGCCGATTTCGGCGGCC
>JBLJBS010000147.1:0-14479 GCA_047637695.1 Aquamicrobium sp. | reverse complement strand
GCGTCGACAACCGCAGATAGACCGAGCCGCCGACCGCGTCGCGCAGCCATGTCGTCGCGTCCGGCTCGGCTTCGCCGTCGCGCTGGATATAGTCGAAGCCGAATCGCAGGATTGTCGCCAGTTCGTCGACGAAGGCCGGCTCGAAACTCGCCAGCCCGTCCTGCGCCATGCCGATCAGCGGCGTGGCGATCGATTGGTGTGCGCCGCCCTCCGGCGCCAGCGTCACGCCCGACGGCGTCGCCGCGAGGATGAAGCGCGCGTCCTGATAGCAAGCATAGTTCAACGCATCGAGACCGCGCTCGATGAACGGGTCGTAGAGCGTGCCGACGGGCAACAGCCGTTCGCCGAAGGTGGAATGGGACAGGCCCAGCGCCGACAGCATCAGGAACAGGTTCATCTCGGCGATACCCAGTTCCATGTGCTGTCCGGACGGAGCGAAGTTCCAGGTGAAGGTGGACGGAATGCGCTCGGCCTTGAACACGTCCGCCATCTTCTCGCGCGCGAACAGGCCGCGCCGGTTGACCCATGCGCCGAGATTGGTCGAGACGGTGACATCCGGCGAGGTGGTGACCACACGATCGGCAAACGCGGTATCCTGCTTGGCAATGCCGTGCATCAGCAGGCCGAAGCCCTGCTGGGTCGACATTTCCGCGCCGATCTCGACATCGAGCCTGTCCGGCACGGCGACGGAAGGCGCATGCCGGCGCCGCCGCCCGCTCGCATTGAACGGCGCATCCGCCACGAAGCGGCGGAGCGCGTCCGGATTCGCCAGCCCCTCATAGGGCTCCCACTCGCGCCCGGCGCGAACGCCGAGCCCGGCCCGCAGCACCTCGACCTGCGCCGGCGTCATCAGCCCGGCATGGTTGTCCTTGTGGCCGGCGAGCGGCAGGCCATAGCCCTTGATCGTATAGGCGATGAAGCAGACCGGGCGGTCATGCTGCCGCGCCGTTTCGAAGGCTTCAAGCAGCGATGGCAGGTCGTGGCCGGCGAGGTTGGCCATCAGGGCAGCCAATTCGGCGTCCGAGCGCTTCTCGATCAGCCGGCTGACCTCGCCCTGGTCGCCGATCTCGTCCATCAGCCGCTTGCGCCAGGCAGCGCCGCCTTGAAAGGTCAGCGCGGAATAGAGCTGGTTTGGGCATTCGTCGATCCAGCGCCGCAACGCCTCCCCGCCCGGCTCGGCGAAGGCGGCCTGCTGCAACGAACCGTGCTTAAGGATCACCACGTCCCAGCCGAAATTGCGGAAGATCGCCTCGAACCGTTCCCACAGCCCCTCGCGCACCACCGCATCGAGGCTCTGGCGATTGTAGTCGACCACCCACCATGTGTTGCGCAGGCCGTGCTTCCAGCCTTCGAGCAGCGCCTCGAAGATATTGCCCTCGTCCATCTCGGCATCGCCGAGCAGCGCCACCATCTTGCCTTCCGGCTGGTCGTCGCCCCCCGATCCCATGGCAAGGCCCTTGGCGCGCAGATAATCCTGCGTCAACGAGGAAAACAGCGTCTGCGCCACGCCAAGACCGACCGAGCCGGTGGAGAAATCGACGTCGTCGACGTCCTTGGTCCGCGACGGGTAGGACTGCGCACCGTGATAGCCGCGGAAATTCTCCAGCTTCTCGCGCGTCTGGTTGCCGAACAGGTACTGGATGGCGTGGAAGATCGGGCTGGCATGTGGCTTGACCGCGACGCGATCCTCGGGACGCAATGCCGCGAAATAGAGCGCGGTCATGATGGTCGAGAGCGATGCCGACGACGCCTGATGGCCGCCGACCTTCAACCCGTCCTCATTGGGGCGGATATGATTGGCGTTGTGGATCATCCATGTCGACAGCCAGCGCACCTTGCGCTCGAGCTCGGTCAGGGCGGGAATGCGCGGGTCGCTCATCGGCGGGAGCCTCCATTGTTGCGCCATTCTAGCGTGGAGCCGGCTCGGAAACCCATCAAACTCGCTTGCACAGCCAAGCCAATACAGCGATAATCGCTACTATCTTTTGAAAATAGAACGATAATCGCCAAGAATGGAAAAACTCGACGCCATCGACGCCAGGATCATCGCCGCCGTGCAGGGCGATGGCCGCATCTCGATCAACGATCTGGCCGAGAAGGTCGGACTGTCGCCCTCGCCCTGCGCCCGGCGGTTGCGGATCCTCGAGGAGAAAGGCGTCATCAAGGGCTATGCGGCGGTGATCGACCAGACCAAGGTCGGGCTGCCGGTCAGCGCCTTTGCCTCGATCAAGCTGGAACGGCAGCGCGAGGAAGACCTCGACCGCTTCGCCAGGGCGGTCGCCGGCTGGCCGGAAGTGCTCGACTGCTACCTGATGACCGGCCAGCGCGACTATCTGATGCGCATCGTGGTCAGCGATCTCCATGCCTATGAGGCGTTCATCAAGTCGAAGCTGACGCGGCTCGAAGGCATCGCCTCCATCGAGACCTCGTTCGCGCTCGATCAGGTCAAGCGCGCCGAGGCACTGCCGATCGGCTGAGCGGGTTTTCCGGCGTCAGATGCGCTTGAGGAGACAGGCAAGGTAAAGGCCGACCTGACCGGACAGCGTCTGCCGGCAGACACCGGAGCGGATCAGCGCCACGAGCCGGGCGCCCGCCCATCCCTGCCGCGCCCGGGCATAGAGGTCCATGGTGCGGCGTGCGTCCGGCGTCATGCCTGCGCGGCACGTCCCCAGCGCCGCGAGGTTGATCGCGTTCCAGCTTCTGTAGCGGCCCTTGCCGACGAGATACAGCCTGGAGAACCGCGCCCGCAGCGAAATGTTCTCGCCGACGACGTTCAGTGCATGCTGGCGATAAGAGGTCTTCGCTTCCGGCGAATAGATCACCTTGCCGCCGATGCCGGTGATCAGCAAATAGCACCACCAGTCATGGCTGACGAAGCTGACATTGCGCGACATGTCGCGGATCAGGTCGTGCGCCGCGCGATTCATGACCATAGTGTTGCCGCCAGCAATGTTCTGAACGATGGCGTTCCGGAAAGCGGGCGGACGTTCGAAAAGCTGCGAATAGCCGGTCGGGGTTCCGTCCTCGGCGACGATGCGGGTTCGAGAGCAGTGAAGCGCGGGAATTGCCCCCGTCTCGCTCCCGGCCTCGGTCTCGAGGCGTGCAATGGCGCTCGACAGCTTGTCCGCCTCCCACAGGTCGTCCTGGTCGCACAGCGCAACATAGTCGGCGTCAATGTCGGGATGAACGAGAAGGTGGCGGAAATTCTCCGCGAAACCCTGCCGCGGCCCCGGCAGAAGGTGAACTTCGCCCTTGGTCCACCGTGCTCTCGTTTCCTCGACGATGGCGCATGTGCGGTCGGTGGAGCCGTCGTCGGCGAACCAGAGGTCGAGATGCCCGACATCCTGTTGCGCCAGCGTCTCGATCTGCTCGGCCAGGAACCGGTCGCCATTCAGGACGGCGATCAGCACCGCCACGCGCCGGCCATGCCTTTCGGGTGTGCCATCCGTTTTCAAGATGGCTGTCGGCGAGTCTGGCGGCATCGGGGATTGCAATACTGGCTTTGTCGGCTTGTTACAGCGGTATATGACCGATCGCAGATGTAAGGGTCAAGTCACCGCCAATGCCGGCGGAGAAGGATTTTCACCCTGACGCGGCCTCAACCAGCCGTTTGACGACGCCTTCGGTGGAGTGCCGCCAGTCCGGCGCGGTCCATTCGAACGCCGTTGCAAACTTCGTGCTGGCAAGACGGGAGTTGAGCGGCCGCTTCGCCGCCGTCGGGTAATCGGCAGTCGCGATCGCCCTGACCCGCGCCGAAGGGCCGCCATGCGCGCCGCTCGCCGCAAATATATGGCGAGCAAAGCCGTTCCAGCTGGTCTCGCCGCTCCCCGCGAGATGATAGACGCCGCGCAGCCTGCCCGCCCCCGCCCGCATTGCCGGGGCGGCATGGAGGATGGCATCGGCGATGTCGAGGGCCGAGGTCGGATTGCCCCACTGGTCGGAAACCACCGCGACTTCCTCGCGCTCGCCGGCAAGCCGCAGCATGGTCTTGACGAAGTTGGCCCCGAACGGGCTGTAGACCCAGGCCGTGCGCAGGATGAAATGATGCGGATTGGCACCCATCACGGCCTCCTCGCCCGCAAGCTTGGACGCGCCATAAACGCCTTGCGGCCCGGTCTGGTCGGTCTCGGCATGGGCTGCCTGCCCTTCACCTGCAAAGACATAATCGGTCGAGAGATGGACCACCGGAACACCGAGGCTCGCTGCGGCGGCGGCGACGTGACGGGCACCCGCCGCGTTGATCGCGAAGGCGCGTCCCGGCTCGGTCTCGGCGCGGTCGACCGCGGTGTAGGCGGCGGCCGAGACCACGAGATCGGGCGTGGCAGCGGCCAGTGCCGGCAACACCGTCGATGGGTTTTCGAGATCCAGCTCCGGCCGGCCGACGGCCACGACCTCGATGCCGGCATGATGCGCGGCGCGTTCGACGAGGCTGCGCGCCACTTGCCCCTCGCATCCGGTGACGACCAGCCTCACGTCGCTCTCTTTTCTGCTTCACCGAGGCGCTGGCCGTCATAGCGCTCGCGCCGGATCGGCCACCACCACCACTCGTTTTCGAGATACCAGTCTATGGTCTTCGCCAGCCCGCTCTCGAAATCCTCGCGTGGCGTCCAGCCGAGCTCGCGCTCGATCTTGGAGGCATCGATGGCGTAGCGCCGGTCGTGTCCCGGACGGTCGGTGACGAAGGCGATCAGGTCGCGGTAACTGGCGCCGCCGCCGCGCGGGCGCCTTGCATCGAGAATGTCGCAGACGCTTTCGACCACGGAGAGGTTGGTGCGCTCGCAGTGGCCGCCAATATTGTAGCTCTCGCCGATCCGCCCCCTGGTCGCCACCAGTTCCAGCGCCCGCGCATGGTCCTCGACATAGAGCCAATCGCGGACATTGGCGCCAGCGCCATAGACCGGCAACGGCCGTTCGTCGAGCGCATTGAGGATGACGAGCGGGATTAGTTTCTCGGGAAAGTGGTAGGGGCCGTAATTGTTGGAGCAGTTGGACAGCACCACCGGCAAACCGTAGGTCTCGTGCCAGGCGCGGACGAAATGATCGGAGGCCGCCTTGGAGGCCGAGTAGGGCGAGGACGGCGCATAGCGCGTTTCCTCGGTGAAGATGCCGCTGTCGAAGGGCAGATCGCCGAACACCTCGTCGGTGGAGACGTGGTGGAAGCGGAAACGCTCCTTGGCCGCAAGATCAAGTTCGCGCCAGTGGACCAGCGCCGCGCCGAGCAGTTGGAACGTGCCGACGACATTGGTTTCCACGAAGGCCGCCGGCCCGTCGATCGAGCGGTCGACATGGCTTTCTGCAGCGAGGTTCATCACGACATCGATGCGCTCGGCGCGCATCAGATCGAGCATCGCCTGCCCGTCGCAGATGTCGGCCTTCCTGAAGGCATAGCGCGGATCGTCGGCGACCGATTTCAGCGACTGGAGATTGCCGGCATAGGTCAGCTTGTCGACATTGACGACGCGCTCGGCGCCGCTCGCCACCAGATGACGGCAGACAGCGGACCCGATGAAGCCTGCACCGCCGGTGACGAGAAAACGCATGGGTCTTCCTTCAGGAACCTGGCTCGAAGATTTCCACATCGGCGAGAAGCGGAGCATCGCGATCCTTGTCCGACAGCAACACTTCGCCGGCTGCGACCGGCCATTCGATGCCTATCGCCGGATCGTCGAAGCGGATCGAGCGGTCGTGGGCGGGCGAATAGGTATCGGTGACCTTGTAGACCACCTCGGTGTCGGGTTCGAGGGTGACGAAGCCGTGTGCGAAACCGGCCGGAACGAGGATCTGGTTCCACTTATCCGCCGAGACCACGAGACCCACCCAGCGGCCGAACGTCGCCGACCCACGACGGATATCGACCGCCACGTCGAAGATCGCGCCGCGCACCACACGCACCAGCTTGTCCTGCGCCCGCGGCGGCAATTGATAGTGCAGGCCGCGCAGCGTGCCACGCGCGGCGGAAAAGGAATGGTTGTCCTGCACGAAATCAAGCGCAAACCCCGCGTCGCGGAAGCGATCGCGATTGTAGGTTTCGGAAAAGAAGCCGCGCGCATCGCCGAATTTCGCCGGGCACAACTCCAACACGCCATCGAGACCGAGCGGACGCAGTTCAGACATTGGCCGCCTCCTCGACCCTGCGCCGCAGATAGGCGCCATATTCGTTCCTGCCGAGACGGTCGGCGCTGGCCAGAAGCTGGTCCGCCGAAAGATAGCCGAGCTCGAAGCCGATTTCCTCGGGGCACATCACCTTGAACCCCTGCCGGCGCTCGAGCGTCCGCACGAAGGAGGAGGCCTCGTGCAGGCTGTCATGGGTTCCCGTGTCGAACCACGCATAGCCGCGGCCGAGCCGCGTCACATGCAGCTTTCCCGCCGCGAGATAGGCGTTGTTGACGTCGGTGATCTCCAGTTCCCCGCGCGCCGAGGGCCTGACATTGGCAGCGATGTCGAGGACATCGTTGTCGTAGAAATAGAGCCCGGTGACGGCCCAGTTCGACTTCGGTTTCGCGGGCTTTTCCTCGATATCCTGCACCATGCCGGTAGCGTTGTCGAAGGCGACGACGCCGTAACGCGCCGGATCCTCGACGTGATAGGCGAACACCGTCGCGCCGGTTTCCCGGCCGCGTGCCTCGCGGCAGAGACGCGACAGGCCGGTGCCGTAATAGATGTTGTCGCCGAGAATCAGCGCGACCGAATCCTCTCCGATGAAATCGCGGCCGATGATGAACGCCTCGGCCAACCCGTTCGGCTGCGGCTGCTCAGCATAGGAGAGAGAGATTCCGAACTGGCTGCCGTCGCCGAGCAGCGCCTGGAAGGCAGGCATGTCACGCGGCGTGGTGATCACCAGGATTTCGGTGATGCCCGCGATCATCAGCATCCCAAGCGGGTAATAGACCAGCGGCTTGTCATAGACCGGCAGCAATTGCTTGGAGACAGGGACCGTCAACGGATAGAGCCGCGTGCCACTGCCGCCGGCAAGTATGATGCCTTTCAAAACTCTCTCCAGATCCGGGTATGTAAATGTTGCCGAGAGATCGGGAGATTAACGTTCCCCCCGCGCCTAGTCCCGGATAAACGCTGAACCCATGCGATGCAAGCTCTGCCGGGAGGCGGGGCTATGACAAGATCAGGGCTGGGCCTTGCGGATCGACTTCACCAGTTCTTCCAGCTCTGCCGTCGCTCGCCTCGTCATCTCGGCAAGATCGGCATTTGGCTCAGCCTGCGGCTTGGGGTCGCCGGTTTCCGCCTGTTTGGGGGCAGTTCCCGATCTAACCTCCCGCTGCAGAATACGCTCGACAGACGGCGCATCGTTCTCGCCGCCGGTGCTCGCCACCGCAGGTGGCGCCACCGGCGCAGCCGTTCCCGCGCCGACATTTTCCAAATCCTGCACGGATGCCGTTTCGTCGACGGTGAAGGTAATGCGCGACGGGCGCCCATCGGCATAGGCAATGGCGTAACCGTTGCCCGGCGCGATCGCCTCGAGAACCTGCCGCAGGCTTCCCGAGAAATTGCCCGTGACCGTGCCGGCCTGAATCGGCTCGCCCGAGGTCTCGATGCCGAAGCGTTCGACGATGCCGGAAACGATCTCGCTGCGCACGGCGTCGCGTGCCTCGACGACCAGCGCGTCGTGCTCGCCATCGATGGTGAAACCGGCGAACGCCGCGCCGGCGCCGCCCAGCATCAAGGCCACCGCGAAAGGAAACAAAAGAATGCGCTTCATTGTCGTCTCTTTCTTGTTCGTTGATTGAGTGGCACAGCCGGTCACGGACCCGGAAACCCGATCCGCGCGCGGCCTTCTCCATTGTCTATGAATACCTCGAAACGGCCGATCTCGGCCAGTGTCCAGCCGTCGAGCGTTTCGCCCTTGCGCATGTTGAAGGAAACCGGGCTGCCAGGCTTCCTGAAGGTAGCGGTGTTCAAGCGTTCCGAACGCACCAGTCCGACCAGTTCCCAGTTGGGCGGCAGGGCCACGGCCGGCGGCTCGGGCGGCGGCAACAGAACGACCTCTTCCTCAATCACGGCTTCGGGCTGCTCAAAAGCCGGCGGCAGGCGATCGGGGGAAAACAGCGGGCGTTGCCGGATCGCGGCATAGTCGCTCGCCAGCCGCGCGCCGATCGCCAGCGACCCGTCCGACCCCGAAGCGGCAGCAGAGGCCAGCGGGATGAGCGCGAGCAGCGCCGCGAAACCGGAGATACGGGCCATCTCAGTCCACCTCTTGCGTGCGGAAGCCCGACACAGCCAGCCGCAATGCCAAAGGCCGGTCGGCGGAAGAAACCCAGCCGCCGGCCCCGTCGATATTGCGGTTGGTCCGCAGCGACAGACCATCGGCGATCATCAGCGGATAATCGGTTTCAATGGCATAGAGGAGATCGGGAAGCGCTTGTTCCATCACTTCGACGTCGATGCTGAGCCGCATCCTCTGCAAGGCGTTGCCCTGCGCATCGGCAATCTCGCCAACCATCTCGCTTTCCGGCGTATCGATCGCGCGCACCACCGCCCCGTTGCGCTCGGCAATGAGAGCAAGCCGGCGCTGGAACTCGGCCGCGGCCAGACCTGGGGTGTCACCGGCGACCAGGATGCTTCGCCTTGTTGCCATATCCGGCGCGGCATTCGCGCCCTCCTCCGCGCCGCGGCCGGACACCGCCGCCGCGCGGGCTTCCAGAATCTCGGTGTGCCGCTCGAACTCGCCAAGTGCGGCACTCTCGCGCCGCCAGTAGCCCCAAACGTCGACGACCAGGACCAGCGTGGCAAGCACGATGACGGCGATCACCGTCAGGGACGCCATCCGCTTGTCGAAAAGGCTCAGGCCCGCCGTCATCGCAACGCGCCCCCGGTGCGGATCAGCGGCCGTGTCTCCACGACGAAGTCGGAGGAGATGCCGTCGGCTGACAACTGCGCGGTGCCGATCAAACGGCTGCCGGAAAAGCGGCCGGACGATTCCAGCGAGGTCAGCACGTCCGGCAGGTCGGACGTGCGGCCGGCAATGCGCAGCAACCCGTCGGCAAACACGATCTCGGTCGCATGAGCATGCATCGGCAGCGCCGCTGCAAGATCGTCCAGCGCGCCAAGGGTGCTGACGGCATCGTTCTTGATTTGCAGGGCGGCCTCCTCCGGCATGGTCGCCGGTGAGACCGCTTCCGCGATCGCCGCACGGGCAGCATCGGCCCGGCGTTCGAGCCCTGCGCGCTGCCCGGCCAGCGACAGCCCGAGAACCGGCCGCGTCGCCAATGCCGCGATCGCAATGATGGCGGTCAATACGAGCAGAGCGGCGAGCAGCCGCTTGCTTGTTCCATGGCGGCCAGCGGAGCCGGCACGGCGCGGCATCAGCGTGATTATCTCGTCACCGAGCGGCGCCTGTACGTCGATCTCGCGCGCTTCGGTTCCGGCGATGAGATCGAGAACCGGCCTTATCCGGGCCTTGGGCAGGATCGCCACCGCGACGATCATCTTGCCGGAGGCGCGGTCGGCATCGAGCACGCGATGGCCGGACAATGTCTCCGACGGCGGCAGTGGCGAAAGAGCCGACAGACGGGTCGCGACGACGCCGTCGACATGCCCCGCGGCCTCGAGGGGCAACTCGATCCGCCGCTCGATGATCCAGTCCGCCGGGGCCACCACGCTCACGGCGCAATCGCGGGCCATGGCGGCGAAACGGGCATGCGTCTCGGCATCGTCCTTTTCGCTGAGCGGGACGGAAAGAACGGTTTCACGCGCCGCCTGCGCCTGAACGATCTCGGCCGAACGGCCATCCGGCGCAAGCTTAAGGGTCAGGCGCTTGCCGGGATTGAGCGCGCGCACCGCGTCGCCGACCAATGACGCCGGGCCGTCGAGCCATGCGTCGAATTTCCTGATCGTATCGGCCGCCGCCACCTGCATGCCCTGCGCCTCAGTTCCCCGCATTCCCCGTTCCGGCAACGATGCGCCGCCAGTCGACCACCCGATAAGGTACATCGTCTTCGGGCGAAATGGTGACCAGCGCCTCATAAGTTTCGCCATAGCCCGAAGGAAGCGTGACGTCGATCACCGCACGCCAGGATATCGCCTTGTCATGCGTATGGTATTCCACACCCGCAAGCAGCGTCGCAAGCTCATCCTGCGGCATGCGGCCGAGGCGCGCGGCCTCGATTCCCGCCAGAACCGTCGCCGGCAGCCCCGGTATGGCGTGCAACAGCGCTTCGTCGAGCCTGTCGAGACGCACGCCCGCGAGCCCGGACGACACGGTGACGAAACGATCCATGGCAAGCGCCAGCTGCGTCGGCATGCCCTCCACGAGCGCGATCTCGGCGCTCGACTGCAAGGGCCGCGCCTTGCGCCGCGTAACCGGCCCGTTCTGCTCGCCTTCCTGAGCGTCTTCATCTCCCCGGCGCTCGACAAGGCGTGCAAGCAGGGTCGCGGCGAGCGGCGGCGATGCGCCCGCGGCGCCCAGGGCCGCCATCACCAGCTTCTCGTTGCCGGTGTTGACGTCGATGCGAAGCGCCTCGTTGGCCAGTCGCACCGAAATCCTGCCGGTGGCCGTCTCGATATTGTCCTGAAGCTGGTCGGGAAGTTCGCCCAGGCCGCCTTCCGGCCCGGCAAGCACCAAAGCCGCCGCGCGGGCAAGACCGGCGTCGGCGAGGATCCGCGCCGCCGCCTTGTCCTCCGTCACCCGCACACTTTCGACGACGCCGCTCATATGAAGCCGCAGCACCACGGCAAGGAATGCAAGGAAAACGAGGATCCAGAGCACGCTGACGAGGATTGCGCCCCGGCTGCGTCCGGCCCGGCCTGAGAAGTAGGGGCGGAAGCGGTGGTTCATCGTCAGGCCGGAGGAAGAAACCACGCCCATACGATGACGAGCGAAGGTGCAAGGAAGGTCGCGAAAGGCAGCCGCATCGTCGCCCGCAGCCGCCGCCCGCGCCGCGCGGCGCGGATGACGACGAAGAGAAGCGCCGCGATCGAGGCAAGCAGGATCTGCAGGCCGACGCCGAAGGGGCCGACCAGCAGGGCCGAAGCGCCGATCAGCTTGACGTCGCCGAAGCCGAGCACGGTCAGGCCGCGCAAGCGCGAATAGACGGCGGAAAACAGGAAAAGGCCAAGGGCGACGGCGAGCGCGGCCAGCACCGCATCGAAGAACGACCGCCAATCCGGCGTCTGCGGCAAGATAAGGCCGGCAGAGACAGCCGCAAGCGCGGCAATCTGGGCATCCGGGATCAGCATCGTCAGCAAATCCTCGACCGCGATGGCCGCCGTGATAATGCAAAGCGCAACGCCGGCCGCGATATGCCAGGGCGGTTGATTCACAAGCGCCGGAAGCACCGCAACGGCAAGGGCGGCGGTGCCGGCCACGACACCGCTGCGGCGGCCGCGCCTCATTCGATCAGCGAACGCGCCGGACGCGGAAGCGGCACCGAGCGCGACGGCTCGTTCATCAAGCGGAGCTGCGAGCGCATCTCCTCGGCGATCTGCTGGGCGCCGACGCTGTCGCGGATAACCTGAGCGCGGATCAGCACGATCAGTTCGGTACGGTTGCCGTTGTTGCTGGTCTTGCGGAACGCGTCGCCGATGACCGGAAGCTCGCCAAGGACGGGAATGCCTTCTCGCCCCTTCTCCTGACGTTCGCTGATGAGGCCGCCGAGCAGGACTGTCTGCCCGCTGGAGACTGATATCGTCGAATTGACCCGCCGCTGCGAGATGGTCGGGGTCAGTGACTGGGTCTGGCCCCTGCCGAGCACCGAGCTGATCTCCTGCTCGATCAGAAGGTTGATCGTCCCGTTCGCAGTCACGCGCGGCAAGACGTTCAGGATGACGCCGGTGTTGCGGAACTCGACATTGTTGACGATCGGCGCATCGGGGTCGGTCACCGACTGGGCCGTGCGCGTGACGATCGGCACCTCGTCGCCGACCTGAAGCGACGCCGGCTTGTTGTCCATCACCACCACGGAGGGGGAGGACAAGACCTTGACCTCGGTAATGCCGCGCAACGCGTCGAGAACGACGCGCGGATCGTTCTCCGGCCCGATGATGAGGTTGAACCCGGGCAGCACATGGCCGATGGCCGCCTTGGCAGCGTTCTGGAACAGGCCGATCGACCCGTCCTTGCCCGATTGCAGATAGAACTGGACGCCGTAGCGCAGATCGTTGGTCAGCGTCACCTCGGCGATCGTGGCCTCGATGGCGACCTGCGCCGAGGGGCGATCGAGCGCGACGATCGCCTGCTCGATCAGCTTGTGCTGGTCGGGACGCGCGAAGATGAGAAGCGAATTGTTCTCGGGATTTGCCGTGATGCGCACTCCGGCATCGAGCTGGCTACCACCGCCGCCCTCGGGCATCGGCGAAACCGGCGCGGCAGCTTCCCCATTCCCTCCCGGTCCGAACCTGTCGCCCATGCGCTGGGCGAGGTTGCTCGAATCCGAAAGCGCGGAGGCCGACGAAGCGCCCGTCGTCTGCGTAGAACCCATCGTCGGCGTCGAGCCCGGCGGGAACTGGGCGGCAGGGTCCTCCGAGATCGAGCTGGCGCCGGTGAAGATGCCGTTGACCATTGAGGCAAGACGCCGCGCCTCGATATGCTGGACCCGATAGACCCTGAGGCTGGTCGAGGAAGCCTCGATCTTGTCAAGCCGCTGTATCCAGCCGGCCGCCCGTTGCAGAAGGTTGCGCGAGCGGGCGACGACGAGAATGGAGTTGGTGCGGTCGATCGACTGGATGCGGATCGTGTTGCGGCCACGCCCGCCGTCACCCAAATCGAGAACGCGGTTCAGTTCCGGGATCATCGCCGCGGCGTTGGAATTCGCGATCGGGAAAATGCCGACGGATTCGTTGGCCAGCCAGTCCTGATCGAAGGAACGGGCAGCATCGATCGCCGCTGCGCGCTCGGCGGCCGTTCCCTGGAAGATCAGCGCGTTGCGGCCCGGATCCTCGCGGACCATGCCGGGACGGGCGACGAAGTTTTCCAGAAGCGGCAGGATGGTGTCGGCCGAGACATGGCGAAGCGGGAGAACCGTGACGCCATAGCCGGGCTGGATGGTGACGCTTTGGTCGAGCTCGGCGACGCCGAGCGCCTCGGCCGCCGGCACCAGCCGCAGCCGCTCGCTCTCGCGCACCATCGCGACATTGTTGCTGCGCAGCGCGGTCTCGAACATCAGCAGGATTTCCTCCGCCGGTATCGGCCGGGCGGTGACGATCGAGACCTGGCCGGTGATGCGCGGATCGAGCGTATAGCTGACGCGCAGGATCTCACCGAGGATGGAGCGCGCCGCGACAGCGATGTCGGCATTGTCGAGATTGACCTCGAACTGCTCTCCCCTCAGACGATTGAGGGAAGCACGCTCTGCCGCCGAATACTGGCCGTCGGCGCCGTAATAGACCTCGCCCCTGCGGTTGTCGGAGCGGTTGAAGCCAAAGCCGGAGAGGAAGCCGCCGCCGCTTGCAGGACGCGCCCGCAGGTCGGCCTGGGTGGCGCGCCCCAACGGATCGTGGCCCGAGGCCGTCTCTTCTAGATAGCTGCCATTCGTGGAAGTGCAGGCTGCCATGGCGAGAAGCGCACAGAACACGAGCGGCAAGCGGGAAGGCCCCAATCCGCCTTGAACCGGCTTGCGAACTCCGCTCACACCCACCACGACAACTCCACCCGTAACAGTCGGGCAGATGCCGCCCCATGGGAAACGTATCGGTCCGGCCTGTCCTTGACAACCATTGGTGGCTGCTTTCTGTTCAGACCTTGTTAACGAACCGGCGGCGGGTTGCCAATTTGCCATACTTGGATATCCCACACTTGGATATCCCATGCTTGAATATCCTACCGGCATCGTCCGCCGGCAGGGACGAAACCGTGGCCCTGAACAGCAATGAGCGGCGATGGGGTCGGCCGTGGCAGACGAGCGCCAGCGAACAATGAACAGACATGACCCATCAATGAAGCGGGATTTGCTTCTCGGCGAGCTTGCGCATGCCGGACTGGTCGACGAGGCCGCGGCGCGCACTCTGCTCGGCGGGGTGACCGGCCGGGCATCCGACATCCACCGGCTCGTCGAGGCGCAGCTCGTCGACGCCGACGCCCTGGCGGCCTTCCTCGCGCAAAAAGCCGGGGTGCGCCTCATCGACCGCGACGGCGTCGGCCGGATGCAGCCGAGCGCCCGCAATCTTTCGCTGCGGTTCCTCGGCGAGAACTGGCTGATACCGCTCGTCGACGAAGACGGGAAGCTGGTCATCGGCGCGCTGCACCCCGGCGACGACGAGCCCCTCAGGGCATTGCGGGCCGTGCTCGACGAAGAGGCGGAAATCTGCGCGATTTCGCTGCCGGACATCGAAGCCGGGCTGCAACGCCTCTCCGGGCAGGCCGAGGCGGGCGAGACCGAGCGGGCTGCCGGCGAATCGGACGAAGCCGTCGCCGCGGGCCTGCGCGACCTCGCCAGCGGCGCTCCCGTCGTGGTGGCAGTGGACGACATGCTGCGCCGCGCGCTCGACCTGCGCGCCACCGACATCCACATCGAGCCGATGCGCGGGCGGC
>JBLJBS010000146.1:0-2651 GCA_047637695.1 Aquamicrobium sp. | reverse complement strand
TTCTATCACGGCTACACCTATTCCGGGCATCCGGTCGCCTGCGCCGTGGCGCTCGCAAATCTGGAGATCATCGAGCGCGAAGGGCTGATCGAGCGCGTGCGCGACGACACCGGCCCATATTTCCTCGATGCGCTTCGGGAACGGATCGCCGGTCACGACATTGTCGGCGAGGTGCGCGCCATCGGCCTCATGGGGGCGATCGAGATCGTCAAGGACAAGGAAACGCGCGCGCGCTTCCCCGGCGATGGAGAAGCCGCCGTCGTCGTCCGCGACCACGCCATCGCCAATGGCATGATGTTGCGCGCGACAGGCGATACGATGATCCTGTCGCCGCCGCTGATCTGGACCCGGGAAACCATCGACATGGCGATAGAGCGCATCGGCAAGGCGCTGGATCTCGCTGCCGCAGACCTGAGGAAGTAACGAGCCATGCCCGAACTGCCAGTGGTTGCGCTGATCGAGTACGAAAATGCCTCGAGCGAGGTGCGCGCCGTCTATGACGACATCATGGAGACGCGCGGCACCGATTGGGTCAACAATTTCTGGAAAGTGCTGGCGCACGATCCCGAACTGTTGAAGCGGACGTGGGAAGACCTGAAGCAGGTTATGGGACCGGGCACGCTCGATCCTCTCGTCAAGGAGATGATCTACATCGCGGTATCGGCGACCAACGGTTGTGAGTATTGCACCTATTCCCATACCGCCTCGGCCCGCGCCAAGGGAATGACCGACGCGCAGCTGATGGAACTGCTCGCTGTCGTCGGCATGGCCAACGAGACCAACCGGCTGTCGAACGGGCTGCGGCCGCCGGTCGACGTCAAGTTCAAGCCGCGCTGACGGCAGGGGCGACAGACGATGAAGCGTGGCGCACGCCGTTCCGACCGTTCTGCCGGCGCACTGACGGCGAGCCTGATGCTGGCGCCGGCGGTGATGGCGCTGCGCACCCCGTTGCTGATGGCGGAAGCCACCGACGCCAATCCCTGGCGGGTGGAGACCACGCGGGCCGTCAGCGAGAAGTTGGCCGCGGCCGCCGAAGGAATGGTTGCGGCCCAGCTTTCGCTGGTCAAGTCGACGTCGAGCTTCTGGTTCGAGGTCTACAGCGGCAGCATGCCGTCGCTGCTCAACGGCGTCGCGCTGGAGCGCGCCACCCATGCCGCGCTGAAACCCGCCGGCCGGCGGGTGAAGAAGAACTACAGGCGGTTGAAAAGCGGCAGCTGAGTCGGGGACGCGGCGAGACGACCCATCCGCCCGCATCACCCCGCAACAGCAAAAACCGCGCTCTCCGGGCGGGGAGAAACGCGGTCTTGCCATAATACGCATGGCGTTTCGCGCTTACTCGATACGCTTGCGAAACTGACATCCCCGGTACGCAAAAACCTGATCCGGAGCGGTGGGCGGCTGCGTTGGCCGCCTCGTGATCCGTTCTACAGGGACATCGTTACCGGGCGGTTATCGAGAGCTTAAGCAATCCTGAATCCGCCACTTTTCTGCCCCGACAGCCATGGGTTCAGCGGCAGAAAAAAGTCCGCGTCACGCCTTGCCGCGCAGGAAGCGGACGATGCCGGAAAAATCCTTACCGCCATGGCCGGCCGCATCGAACAGCGCGTAGAGCTGGGCGGCCTCCGCACCGAGCGGCGTCACCGCACCGGCGCCCTGCGCGGCTTCCTGCGCCAGCTTCAGGTCCTTCAGCATCAGGGCCGCCGCGAAGCCGGGCTGGTAGTCGCGATTGGCCGGCGAAGTCGGGACCGGGCCGGGCACCGGGCAATAGGTGGTCAGCGACCAGCATTGGCCGGAAGAGGTCGATGCCACGTCGAACAGCGCCTGATGCGACAGGCCGAGCTTCTCTGCCAGCACGAAGGCTTCGGAAACGCCGATCATCGAGATACCGAGGATCATGTTGTTGCAGATCTTCGCCGCCTGGCCGGCGCCGGCTTCGCCGCAATGCACGATCTTGCCGGCCATGGGCTGGAGCAGCGGCTCGGCCTTGGCGAAGGCTTCGGTGGCCCCACCGGCCATGAAGGTCAGCGTGCCCGCCGAGGCGCCGCCGACACCGCCCGAAACCGGCGCGTCGACCGACAGCATGCCGGCCTGTGCCGCGATTTCGTGGGCTTTGCGCGCGGATTCGACATCGATGGTCGACGAATCGATGAACAGCGTGCCCTTTGCCGCAGCCGGCACGATGTCGGCATAGACGGCGAGAACATGCTTGCCCGCCGGCAGCATGGTCACGACCGCATCGGCGCCCGCGACCGCTTCGGCCGCGCTCGCCGCGACGGCGAGCCCGTTGGCGCGCGCGGTTTCGAGATTCTGCGGCATGAGGTCGAAGCCGCGCACCGCATGGCCGGCCTTGACCAGATTTGCGGCCATGGGATTGCCCATATTGCCGAGCCCGATGAATGCGATTGTGGCCATCGCCCGTTCCTCCCGTGAGTTTACAGCCTGTCAGCGCCCGATCAGATGGCGCGCCACGATCAGCCGCATGATTTCGTTGGTGCCTTCAAGAATCTGATGGACGCGAAGATCGCGGACCAGCTTCTCGACGCCATATTCGTGGAGATAGCCATAGCCGCCGTGGAGTTGCAGCGCCTCGTTAGCAATGTCGAAGCAGGTGTCGGTGACGAAGCGCTTGGCCATCGCCGACCATTTGCCGG
>JBLJBS010000145.1:0-12598 GCA_047637695.1 Aquamicrobium sp. | reverse complement strand
CCCCCCCCCCCCCCCCCCCCCCCCCCCCCCCCCCCCATCCTGCGCTTTTCGAGTGCAGATCGTGCAGGCGTCCGTAAGAGGCGCATAGAACTGGCCATGGACCATACCCGGCCCGAAACTCTGCGAACGAGTACGCGTCCTTATGCCATTGAGTAGCAGATGAGATTGAGGCCATTATAGACGATGTGCAGGGTTATGGCTGGCCAGATGGACCCAGACAGGCGAAACACCGAGCCGAAGAAAAGACCCATCACAAAGGCATCGACGAATATCACGCTCGGGCCGTGAACGGCGGCGAACATGAGCGAACTGCCAAGCAAGGCAATCCATAACCCGTATTTCTCCAGAGCGCTCTGCACGACCCCGCGAAACACGAGCTCCTCACCAATAGGCCCCAGGACCGCGCTGGTGAACAACAGGATCGCCATCGAGGCGAGGCCACCTTGTGCCGCCTTTTGAAAAGTTTCCTGCGTGTTTAATTCGGTTATGAAGCGAAAATAGATGGCTTCGACAATAAATATCAGGCCAAATCCGACCGCGCCGAGCGCGATACCAATCAGGATCCACTTGAGCGTGGTGGGCCGAAAGCCGAATGCCTGCCAGTTGCGGACACGATAAAGATATGCGCCGAGCAATCCGGCGAAACCGACTGCGAAGTTGACCGCACCCCCGATATTGATTGCGCGCACGGCGCGGTCTTCGGGTTGTTGCAGCATCCAATAGCCAAGAACGCCGATGCCAACCACATAAATGCCGGCCGCAATTGCGATCTCGGCCCAACCAGGCTGTCTGGTCATTTTCCTTAGCAACAACCGCCTGCGATGCCTTGTTGGCCATTCAAATATGAGAATTATTTCGCGTTTTCGTTGCGGAAGCAAGGACCGTTCGTATCCGTTACGGTCTTCGCTGCTTCCAAAGCGGACAGTCCGCAAACCACTCCAATCAAGCCGTTCGCATATGCCTCAATTTGGTGGAGTATAGCGTAGACGTAGTTCACCGTTTCTTCGGCTTCAGCCCACCAGCCCGCCGAGGCGGGCGCTCCCCCAATCTGACCGGTCCAGCGATACAGGTATACCATCGATCACAATGGCCTCGGGATCGCATGCTTGAGCGCGGACATAGATCGTCTTCGCCCGCTCGGCGTCAAATGCCTTGATGAGCAGTGCCAGCGCGCGTTCATCGAAGGCGCGCTGCGCTTCCTCCATATCGTTCTGGTTCGAGCCATCGAGCGCAAGCCGCAGCCGCGTCACGGCGCGCTCATGGCCGGTGAGGTAATAGGAAATCCAATCGGCCAGCACTTCGTCGATTAGACGACAAAATGGCTTCATTTGTCATTTTGAAGGGCTATGGCGCAGGCCCGGTTCCCGGCTTCTTCGTCTTCAGCCCGGTTGACAGCCCGTCCTGCTGTCGTTTAAGAGCCATCCCGGATTGGGCGCGCCGCTCTGCTTGCGAGAAGGCGCGCCTTTACGTTGGCCCGTCAGGGCATCAGGAAAACGGGCTGGACCGATGAAGATCAAGAATTCGCTCAAGGCGCTCAAGGCGCGTCACCGCGACAACCGCCTGGTTCGTCGCAAGGGCCGCGTCTACATCATCAACAAGACCGCGCCGCGCTTCAAGGCCCGTCAGGGCTGAGCCGCAGCCGACGGGCGTCGCCGCGCGCCCTTCCTTGCGTCACACGCAAAATTCAGTTTGACGTTCCGTTATGCCGGGATAGATTTCCGGCATGCGGAGCGTTTTGTCCATTTCCGTCGCGATTCTTCTCGCCTGCGCCGTCACCGCGCCGGCGCAGACGACCGGCCATGGCACGGCCGGCCTGACGGCGGATGACCCGCAGGCGCGGCTCGACGGTCTGTTCTCCGATTTGAAGCGCGCCGGCAACGAGGCCGCCGCCCGGCAGATTTCCCGGCGCATACGCCAGGAATGGTCGAAATCCGGCAGCGCCACCATCGACCTTCTGATGATCCGCGCCAACAAGGCGGCCGAAGAGAAGAGACACGACGACGCGCTCGATTATCTGGACGAAATCGTGACGCTGGCGCCGGCCTATGCCGAGGGCTGGAATCTGCGCGCCACAATCCATTTCGCCCGCGACGACTATGGCCGCGCGATGGCCGACATCGACCGTGTCCTGCGGCTGGAGCGGCGTCATTTCGGTGCGATGGCCGGTCTGGCCGCCATTCTCAAGGCCACCGGCCACAACGAGGCGGCGGCCGCGGCCTATCAGAGCCTGCTGGACGTCTATCCGATGATGCGCGATGCCCAGACCGAGTTCGGCAAGCTTGCCGACGAGATGGCCGGGCAGGCGATTTGAGGCAGGCTATCTAAAACAGGCCGTCCGAAAGCGGGAACCGGTTTCGAGACAACGACATGCGTAAGAACAAGAACTGGAAGCGTATGGAGCGAATCTGAAAGATCGCGACACGCTTTAGCCGTCGGCCTGCCCGTCGACCCCGATATAGGCGATGCGCAGCATGTTGGTCGAACCCGGCGTGCGCAGCGGCACGCCGGCGGAAATGATGATGCGGTCACCCTCGCGGCCGAAATTCTCGTCATGGGCGATGCGGCAGGCCCGCGCCACCATATCGTCGAGATCGGTGGCGTCCTCGGTGACGACGCAATGCAGCCCCCAGACGAGCGACAGCCGCCTCGCCGTCTCGACCACCGGCGACAGCGCGATGATCGGCAGTTGCGGCCGCTCGCGCGCGGCGCGCACGCCAGTTGCGCCCGAGCCGGTATAGGTGACGATCGCCGACAGCCTCAGCGTCTCGCCGATCTGGCGCGCGGCCGCCGAGATCGCGTCGGCCCCGGTCGCTTCCGGTTCCGAGCGCTGCGCGTTGATGATGCCGGGATAGAGCGGGTCCTTCTCGACCTGCACCGCGATCGAATTCATCGTTGATACCGCCTCGACCGGATACTGTCCGGCCGCTGATTCGGCCGACAGCATCACCGCGTCGGCGCCCTCGAACACGGCGATCGAAACGTCGGAAACCTCGGCGCGGGTAGGAACCGGCGCCGAAATCATCGATTCCAGCATCTGCGTGGCCACCACCACCGGCTTGCCGGCCTTGCGCGCGGCGCGGGTGATGCGCTTCTGGATGCCGGGCACGGCTTCCAGCGGAACCTCGACCCCGAGATCGCCGCGCGCCACCATCAACGCATCCGACAGTTCGATGATCTCGTCGAGCCGCGCCACCGCCTGCGGCTTCTCGATCTTGGAGAGCAGCGAGGCGCGCCCGCGCGCGATCTTGCGCGCCTCGGCGAGGTCCTCCGGCCGCTGGATGAACGACAGCGCCACCCAGTCGACGCCCTCGGCCAGCACGGCCTCGAGGTCGCGGCGGTCCTTCTCTGTGAGCGCGCCGACCGGCAGTTCGGTGTCGGGCAGGCTGACGCCCTTGCGGTCGGAAATCCGGGTGCCGGAAACGACGACGCAGACGATGCGCCGCCCATCCACCTCGACCGCGCGCAGATGCAGCTTGCCGTCGTCGATCAACAGCCGGTGGCCGGGCCGGACCGAGCGCAGGATTTCTGGGTGCGGCAGCTGGACGCGCATGTCCGTGCCCGGCGCGGGGTCGTCATCGAGGACGAATGCCTGGCCGGGAACGAGCGTCTCCACGCCATTGACGAACTTGCCGACGCGCAGTTTCGGGCCCTGCAGGTCGGCGAGGATGCCGATCGGCCGCCCGACCTGGCGCTCGACATCGCGGATGCGGCCGACCAGCGTGCGCATCAGCGCGTGGTCGGCATGGCTCATATTGATGCGGAAGACGTCGGCGCCCGCCTCGAACAGCCGGCGGATCATCGCCTCGTCGGAAGAGGCCGGGCCGAGCGTGGCGAGGATCTTGACCTTGCGGTTGCGCCTCATTGCGGGCCCGCCCCGGTCACCGGGGTTGCGTCGTTCGCCGGCTCGTCGGTCAATTGCACCATCCAGTTGGTCTGTTCGCGGGTGTCGTATTCCTGGAAGCCGGCGCGCTGGAAGCCGCGCGCGAAGCAGTCGCCGGCGCCGGCGATCTTGAACTCGCGCTCGGCGACGCACATGTTGACCGGGCCGTCCCAGCGGCCGCCGCGCTCGGCGTCCTCGGCGTAGAGATAATAATAACGCGACGACAGCGCGCCCTCGATCAGGGTCTTGCAGGTCGAGCCGTCGATCTGCCACCACCCTTCGGTGACCCAGCCGGTGCTGGCGCGGTAGCCGATCGCCACGCCGATCAGTCCCTGCGTCGCGTTGCAGACGCGAAAATCGGCAAGAGCCGGCGTCGCCGCCAGCGAAGCGCCGAGCGCCAGCCCAAAGGCGGTCAAACCGCCGGCCAGCCGCCGGCGGGCGTTCATCCGCATCTTCATGCCCGTCCCTGTCGAAGCAGTCTTCATCATGCCGCCCTATTTCAAAGAACTGAGCGCCAGTGTCAACGCGGTGTCGGCCCAGTGTCGGCCCAGTGTCGGCCCAGTGTCAGCGCAGCGCAATTCTGCTGCAAAGCATGTCGAAACGGCGGCATTGCGCCGGCGCCCGGTTCGTGGAACACACGAGAACGATCCTTTCCCGCCCCACGGACCTTCCCGGCATGACCCGCGACGCAGTTTTTCCGCCCTTCGAAACCATCACCGGCGACCGCTCCAGGGGGCTGGTTCTCGTCGCCGACCATGCCGGCCGCGAACTGCCGGACGAATACGGCTCGCTCGGCCTGCCGGCTTCGGAGTTCGAGCGCCACATCGCCTATGACATCGGCGTCGAGGCGGTAACCCGGGCGCTGGCGCGCCTGACCGATGCGCCGGCGGTGATGGCGCGCTTCTCGCGCCTGCTGATCGACGCCAATCGCGGCGAGGACGATCCGACGCTGATCCGGCAGCTCTATGACGGCACGGTGATCCGGGCCAACTATCCGATGGCCGAGGAAGAACGCCTTCGGCGGATCGAGCGCTATTATCGCCCCTATCACGACGCGCTCGGCGCGATGGTGGCTTCCGTGGCGGATGAGTCGAAGGCCGCGCCGTTCCTGTTTTCCGTCCATTCCTTCACGCCGTCGATGCAGGGCCGCGCCCGGCCCTGGCATGTCGGGCTGCTGTGGGACAGCGATGATCGCGCGGCGCGGCCGCTTCTCGACATGCTGCGCGCCGATCCGTCCCTCGTCGTCGGCGACAACGAACCCTATGACGGGGCATTGCACGGCGACACCATGTACCGCCACGCCACCCAGAACGGCTACGCCCATGTGCTGATCGAGATCCGCCAGGACCTGATCGCGACGCCGGAGGGTGCAGGGAGTTGGGCGGCGCGCCTCGCGCCGATGGTCGAGGCGGTCAACGCGATGCCGCGAATCCATGCGGTAGAACAGCACGGCTCGCGCACCGGGCCGGAATCAAACGAAGGGGAAAGGCGATGACAATCGATCGGGACGAGAACGGAACCCGCGATTTCGAGGCGGCCGCCTTCCGCCGGCTGGTCGAGCATCTGCGCGAACGCAGCGACGTGCAGAACATCGACCTGATGAACCTTGCCGGCTTCTGTCGCAACTGCCTCGCCAACTGGTATCGCGAGGCGGCTGCGCAAGGAGGTGTCGCCATCGACAAGGACGCGGCGCGCGAAATGGTC
This sequence comes from Aquamicrobium sp., assembly GCA_047637695.1. Classification (GTDB taxonomy): domain Bacteria; phylum Pseudomonadota; class Alphaproteobacteria; order Rhizobiales; family Rhizobiaceae; genus Aerobium. Next base: position 7,014 of record JBLJBS010000145.1, on the reverse strand, counting down.
TACGGCATGCCCTATGAGGAATGGCGCGAACGGCACCAGCACGAGGCGAGCGCCGAGCAGAAGGCCGCCTTCGCGGCCAGCCATCCGAAGCACTCCTGATCCGGCACGGCCGGACCTGGCCCGCATTGTTTCGCGACTGCGTCACGCGGCGCATTGATTCTTGGCGTCGTCTTTGGCAACGAGACGCTCGCGCAATCCCGCCGCCGATTCTTGAGGCGGCAGAGACCGGAGACCCGACATGGCCGATGACATCACCGCCGAATCCGCCCAGACCGTAGCCGCCGGGCAGCTCCGCTCGTTCATCGAGCGCATCGAGCGTCTGGAAGAAGAGAAGAAGACGATCGCCGACGACATCAAGGAAGTGTTCGCCGAGGCCAAGGGCACCGGCTTCGACACCAAGGCGATGCGCACCCTTATCCGCCTGCGCAAGAAGGATCAGGCCGAACGGCAGGAGGAGGAAGCGATCCTCGACCTGTACATGGCCGCGCTCGGCATGGCCTGAAGCCCACGGCGTCCAGCCGCGGTTCAGCCGACCCGCCGCTTTTGCCCGGTTTCGTCGAGAACGGCGTCGGCCGCCGCCGCTTCCCGCATCACGAGGCCGGCGGCGAAAATTTCCTGATCGACGAAGGTCAACGCCTGTCGGGCGCAGCCTTCGCGGATCAGCGGGGTTTCGTCGGCCTCGACATCGACGGCGATCTCGCCGCCGTTCTGCCCGCCCGCCGTGCGGGCGATCGCCGCGCGCATTGCCGGCCCGATGACGTCGAAAGCGGCGGTGCCGTTGCCGACCAGCGCCAGCGGCGCCGGATCGATCAGCGCGAACAGGCTGCCCAGCCCGAAGCCCAATGCCTCTCCGGCCCGCTCGAACGCCTCGCGTTCGCGCCCCGCACCGGCCCGCGCCGCCGCCGCCAGCTCGATCATCGTGGCGTGGTCGATGTCGGCGGCCGGAGGCGCCAGCTCGCTCTCGCCGCGCGCATGCCGGAAGATGGCGTAGTTGCCGGCATAGGCCTCGATGCAGCCGCGCCGGCCGCAGCGGCACAGCGCGCCGTCGGGAATGTGGATCATGTGGCCGAACTCGCCGCCGGACGAGCGCGAGCCCGAGAACAGGCTGCCGCGCAGCATCAGGCCCATGCCGATGCCGTTGGACAGAAGCACGGCGACGAAATTGTCGCGATAGCGCTCCGGTGCGCGGGCGCGGAGCGCCACAGCGATCATGTTGCAATCGTTCTCGACCGTGACGGGCACGGCGAAGGCCGCTTCCAGCGCATCGGCGAAGGCGATGTCGCTGTGCGGCGTGATCGGCGACCACATCAGCCTGCGCGCCGCTGAATCGGTGATGCCCTGGATGCTGAGGGCGATGCGCAGCACCGGTCCGTGATTGCCGTTCGCCGCGACGAGAACGCGCCGCACCGCCGCCCTCACCGCCTCGACCAGCTCCGCCTCCGAAAGCGTCAGCGTCGGGGGGCGGGTGGCGTCGCTCGCGATCTCACGGCCGGAATAGTCGATCAGGGTTGCCGACAGCGCATTCAGCGACAGCACCACGGCGACCACGGCGGCGGCGCCGGGATTGAGACCGAGCGCCACCTGCGGCCGGCCGCGCTTCAGCCCCGCATTCTCGCTCCCTCGGGCCTCGGCGAGGATGCCTTCCTCGATCAGGCTGGCGGAAATGGTCGAGATGGTCGAGTTGCTCAGAGCGGTGGCCGCTGCGATCTCGGTGCGCGAGGGCTGGCCGGCGCGCCGTACCGCCGCGATCACCATCGCGCGGTTCTGCCTGCGCAGATCGTCGTGACGCACGCCAACGGTCATTGCCCGCTTCTCCTCCAGCCTGCCAGCCAACCGTGCGCTTCCTGCCCGCAGCCCGCCCGACATGCAAGTGCAATACAGGCGCGGCTCATAGGCGGAACAGGATATTGACACGGGCTTTCGACTGAGTCATTCTTTTTTTCGAAGCTCGAAAAAATAGCTTCGCATCGCAGCAGGGCTAGTCATCAGCGCCCCGCGGGCGCAGGGAGGAACATCATGAAGAAGTTTGCAACCGCCATGCTGGCGGGTGTCGCCATGTCTGCGGCTGTGGCCGCGCCGGCCTTCGCCGAAGGCAAGACCGTCGGCGTCTCCTGGTCCAATTTCCAGGAAGAGCGCTGGAAGACCGACGAGGCGGCGATCAAGGCCGCGCTCGAGGCCGCCGGCAACAAGTACATTTCCGCCGATGCGCAATCGTCCGCCGCCAAGCAGCTGACCGACGTCGAGGCGCTGATTTCCCAGGGCGCCGACGCGCTCATCATCCTCGCCCAGGACGCCTCGGCCATCGGCCCGGCCGTCGAGAAGGCGGTTGCCGAAGGCATTCCTGTCGTCGGCTATGACCGGCTGATCGAGAATTCGGACGCCTTCTACCTGACCTTCGACAACAAGGAAGTCGGCCGACTTCAGGCCCGCGCGGTGTTCGAGGCGCAGCCGGAGGGCAACTACGTCTTCATCAAGGGCAACGGCGCCGACCCGAACGCGGACTTCCTGTTCGCCGGCCAGATGGAAGTGCTGAAGGAGGCGATCGATTCCGGCAAGATCAAGAATGTCGGCGAGGCCTACACCGACGGCTGGCTGCCGGCCAATGCCCAGCGCAACATGGAGCAGTTCCTGACCGCCAACAACAACGACGTCGACGCCGTGGTCGCCTCGAACGACGGCACCGCCGGCGGCGCCATCGCCGCGCTCGATGCCCAGGGGCTGGCCGGCTCGGTGCCGGTTTCCGGCCAGGACGGCGACCACGCCGCACTGAACCGCATCGCGCTCGGCACCCAGACCGTCTCGGTCTGGAAGGACTCGCGCGGGCTGGGCAAGGCTGCGGCCGAGATCGCCAACCAGCTCGCCGACGGCACCGAGATGAAAGACGTCGACGGCGCGGTCAAGTGGGCCGACGGACCGAACAAGGTCGAGATGAACGCCATCTTCCTCGCGCCCAACCCGATCACCCGCGACAATCTCAACGTGGTGATCGATGCCGGCTGGGTGTCCAAGGACGTCGTCTGCCAGGGCGTCGCCGCGGGCACGGTCGCGGCCTGCAACTGATCGCGCCGCGATGAAATGAGCGTTGCGAACGCCGCGGTTTGACGAAGGCCGCGGCGTTTTCCTACTTTGCATTCCAGCAAGGCCGCGACACGACGGCCGCACGGGAGGAACGACCATGTCGGACGCAGCCAGCGGCACCCCGGCAGGCGCACGGGCGGGAGACCAGACGGACACCGCCCGGTCAAGCGCGCTCGGCCCGTTCGGCCGATTCCTCAAGGCGACGGAAATCGACACCCGCATGCTCGGCATGATCGGCGCGCTGATCATCATCTGGCTGGTGTTTCACGTCCTGTCCGGCGGCCTGTTCCTGACCCCGCGCAATCTGTGGAACCTGTCGGTGCAGTCGGCTTCGGTCGCGGTGATGGCGGCCGGCATGGTGCTGGTCATCGTCACCCGCAACATCGACCTTTCCGTCGGCTCGATCCTCGGCGTCTGCGGCATGCTGATGGGCGTCGTCCAGGCCCAGTACCTGCCGGGGCTGATCGGCTTCGGTCATCCGGCGACCTGGGTGCTCGCGGCGCTTTGCGGGCTCATGGTCGGCGTGGCCATCGGCGCGCTGCACGGCTACGTCATCGCCTATCTCGGCGTGCCGGCCTTCATCGTCACCCTTGGCGGGCTTCTGATCTGGCGCGGCGCGGCCTGGTGGGTCACCAGCGGCCAGACGGTCGCGCCGATGGACGCCACCTTCCGCCTGATGGGCGGCGGCGCGGAAGGCGCCATCGGCGCCGGCTGGAGCTGGTTCGTCGGCGCGATTGCCTGCGCAGCGGTGGTGCTGATGCTGGTCGGTGCGCGGCGCCAGCGCCGGCGGTTCGAATTTCCGCTGCGCCCGGTCTGGGCGGAAGCATTCCTCGGCGGCGTCGCCTGCGCGCTGATCCTCGGCGCGGTGTGGGTGGCGAATTCCTACCCCTGGCCCATCGGGATCGTGCGCCGCCACTATCAGGCGCTCGGTCTCGACATGCCGGAAAACGTGTTCATCGCCCATGGCATCGCCGTGCCGGTGCTGATCGCGCTCGGCGTCGGCATCGCAATGACCTTCGTCGCCACGCGCACGCGTTTCGGTCGCTACGTCTTCGCCATCGGCGGCAATCCCGAAGCCGCCGAACTGGCCGGCATCAACACCCGCTGGGTGACATGCAAGATCTTCATGATCATGGGCGGGCTCGCCGCCATCGGCGCGATGATCTCGACCGCGCGGCTCAACGCCGCCACCAATGCACAAGGCACGCTCGACGAATTGCTGGTCATCGCCGCCGCCGTCATCGGCGGCACCTCGCTCTCCGGCGGCGTCGGCACCATCGCCGGCGCGATGCTCGGCGCGGTGCTGATGCAGTCGCTTGCCTCGGGGATGATCCTTCTCGGCGTCGACACGCCGCTGCAGAACATCGTCGTCGGTCTCGCGCTGGTCATCGCCGTCTGGCTCGACACCGTCTATCGCAAGCGGATCGGCTGAGGAGAAACGTCATGGCGAACGCAGTCACGCCTTCAACCACTCCTGCGACCGTTCCTCTTGTCGAGATGAGGAACATCTCGATCTCCTTCGGCGGCATCCATGCCGTCGACGACGCCTCGGTCGATCTTCATGCCGGCGAGGTCGTGGCGCTGCTCGGCCACAACGGCGCCGGCAAGTCGACGCTGATCAAGATCCTGTCGGGAGCCTACCGGCGCGATGCCGGCGAAATCCGCGTCAACGGCGAGGAAGCCAGGATCGACAACCCGCGCGACGCCAAGAAGTACGGCATCGAGACCATCTACCAGTCACTGGCTCTGGCCGACAATGTCGATGCCGCCGCCAATCTGTTCCTCGGGCGCGAGCTGCGCACCAGATGGGGAACGCTCGACGACGTGGCGATGGAATCGCAGGCCCGCAAGGTGATGGGCCGGCTCAATCCGCGTTTCCAGCGGTTCAAGGAACCGGTCATCAAGCTGTCGGGAGGCCAGCGCCAGTCGGTGGCGATCGCCCGCGCCATCCATTTCAACGCGCGCATCTTGATCATGGACGAGCCGACGGCGGCACTCGGCCCGCAGGAGACGGCACAGGTCGGCGAACTGGTCAAGCAGTTGAAGGATGACGGCATCGGCATCTTCCTGATCAGCCACGACATCCATGACGTGTTCGATCTCGCCGATCGCGTCTGCGTGATGAAGAACGGTCAGGTCGTCGGCACCGCCCGCACCGGCGACGTCACCAAGGACGAGGTACTCGGCATGATCATCATGGGCAAATGCCCGCCCGGCGCGCTGCCGGGTCCGGGCGCGATGGCGTGAACCGTCCGCTGCGCTGAAACCAATGCCGGGACCAATGCCGGGAAACGAAAAAAGGGAGCCTTTCGGCTCCCTTTTCCTTCGGAGGGACGATCCGCGATCAGCGGCAGCGCGCCTCATAGATGCGGCCGTATTCGTCGCGGTAGCGGCACCAGCCCGGCCGGTCGGCCGAGCGGCCGATCAGGTAGCCGGCTGTTCCGCCAATGGCTGCGCCGGCAATGGCGCCGCTGGCGCGGCCGGTCGCCAGTCCGCCGATCGCCGCGCCCATCGCGGCGCCGCCGACTGCCGTCTGCTCTGCCGTGGTGCAGCCTGCCAGCGTCAACGCCGCAGCGGCCGCGATCATCATCTTCCTCATTCATGCCTCCATGCGATTTGGGGGAACCCTTCCCGTCAGAACATGACCGGAAGACGTGCCGCGATCAAGCCCTAGCGACGCACGACGGTTTCGCTTTCCTTTCCATCGTGTTTCGACGCAAGCAGAACTTCTTCTGAAGAATATGGTTCCACCCATGCCGCGAATTTTCCGTCGGACGAAACGTCCCAGACGATTTCGGCATCGGTTTCGGTCAACACCGGATCGACCTCGAAGCATTGGGCGAACATCCGCGGCGCGGCGTTGTCGAAGCTGACCGCGATCGACGGGCGCTCGGCCTCGCAATCCTCTATGGCTTCATAGATCGCCGTTGGCGTCGGCATCTCGCGGCATTCGGCGAGATCGGGCGAACATCCGACGATCAGCAGGAAGGCAGCGATGTGTTCCATGATCGTGTTCCTTTCGCCCGGTTAACGCGCCTTTACCGTTTGGAGTTCCGTCCACAGGTCCTGGCCGGCCGAAGCTTCACCATTCGGCAAGCGATTGCGCTGCAAACTGGCCGCCCACCAAGGAAAGCATCATGAGCAGCGCCGCCCGGCTGGAAGCCTTTCTCGAAATGATGAGCACCGAGCGCGGCGCCAGCGACAACACGCTTGCCGCCTATGCCCGCGATCTCGAGGATGCCTCGGCCTTTCTCGGCGGCCGGCTGTCGCAGGCCGGCACGCAGGACCTTCGCGCCTGGCTGGACGACATTGCGGCGCGCGGCTTCGCGCCCACCTCGCAGGCGCGCAAGCTGTCGTCGCTGCGCCAGTTCTTCCGCTTCCTCTACGCCGAGGGCCTGCGCGAGGACGATCCCACCGCCACGCTCGACGCGCCGCGCAAGGAGCGGCCGCTGCCGAAGACGATGCGCGAGGACGCGGTCTCGGCCCTGATCGCGCAGGCGGAGACCGAAAAGCATGCAGCCCAGGGCGGCGAGCCGGCGGCCTGGCTCGCCGCCAGCCGGCTGCATGCGCTGGTCGAGACGCTCTACGCCACCGGCCTGCGCGTCTCGGAACTCGTTGCGCTGCCGGTCGGCGTGGCCCTGCGCGACGAGCGCTTCTTCATCGTGCGCGGCAAGGGGGCGAAGGAACGCATGGTGCCGCTGTCGCATGCGGCGCGGGCGGCGCTGAAGGACTGGCTTTCCGTCCGCGCGGCAGAGCCCGCGCTGAACGAAAGCCCGTATCTCTTCCCGTCCTCCTCGGAGAGCGGCCACCTGCCGCGCCAGGTCTTCGCGCGCGAACTGAAGGCGCTGGCCGCCCGGGCCGGCGTGCCGGCGGCGAAGGTGTCGCCGCACGTGCTGCGCCATGCCTTCGCCAGCCATCTGCTGCAGAACGGCGCCG
>JBLJBS010000144.1:0-4630 GCA_047637695.1 Aquamicrobium sp. | reverse complement strand
GGCATCATGTCGGCCGAGCCGATATAGACGATGGCCTCGTCGGAAGGCAGGCCGTGGCCGTTGCCGAAGCAATAGATGCGGCTGTGTTCGAGAAAGCGGCCGACGATCGACTTGACCCGGATGTTTTCCGACAGGCCGGGCACCTGCGGCCGCAGGCAGCAGATGCCGCGCACGACGAGATCGACCTCGACACCGGCCCGGCTGGCTTCGTAAAGCGCGTCGATGACCTGCGGGTCGACCAGCGAATTCATCTTCATCCAGATCTGCGCCGGCTTGCCCTTCTGGGCGAAATCGATCTCGGCGGCGATGTGGTCGAGGATGCGCGGACGCAGCGTCAGCGGCGAAATCGCGATGCCCATCTTCTGCGCCGGCTCGGCATAGCCGGTGATGAAGTTGAACACCTGCGCCACGTCGCGGGCGAGGTCCGGATCGGTGGTGAAATAGGAAAGGTCGGTATAGATGCGCGCGGTGATCGGGTGGTAGTTGCCGGTGCCTAGATGGACGTAATTGCGCAGCTTGCCGTCCTCTCGGCGCACCACCAGCGACATCTTGGCGTGGGTCTTCAGCTCGATGAAGCCGAACACGACCTGCACGCCGGCGCGCTCCAGATCGCGCGCCCAGCGGATGTTCGCCTCCTCGTCGAAGCGGGCCTTCAGCTCGACCAGCGCCGTGACCGACTTGCCGGCCTCGGCCGCGTCGATCAGCGCGCGCACGATCGGGCTGTCGTTCGAGGTACGGTAAAGCGTCTGCTTGATCGCCACCACGTCAGGATCGACCGCCGCCTGGCGCAGGAACTGCACGACGACGTCGAAGCTCTCATAGGGGTGGTGGACGATGAAGTCCTTTTCGCGGATCGCGGCGAGGCAATCGCCGCCCCGATCGCGCACGCGCTCGGGAAAGCGCGGGTTGTAGGGAACGAATTTCAGGTCGTCGCGCGGCACGGAGACGATTTCCGACACCTGGTTCAACGCCAGCGGCGCCTTGAGGATCGAAATTCGCGAGCCGGTGACGCCGAGCTCGCCGGCGACGAAATCGCGCAGCGCCTCGGGCATCTCGTCGTCGAACTCGATGCGGATGACCTGTCCGCGCCGGCGGCGCTTCAGGGCGCTCTCGAACAGGCGAACCAGATCCTCGGCTTCTTCCTCGACCTCGATGTCGCTGTCGCGGATGATGCGGAACGTGCCCGAGCCCTTGACCTCATAGCCCGGGAACAGTTTGCCGATGAACATGCTGACGGTGTCGCCGAGCGCGATGAAGCGCACCGCCGACTTGCGCTCGGGCAGGCGGATGAAGCGGCGAAGCGCCTGCGGCAGGCGCAGAAGTGCGGTCATCTCGCCGCCGCCGCGCAGATGGCGCAGCTGCAGCGCGATCGAGAAGCCAAGATTGGGGATGAACGGGAAAGGATGCGCCGGGTCGATCGACAGCGGCGTCAGCACCGGGAACACCGCGTCCATGAAGTGCTCTTCCAGCCAGATCTTCTCCTCGCGGCTGATCGCCTCGGCGCGGACGATCTCGATGCCTTCCTTGCGCAGCAGGCCGGCCAGACGCGAATAGGTCGCCTGCTGGTCCGCCTGCAGGCGCTCGACCTCGAGCAGGAGCAGGTCGAGCTGCTCCGCCGGCGTGCGCCCGTCTGGACTCTTGATGGCGATGCCCTCGCGGACCTGACCGGCAAGGCCGGCGACGCGCACCATGAAGAACTCGTCAAGGTTCGCGGCCGAGATCGACAGGAAGCGCAGGCGTTCCAGAAGCGGGTGGTTGGCGTTATCGGCCTCGTCGAGAACACGACGGTTGAACTGCAACCACGAGAACTCGCGATTGACGAAACGGTCGGGGTTGCCTTCGGGCGACGCGGCCAGCGCCTGCACCTTGCCCGTGAATTCGCTCTGCACGATCGCCGTGTCGTTCATTCTGCCACCTGAAGCCATCTGGCGCGACTGCATCAGCAGGCGCGCATTTCGTCAAGCTGCCTCCTGACAGGCTTTTATGACAGTTTCATATCACGGCTTGCCAAGGGCCGATTTATGCTGCAAACGCTCAACAGCTATCGAGCTCGAACCTTCCCGGAGCATGTCATGGCCGACCATCCGACGATTCCCCATTTCCAGAACGATGCGGGCCACGCCTTCATCGAAATCGGGGTCAAGGAGTTCATGTGCATCGGCGCGACGCCGCCTCTCGATCACCCTCATGTCTATCTCGACATGGGCGAGGACAACGAGAAGGTCTGCCCCTACTGCTCGACGCTCTATCGCTACAATCCCGCACTTCACGGGCGCGAGACGAACCCCGCGGGCGTGGCCTACCATCCCAAGGCAGCCTGAGGCGGCAGGGGCCGCGCGGGCGGAATGAGCATCCCTTCCAGGCATAGCCGCCCGCCATTGAGGCATGTCGCCATCGCCGGGGCGGGAATAGCCGGCCTCACTGCCGCCCTGTGCTTCGCCAGCCGGGGATTTTCGGTTTCCGTCTTCGAACGCGCCGAAAGGCTGGAAGAGGTCGGAGCCGGAATCCAGCTCTCTCCGAACGCTTCGCATATCCTGCAGCGGCTCAATCTTCTCGACAAGGTCGCGGCGGTTGCGGTCAGGCCGCAGGCGATAGAGCTGCGCCGCGCCGATTCGCTGCGACGCATCGCCTCGATCCCGCTCGGCGAGAATGCCGACCGCCGCTGGGGCGCGCCCTATCTCACCGTCCACCGCGCCGATCTTCACGATCTGCTTGCCGAAGCCGCGCGGTCCGAACCGGCAATCTCGCTGGAGACCGGCGTGACCGTACGCGGCGCATCCTTCAATGAAAGCGGCGATGAAAGCGGCGTGGCGCTCACCGTGGAACGCTCCGGCGGCATCGGCGCGACAATCGCCTGCGACCTCGCCATAGGCGCGGACGGCGTCCGCTCCGCCCTGCGCGGCACCGGCGCACTGGCGCGCCCGGACAGCTTCTCCGGCTATGTCGCCTGGCGGGCGATGACGACGCCCAGCCTCGGCAACGGCCTCATTCCGGCCGACAGGGTCAGTGCCTTCCTGCATCCGCGCTTTCATCTCGTCGCCTACCCGCTGCGGCGGGGCGAGCTCATCAACCTCGTCGCCATCGGCCGCATGGTTGCACCGACCGAATCGGGACTCCATGCAACGCGCCGCGCCCTCCCGCTCGGCATCGTCGCCGGAGCGGCCGAGGAGATCGACGCGTTCATCGCCGAGATCGACACATGGCTGCCATGGCCGATCAGCGAAGTCGCGGCCGACCGGCCGTGGATCGATCCGGCCGGGCTGGCGCTAATCGGCGATGCCGCCCACGCCATGGGGCCCTATGCCGCGCAAGGCGCGGTGATGGCGATCGAGGATGCCGCCGCACTGGCGGCGACGGTGGCGCGGACGCCCTCCGATCTCGCCGGCGCGCTCAGGCGCTATCAGGCGCGTCGGCAGGCGCGGGTCGCCCAGGTCGCGAAACGCGGCGCGTTCAACCGTTTTGTCTGGCACGCTTCCGGGCTGACCGCGTTCGGCCGCGACGCCGTGCTTTCGCTGCGCCGCAGCGAAAGCCTCGCCGCCGATCTCGACTGGCTCTATTCCTACGACGCCGAGGCGGTCTGAGAGCGGCTCAGGCCCCCGGCCTGTCCCTGCCCTCTTCCATCGCTTCGACCACCTGCGCGGCGAGAGCCCGGGTGATCCGCGTCTTTCGCTCGAGCGCCGCCCGATCGAGCCGGGTCACCACCTCGATGGCGCTGGACAGCGAGCGCTCGATGCGGCGGACGAGAAACTGCACGACATGCGGCTCGACCTCGATCTGGCGGTCGGCGAACAGCTTGGTGGTCACCGCAGCGAGCAGCACGTCGTCCGGTTCGTGAATCTCCACCGTCGAGGCAGCCTTCAGCCGCGAGGCAAGGTCGGGCAGGGTCACGCCCCAGGCAGCGGGAAAGCGGCGCGAGGTCATCAGAAGCGAGGTTCCGCCCTGCCGGACCGTGTTGATGAGGTGAAACAGGCCGGTTTCATCCAGCGCGCCGGCATCGGCGTCGTCGATCAGCACCGGCCCGCGACCGGCTGCATCGACCGCTTCCTGCCCGAGATGCCCGGGTTCAAGCACGGCGGCATTGCTTGCTTCGCGCCAGACATGGGCGAGATGCGACTTGCCGGAGCCGGCAGGGCCGGCAAGGATCGCGACCGGCGACGGCCAGTCCGGCCAGCGATCGACCAGCGCCACGGCCTGGGCGTTCGACCGGCCCACGACGAGGTCGTCGCGGCTGCGTCCCTCGCTGTGCGCGAGATCGAGCGGGAGCTGACGCGGACGATCGGCGAAGGCAGGCGGCATCGCCTCATGCCTCCGGCGCGCGGCCGTGGCCGCGATAAAGCGGCGAATGGAGATAGCGCGACAGGGCGAAGCGGACAAGGACGCCGACGGCGGCGGCGGCCGGAACCGCGATCAGCAGGCCAACGAAGCCGAACAGCGCGCCGAAGGCGACCAGCGCGAACATCAGCCAGACCGGGTGCAGGCCGACGCTCTTGCCGACCAGATTGGGCTGCAGGATGTTGCCCTCGATGAACTGGCCGCCGAAGAAGATCACCGCGACGACCACGACCCAGTGCCAGTCGGGCCAGAACTGGACGATGGCGACGCCGACCGACAGCACCAGCCCGAGCAGCGA
>JBLJBS010000143.1:0-3230 GCA_047637695.1 Aquamicrobium sp. | reverse complement strand
TCGGCCCAGCCCTCGACCGCGACCTTGCCGCCGCGCGCGTCGATGCCGACGGCGACCCTCCCCGGAAATGCCCTGCACGCCTCGATGACCAGCTCGGGCTCGCGCACCGCGACCGTGCCGAGGATCACGCGGGCCAGCCCCTTCTCGAGCCATGCCTCGATGTGCGCCATGGTGCGGATGCCGCCGCCGAGCTGGACGGGGTTGTTCGTCGCCGCAAGGATCGCCTCGACGGCCGCGCCGTTGCGGCTTTCGCCGGCAAACGCGCCGTCCAGATCAACGACATGCAGCCAGTCGAAGCCCTGCTCCTCGAAACTGCGCGCCTGCGCCGCCGGGTCCTCATTGTAGACCGTCGCGCTCGCCATCTCGCCGAGCTTCAGGCGCACGCACTGGCCGCCCTTCAGGTCGATGGCCGGAAAGAGAATCATCGTTCAGACACCTTCGACAATGACGATCCGCGCTTTGGCGGCGTCCTTCCTGAGTTCGATCGCCGCCTTATATTCGGGCGAGTGGTAGCATTCCACCGCCTTGTCGTAGCTGTCGAATTCGATGACGACATGGCGGGTGCCGGCCGGCTCCTCCGGCTGTTCGTTGCGGCCGGCGCGGATGATGAACTTCGCGCCATACTTGTCGAAGGCGACGGCATTGGCAGCGACGTAAGCCTTATACCCTTCCGGGTCGGTGACATCGACCAGCCCGATCCAATAGCCTTTCTTCATCGGTTCTCCTCCACATTCATCGCCTTCTCGTAGCGCAGCTCGTCGCTGCCGGCCGGACCGACCATGCGCCAGCCAAGCCGGCGATAGAAGCCGTGGGCACGCAGGCGCATGTCGGCGCCCGTATGGAGCCACAGCAACGGGTGGTTTCGGGACAGGTAGTGCTCGGCCTCGGCCATCAGCGCGCGGCCGAAACCGCGCCCCTCAAAGCCCGGCTTGACGAACATCGCAAAGATGCAACCGTCGTCATTATCGGCCATGGCGAAAGCAGCAGGTTCGCTCCCGGTCTCCGCAAGCCATGCCCGGGCATTGGCCTTCAGCGCATCCTCGACCGATTGCGGCGTGACGCCGGCGTCCGCCAGCTCATTGAGCGTCATTGCGTTTTCCGCCACGCTGAGACGAATGGCGAACAGCGCCGGCACGTCGGATGCGCCGGCAATGCGCACCTTCGCTGCATTCACGGCTTCCACCGCAGGAAATTGGCGATCAGCGCGAGGCCGAGGCGCTGGCTCTTTTCCGGGTGGAACTGCGTTCCCGCCTTGTTGCCGTTGACGACGGCAGCCGTTACCGGCCCGCCATAGTCGGCGACGGCCAGGACCTGGTCATCCTGTGTCGCATCGAGATGGTAGGAGTGGACGAAATAGGCATGCAGCCCGTCGTCGCCGGTGGGGATGCCGGCGAACAACGGATGCGAATGTTTCACGTGAATCGTGTTCCAGCCGATCTGCGGTACCTTCAGCGACGGGTCGGACGGCGTGATTTCCCTGACGTCGCCGGCGATCCAGCCGAGGCCATTCGTCACCGTCTTTTCCAGCCCGCGCTGCGACATCAGCTGCATGCCGACGCAGATGCCGAGGAACGGCCGGCCTTTGGCGGTGGCGACCTCCTCGATCGCCTCGACCATGCCGGGAACCGCATCGAGCCCGGCGCGGCAGTCGGCATAGGCGCCGACGCCGGGCAGGACGATGCGGTCGGCGGTGGCGACGCGCGCCGCGTCGGAGGTCAGGTCGATCTCGGCCTCGATGCCCGCCTCGCGCGCCGCACGCTCGAACGCCTTGGTGGCGGAGCGGAGATTGCCCGAGCCGTAATCGATGATGGCGACACGCATGGTCAGCCCTTCCCCGGATAGGCGAACAGGCCGAGCGCCGGCCCGGCCGGGCCGCGCGGCGCAATGACAGGCGCGGCCGAGATCGCCACCGGCCGGACCGCGGCGGGCTCCGCCCTGTCGTCGTCCCTCTTTCCGGCGTCGTGAAGATAACGGATTTCGGCGTCGGCGGCATTGTCGGCCTCGACCACGCCCCATTCACGCCAGCGGCGCCGGCGAAGCGCGGCCAGCCTGAGCGACGATCCTTCAAGCCCGGCATAGAGCGAGACGAGAAGCGACAGAACGGGCGCGGCGCTGCCCAGACCGGCGACGGAGCCTGCGCCGGACAGCGCCGTCGTCACGGCGATGACGACCAGCGCCTCGATCCACAGCCGATGCCACAGAAGCCACACCGCCGGCAGCAGAAAGGCGAAAAGGTGAAAGCCGTCGCGCACCAGCACGGCGCCTTCGCGGCCGGTCTCGTCGCCGGGAGCCGAAGACGGCTCCATCACCACATAACTTGCCATGGCCTTTGGCCCTACCCGTTCAGCGTTCCCTTGGTCGAGGGGATCGCGCCTTCCTGTCGTGGATCGTGCTCAACCGCGACCCGCAGGGCGCGGGCAACGGCCTTGAAGCAGGTCTCGGCGATATGATGGTTGTTGGCGCCGTAATGATTGGTCACATGCAGCGTGATGCCGGCATTCTGGGCCAGCGCCTGGAAGAACTCGCGCACCAGCTCGGTGTCGAAGGTGCCGATCTTCGGCGCGGAGAAGTCCACCTGCCAGACGAGGAACGGCCGGCCCGAGACATCGAGCGCCGCACGTGTCAGCGTTTCGTCCATGGCGAGATCGATGGAGGCGTAACGGCAAATGCCGCGCCGCTCGCCGAGCGCTTTCGCGATGGCCTGACCGAGCGCGATGCCGGTGTCCTCGACCGTGTGATGGTCGTCGATGTGGAGATCGCCCTTGGCCTCGACCGTCATGTCGATCAGGGAATGGCGCGAAAGCTGGTCGAGCATGTGATCGAAGAAGCCGACGCCGGTCGAAATCTTCGACGCGCCCTTGCCGTCGAGGTCGACGCTGACGGCAATCGAGGTTTCCTTGGTGCTGCGCGAAACGCTCGCCCTGCGGCCGGTCGTGATCGCCATGATCGCTTGTCCTTCCTTTCGAGAAAGCGCCAAAAAGGCGAAGGCGTCTTAACAGCATGGCCCGGCGATGAAAAGCGCAACCGCCGCAGCCTTTGCATTCGGCCGCCCGGCACATACATAAACGCCCATGCGGCGGGCGCGTCCTTTCGACGGCCGGCCGAAGACAGGATCGGAGCAGATATGTCGAACGAGCTTACCATGCACGCGACGACCATCGTCACCGTGCGCAAGGGCGGCAAGGTGGTGATCGCCGGCGACGGCCAGGTCAGCCTCGGCCAGACCATCA
>JBLJBS010000142.1:0-9030 GCA_047637695.1 Aquamicrobium sp. | reverse complement strand
CCGGCCTCGTAGTCGTTGCGGCGGACGAACTCGGCATAGGCGGCGTCGATGACGAGGATGACATTGCCGGGCAGGCCGGCATGGAGGCGGCGCACCTCCTCGAACGGCAGATAGGTGCCGGTCGGATTGTTCGGGTTGGCAAGGAAGACCATGCGGGTGCGCGGCGTCACCGCCGCGAGGATGGCGTCGACATCGGCGCGCTCGGCCGTCTCCGGCGCGACCACGGCAGTGGCGCCGGTGGCCTTGATGTAGATCGGATAGGCGAGGAAGCCGTGCTGGCAATAGATGCCCTCGTCGCCTTCGCCGATATAGGTGCGGGCAAGCAGCGCGATGGCCTCGTCGGAGCCGTTGAAGGCCATGATGTTGGCCGGGTTCAAACCGTGGACGGCGGCGATGGCCTCGCGCAGCCGCGTTGCCGGACCGTCGGGATAGAGCGCGAGCTTTTCGGCCACCGTCTTCGCCGCCTCGATTGCCTTCGGCGAGGGGCCGAGCGGGTTTTCGTTGGACGACAGCTTATGCACCCTGGCGACACCGGCCGGCGCATGGCTCTTGCCCGGCACATAGGCGGCGATGTCCATGATGCCCGGGCGGGGCTGGGGGCGGAGCTCGGTGCTCATCTCGTGTGATCCTGTAAACGCCAGCCTGGCGATAACGATCGGAAGGCTCTTGGTGAAGGGCGGCCTGCTCTAGCAAGGATTGACGTTGACGCAAAGGGCGCGGACGCCTAAATACGGGCCGTACCCGTGGTGATTTGGCCGGTCGGCTTGCAGCCACGTTAAACAACTTGCTAAAGTGGCCGCCTCTGAAGTCCATACGGACCGGCCGCGATCTCGCCGCCGGTTTTTGTTTTGGAGCTTGAGATGCCGATCAAGATTCCCGATCAGTTGCCCGCCCGCGAGATTCTTGCCCGCGAGGGCGTCAGCGTGATGGATGAGCGCACGGCGCTGCGTCAGGATATCCGTCCGCTGCAGATCGGCCTTCTCAACCTGATGCCGAACAAGGTGCGGACCGAGACCCAGCTGGCGCGCCTGATCGGAGCGACGCCGCTTCAGGTCGAACTGTCGCTGGTCAGGATCGGCAATCACAAGGCGAAGAACACGCCCGAGGAGCACCTGATCTCGTTCTACCGGACGTGGGAGGAGGTCAAGGAGCGCAAGTTCGACGGCTTCATCGTTACCGGCGCGCCGATCGAACTGTTGCCGTTCGAGGACGTCACCTATTGGGACGAGCTGACGCAGGTTCTGGACTGGACGAAGACCAACGTCCATTCGTCGTTCTTCATCTGCTGGGGCGCGATGGCCGCCGCCTGGCATTTCCACCGCATTCCGAAATACACGCTGGAGAAGAAGGCGTTCGGCGTCTACCGCCATCGCAACAACGCGCCCGCCTCGCCCTATCTTTCCGGTTTTTCGGACGATTTCATCGTGCCGGTTTCGCGGTGGACGGAAATCCGCAGCGACGACATCCCGGCCGGGCTCGACATTCTGATGGAATCCGACGAGACCGGCCCCTGCATGCTGGCGGAACCGGCCGGCAACCGGCTCTATATGTTCAACCACATCGAATATGATTCCTTCTCGCTCAAGGAAGAGTATGACCGCGACATCGCCGCCGGCACGTCGATCGAGATACCGCACGGCTATTTCCCGGCCGACGACCCGACCCGCCAGCCGCTGAACCGCTGGCGCTCGCACGCGCATCTTTTGTTCGGCAACTGGATCAACCAGGTCTACCAGACGACGAACTACGATCTCGACGCGGTGGGTTTCGCCCGCTGAACGGATAGCTTCAGCGCTTGCCGGAGGCAGAGCCCTGCCGGGTGGTGCGCGTCGCGCCCTGCGGCGTCAGCAGCGGCACGAAGACGCGGCGCGAGGCGCGCTTGGCGACGGGAACGCCCTGATAGAGCCGTTTCTGGGCCTCGACCACCAGTGCTCCGGCGAAGATTGGCCACATGGTGCGTCCACCGCGCTCGATCAGGCCATGGAAACGCATCATGAAGCGTCGCCGCAAGGGCGGGAAATGCAGCGCCTCGCCCCAGGCGTTGGGCGTGAAATTGGCTTCGCGCAGCAGCGCGTCGATTTGCCCGCGCGAGAACGGCCGCCCGGTGCCGAACGGCGTGTGCTCGAAGCGCGCCCAGATGCCGCGGCGGTTGGGCACGACGATGACCAGGCGACCGCCGGGGGCGAGAACCCGCCAGCTTTCCATCAGCGCCTCGCGCGGGTTCTCCGCATGTTCGAGCGCATGGACCATCAGGATGCGGTCGATCGAGGAATCGTAGAGCGGCAATTCCTCCTCGAACACCAGGGCGGTGGCGGAAGGGCCGCCGGCCGGCCAGTTGACCGCCCCCTGCCGTGCCGGCATGAAGGAAAAGACGCGCTCGGCGTCGGCGCCGAGCCGCTCCAGCCACGGCAGCGCATAGCCCAGTCCGATCAGCCGTTCGCCCGGCTGCGCCGGCCACAGGGACGCGAGCGCGGCCGAAACCGACCGTTCGGCCAGCCGGCCGAGCGTCGAGGCATAGAAGGTCCGCAATTCGATGATATCCGACAGCATGGCGCGAACCTACCGGCAGGCGGCAGCGACGGCAAGAAAGATGGCGACCCCGGGCCGGCGGGCGTGACATCGCGGGACCACTTTCCTATCTTCGATCCTGAACAGGGAGACGGACGATGACGATCGAGATCGAGCAGTTTTTCTGCCGCAGCGACAATTTCGGGATCCTGCTGCGCGACCCGGCGTCAGGCGTCGCGGCGCTGATCGATGCGCCGGAGGAGGCACCGATCCTGGCTGCGATCGAGCGGACCGGCTGGCGGCCGTCGCTCCTTTTCGTCACCCACCATCACGCCGACCACGTCGAGGCTAATCTGGCGCTGAAGGCGCGGTTCGGGCTGCGGATCATCGGCCCGGCGGCCGAAGCGGACAGGATACCCGGCATCGACGAAACGGTTGCCGGCGGCGACGCGGTCGCGCTGGGCAGCCAGACGGTACGGGTGATCGAGACGCCGGGCCACACCGCCGGCCACGTCTCCTATCATCTGCCGCAGGCGGCGGTGGCGTTCACCGGCGACACGCTGTTCTCGCTCGGCTGCGGCCGTCTGTTCGAGGCAGGGCCGGAGGTGATGTTCGCCTCGCTCGCCCGGCTTGCGGCACTGCCGGACGAGACTAAAATCCATTGCGGGCATGAATATACGCTCTCCAACGCCCGCTTTGCGCTGTCTGTCGATGCCGGCAACGCCGCGCTTCGGGCGCGCATGAAAGAGATCGAGGCGCTGAGGGCGGCGGGCCGGGCCACGCTGCCGACGACGATCGGCGCGGAAAAGGCGACCAATCCGTTCCTGCGCGCCGGTGACCCCGCCATTCGCAAGGCGTTGGGGATGGAGGCGGCTTCGGACGCTGCCGTCTTTGCCGAGCTTCGCCGGCGCAAGGACAGTTTCTGACCCCCGTCTCACGCGATTGCAGGAACGTTGCCCGGCGCTTTTCCTCATCCCGCTCTGGAATTGCTTCAGAGCAGGAAGCCGAGCGTGATCGCCATCTGGGCGAGGTAATAGAAGACCCAGACGGCCGCGCCCGTCGGCCGCTGGCGTGGCGAACCTTCCGGCAGCAGGAAACGGCCGATGGCGAGAAGCGAATCCGACAAAACGAACAGCACTGCGCCGATCAGGATCACCGGCGACGGCACGGTTGCCGCAGCAAGCAGCATGGCGAGGATCGCGGCGGTATAGACCGCGACGGGAACCCGCATCTGCGTGCCGGCGGCGGGCAGCAGCCGGCGCAACAGCAGGCCGGCGCCGAGGATGGCGAGAACGGCAAGGCCGATCCGCCAAGGCTGCCAGAGTAGCATGTCGGTCCCGCCGCCGACCGAGAGGAACAGTGGCACATAGACGAGGTGCGCGGCGAGAAAGCTTGTCAGACCGGCAAGGAACGGCTTTTCGCCATCGCGCGACAGGAAGAAGTCGCCGGCGAAGCTCAAAGCCAGCGCCACGACGAGCAGGAGCGGGCCGCCCTCGATATAGGCGAGAACCGCCAGAAGCGCCGTCGAGACGGTTTTGACGAAGCTGCGCCGCAGCGACGGTTCCCGACCCTGCACCGGAAGGTAGAGCACGGCGGCGACGGCCGACAGCAGAAGCGTGCCGTTGGCGAGCGAATCGATCCCGCCTTCGAAGGGCATCATGACCGGGTCTCTCCCCTGGCTTCGCTTGTGCCCCTAGTTTCACTCGTACTCTTGGCTTCGCTGCTGGCGGAGAAAAGCATCGACTTTGCCGCCAGCACCGCGCCGGAGGTGATCAGCACGCAGGCGGCGACGATGCGCGAGGTGGGTTCGGCCATGCCGGCGGCGATCAGCACCAGCGTCGACAGAAGCGGCGCGGCATAGCTGGCCGCGCCGAGAACCTGGATGTTGCCGTGCTTGACGCCGTGGTCCCAGGTATAGAAAGCAGCGCCGACCGGCATCAGCCCGAGACCGAGGACGGCAAGCCATTGGGTCGCTCCCTGCGGCCAGATTGTCTCCTCAAGGAACAGATGGCAGACAAGGGACAAAAGCGCGGTGGCGGCGCAGAACCACGTCACCACGCTGGTCGGCACGGCGGGGAAGCGCCGCGACATGAGCGAATAGGCCGACCATGTCAGCGCGCACAGGCCGGCCATGGCGTAGCCGAACGCATGGGAGCCGTCGAAGGCGAGGCCGCCGCCCTTGGAGACGATCAGGAACGCGCCGCACAGGCCGAGGAGCGCGCCGGCGACATGGTGCCAGCGCAGCCGCTCGCCCGGCAGCAGCGCCGAGCCGACGACGATCAGCAGCGGCCACAGATAGGCGATCAGGCTGGCGTCGACCGCCGGCGCGTTGCGCAGCGCGGTGAAGTAGAAGAAATGATAGCCGAACAGGCCGGCGATGCCGATCAGCCAGACGACGGGCGGGATCGGCGGGTGCGGGGCTGGCGGCGAGACCGCGCGCATGGCGAGCCCGACCAGGGTGCCGACCGAAAATGTCAGCGCCGACAGCAGGAACGGCGGCACCGCGCCGGACGCCGCCGTCAGCAGCGCCAGCAGCGCCCACATGGCGACGGCCGAAAACCCGATCAGCGTGGCGCGCGCCATGGCGTCCTTCCCCTCTTCCCACACCCGTCATTCCACAGGGTCCAAGGGTTAGCCGCGCGGCGCGCAAGCCGCAATAGGTGTCTGTCGCGGTCAGCGCGCCTTGATCGAGGTGGCGACGATGCGCAGCGTGCCGATCTGGGTGCTGACCGAAGCGTCGATCGGGGTGTAGAGGCCGGTGCCGGCCAGTGGCGCGAAGGTGATGGCGATGCGGCTGTGTTTCTTGAGAAAATCGATCTGCTTGCGATCGGTGCGATAGCCGGCGACCGGAATGAAGTTCGCGGTGCAGGTGATGCTTCCGTTCGGCCCCTGGTTGCCGGGCGACAATCTGAGGTCGGCGCGCAGCTCGCCGTCGAACAGGCGGATGGTGCGGCGGCAGACCTCGTCGGCGCTGGCAGCAGGCACGAGGGCCGAGGAGAGCGGGTCGAGAACCGATTTCAGATGGGCGTTGGAAACCGCGACCCACGTTTTCGGGTCGCGCTTCTTCTGCGGCTGGTTGACGACGCTTTTAACGGTATCGCCGGAAAAGCGGATCGCGGTCGTGCCCTTCTTGCGGCCGGAGACGTAGTCGGCGTCGAATGTCGCAGGCAGCACGGTGCCGCGCCGGATCGTGCCCTGGACGCGGGTGGTGCCGACGGTGTCGTCGAAGATGCGGGCAAGGCCGGAGCTGGAAAGCGAGCCCTGGATGGTGAACCGGTCGTCGGTGAAGGTGCTGTCGAAACGCGCTCGGGCGATGGGCAGGCCGAGCAGCGTCACCGTGTAATCGGTGCGGAAGGCGCGGGGCTGCTGCGCGGCCGCGATGCCCGGGGCGAGGGTGGCGAGGCCGATGGCGATGGGGGCGGCAAGCCCGATGATGGCGGTGGAGAGTTTCATGGATTTCCCTTGCGTGGCAATTCCGGCAAATCTATGGGATCGGCCGCCGCCGGCCGGCATGCCGCCAAGCTTGCGCTTGACCCAGCGGGCAAATGCCACTATGGAACGGCGACTTTTCCAGAGGCCGCCTCAATACTGCCCGCGCGCCGTTCGCTGATGGTGCGGCAGTATGGCATGGCCGGCAACGAAACGCCGCTTGCGAAACGGCCGACTATAGAACGAAGGTGCATATCATGTCCCGCGCTTGCGAACTGACCGGCAAGGCCGTCCTGACCGGAAACAATGTCAGCCACGCCAACAACAAGACGCGGCGTCGCTTCCTGCCCAATCTGTGCGACGTGACGCTGCAGTCCGAAGCGCTGGGCCAGAGCGTGCGCCTGCGCGTCACCGCCCATGCGCTGCGCTCGGTCGAGCATCGCGGCGGCCTCGACGCCTTCCTGGTCAAGGCCGACGCCTCGGAGCTGTCGCAGCGCGCGCGCCTGCTCAAGAAGCAGATCACCAAGAAGCTGGCCGAAGAGCAGGCCGCGTAAGCAGCCCTCTGCCACGCGCTTCCTGAATTCGCGGCGGGCGCCTTGCCCGCCGGCCGGCTGGTTCCATCACCCAGGATAAAAAAATGACCTCTAGTCCCGCATCGCGGCACGGTTCCGTCTTGCCCTTCGTGGCGGCAATGGCCGCGACGGTCGCCGCTTCCAACATCCTCGTCCAGTATCCGTTCGCGCATTTCGGGCTTCAGGAAATCCTGACCTGGGGTGCGTTCACCTATCCGATCGCCTTCCTCGTCACCGACCTCGCGAACCGCAGCTACGGCGCGGCGGTGGCGCGCAAGGTGGTCTATGCCGGTTTCGCCGTCGCCGTGGTCCTGTCGATCTGGCTGGCCAGCCCGCGCATCGCCATCGCCTCCGGCACCGCCTTCCTCGTCGCGCAGCTGATCGATGTCGCCATCTTCGAGCGACTGCGCCGCAATGCATGGTGGCAGGCGCCGCTGGTCTCGTCGATCATCGGCTCGGTGATCGATACGATCCTGTTCTTCTCGCTGGCCTTTGCCGTGCGGTTCTCCGCTCTCGACACCGGCTTCGGGCGCGAGGACGGTTCACTCGGCTTTGCCGTGCCGTTCATGTTCGGCGGCGAGGTGCCGCTGTGGGTGTCGCTGGCGCTTGGCGACTTCTGCGTCAAGGTGGCGATGGCGCTGGTGGCGCTGGTGCCCTACGGCGCGCTGATCTCGGTGCTGAAGCCGGCGAAGGCCTGACAGAGGGAACAAGTGCGGCCCCCTGAGGCCCGGCCCCTGATGCCCGACCTCAGCAGGCTCGACGAAAGCGGACGGGCGACGAGAACGAAAAAGGGCGGGGAGAGCAATCTCCCCGCCCTTTTCCATCTATGCCGGACGATCCGATTCCGGACCGTGGTTTTCGCTTCAGGCGAAGGCGCCATGGCAGTGCTTGTACTTCTTGCCCGAGCCGCAGGGGCAGGCCTCGTTGCGGCCGATCTTGCCCCAGGTCGAAGGATTGGCGGGGTCGCGCTCCTCCGGCGGAACAGCACGGGCGTCTGCGACGGCAAGCGTCATCGTCGTCTCGCCGAAATCGTCCTCGCCGGTGCTGGCGTCGATATGCTCGCCGCGAATGTCGCTCGGCGCCTGCGGTGGCGGCGCGTCGGCCGCCTCGCGCACCAGCTCGACGCGCATCAGCTGCGCCGTCACCACCTGGCGCAGACTGCCCAGCATCGTCTGGAACAGCTCGAACGCCTCGCCCTTGTATTCGTTCAGCGGGTCGCGCTGGGCATAGCCGCGGAAGCCGACGACGGAGCGCAGATGGTCGAGATTGACCAGATGCTCGCGCCACAGATGATCGAGCGTCTGCAGCACGATCGATTTCTCGACATAGGCCATGATGTCGGGACCGAAGCGCTCGGCGCGGTCCCTTGCGGCGGCTTCCGCCGCCTCGGTGATCCGCTCGCGGATCTGCTCTTCGTCGATGCCTTCTTCCCGTGCCCATTCGTCGACAGGTAGATCGAGATTGAGGCTGGCGAGAACGCCTTCCTTCAGCCCGGCCACGTCCCACTGCTCGGCATAGGCCGTTTCGGGGATGTGCTTGGTGACGAGGTCGTCGATGACGTCGTGCCGCATCTCGGCGACGGCGTCGCCCAGGCTTTCGCCATCCATCAGTTCGAGGCGCTGCTCGAACACGACCTTGCGCTGGTCGTTCATGACGTCGTCGTATTTGAGCAGGTTCTTGCGGATGTCGAAGTTGCGCGCCTCGACCTTCTTCTGCGCCTTTTCCAGCGCCTTGTTGATCCAGGGATGGATGATGGCCTCGTCTTCCTTGAGGCCGAGCTTCTGGAGCATGCCGTCCATGCGCTCGGAACCGAAGATGCGCATCAGGTCGTCCTGGAGCGACAGGAAGAATTTCGAGCGGCCGGGGTCGCCCTGGCGGCCGGAGCGGCCGCGCAGCTGGTTGTCGATGCGCCGCGATTCGTGGCGCTCGGTGGCCAGCACGTAAAGGCCGCCGGCGGCGAGCGCCTTTTCCTTCAGCTTCTGGACGTCGTCGCGGATCGCCTGCTCGCGCGCCTCGCGCTCCGCGCCTTCCGCCATGTCGCCCAGCTCCTGGCGGATGCGCATGTCGGCGTTGCCGCCGAGCTGGATGTCGGTGCCGCGGCCGGCCATGTTGGTGGCGATGGTGATGGCGCCGGGGCGGCCGGCCTGGGAGACGATGGCGGCTTCCTGCTCGTGGTGACGGGCGTTCAGCACCTGGAAATCGGAAAAGCCTTCCGCGCGCAGCCGCTCGGCCAGATATTCCGACTTCTCGATCGACGTGGTGCCGACAAGGGTTGGCTGACCTTTGGCATGGGCGTCGCGAATCTCCCGGATGATCGCCTTGTACTTCTCCTCGACGGTCCGGTAGACCTCGTCGTCCTCGTCGAGACGCTGGACCGGCAGGTTGGTCGGGATGTCCGTGACCTCGAGCCCGTAGATGTTGCCGAACTCCTCGGCTTCCGTCAGCGCGGTGCCGGTCATGCCGGCGAGCTTGCCGTACATGCGGAAATAATTCTGGAAGGTGATGGAGGCCAGCGTCTGGT
>JBLJBS010000141.1:0-11470 GCA_047637695.1 Aquamicrobium sp. | reverse complement strand
ACCAAGCCGCGGCTCGACCTGTCGCCGTTCCAGGCGGTGAAGCGCGATTTCGCCTTCGTCGTCGGGAAAGATGTCGAGGCGGGGGCGCTGCTGCGCGCCGCTGCGGCCGCCGACAGGAAGCTCGTGACCGGCGTGCGCGTGTTCGACGTGTTCGAGGGCGCGGCGCTGGGCGAAGACAAGAAGTCGATCGCCATCGAGGTTGCGATCCAGCCGCTCGAACGCACCCTGACCGACGAGGATTTCGAGGCGCTTGCGACCCGCATCGTCGACAATGTGGCGAAGCAGACCGGCGGCGTCCTGCGGGCCTGAACCGGCGCGGGCGGCCTCTTCGCGCGGCCGCCCGCCCCGATCCTTTCCGGCGTCCGCCGACGCCGTTCCTGACCCAATGTTTCAGCCTGTCGCCATAAGTGTCCGCCGCTGAAACGGTTTGCCCCTTCCTTGCCCGATTCCCGCCCTAGCGGCGGTTTCAACATCAATGGAACGGGACAATCCCAGGCATGAAATCCACCCACTCTCGTCTGGCGGCTTTTGCTGCCGTCTCATTTGTTTTGCTTTCGTCCGGCGCGGCCTTTGCCCAATGCGGCAGCGCTTCCTGGTATGCGCTGACATCGAAGACCGCTTCAGGCGAGCGGATGAATCCGGCGGCGATGACCGCCGCGCACCGCCATCTGCCGTTCGGGACAAAGGTGAAGGTGACGAACCAGCGCAACGGCAAGACGGTGACGGTGAAGATCAACGATCGCGGGCCGTTCATCAAGGGCAGGGTGATCGATCTGTCGAAGGCGGCCGCGCACGAGCTTGGCTTCGTCAAGTCCGGCCATACGCCGATCTGCATCCAGAAGGTGGGCTGAGCCGCAGCTCCGCCGTCAGGCGATGCGGCGCATCGCCGCCGCCAGATAGGCCTCGCGCAGGAGCGTCATGGTCGCTTCGGCGTTGCAGGGCTTGCCGAACAGGTATCCCTGCCCGCCGGCGCAGCCGAACTGGACGAGCAGTCGCGCCTGCTCCTCCTCCTCGATCCCCTCGGCCACCACCTCCATGCCCAGCCCCTCGCACATGGCCAGGATGGCGCGGATGATGTGTTCCGACGGCTTGTCGTCGAGGATGGACGAGACGAAGGCGCGGTCGATCTTCAGCTTGTCGAAGGCGAACTGGCGCAGGCGGCCGAGCGAGGACTGGCCGGTGCCGAAATCGTCGAGCGCGACCCGGATTCCCACGGCATGGAAGTCGTGCAGAATCTTCTCGGCCGAGGCCGGATCGGTCATCAGGCCGCTTTCGGTGATCTCGATCTCGAGCCGGCGCGGGTCGAAGCCGGTGCGCTTGAGAATGGCGAGGACGTTCTGGGCGGTGTTCTGATCGACGAGCTGTGACGGCGACAGGTTGAACGACAGGAACAGATCGTCCGGCCACTGGCTGGCGGTTTCGGTCGCCTTGCTGAGAAGAAGCTGCGACAGCGGCCCGATGATGCCGCGTTCCTCCGCCAGCGGGATGAACACGTCCGGCGGCACGGAGCCGAGGTCACGGTCGCTCCAGCGGGCCAGCGTCTCGAAGCCGATGATGCGCCGCGTCTTCAGGTCGACGATCGGCTGGAAATGCGGCTCGACCTCGCCGGCGGCGACCGCGCGGCGCAGCGCCTGTTCGATCTGCGTCGTGCGTTTGGCGGCCTCTTCCATCTCGCGCGTGTAGACGGCGACCCGGCCGCGCCCGGAGCGCTTGGCATGGTAGAGTGCGGTCTCGGCCTTGGAGACCAGCGTCTCGGTGTTCTCCTCGCCGCAATAGAACAGCGAGCAGCCGACCGATGCGGAAAGCCGCGCCGTGCGGCTGCCGACGTCGTAGGGTGCCGACAGGATCTCGATCAGCATCAGCGCCCGTTCGCGCGCGGCTTCCTCGCTGAACACCAGCGGATAGAGAAAGGCGAACTCGTCGGCGCCGACGCGCGTCACGGTGGAATGCTGGTCCATCGCCGCGCCGAGGCGCATCGCTACCTGCTGCAGGATGTTGTCGCCGGCACCGCGGCCGAACAGATCGTTGATCGGCTTGAAGCCGTCGAGATCGAGAATGCCGATCGCGAAGGGGGCGGGGTCGTCGGCCCGCTCGAGGATCAGGCGGTCGACCTTGTCGAAGAAGCGCCGCAGATTTCCCAACCCCGTCAGGGGGTCGGTGAAAGCGAGGTCCGCGCCGTGACCGGTGATTTGGCCGCTGCCCTGCGGATTGTCCATCTGCACCCTGAAGCCTTCTTTTTCTTTTCGGCTGCCCCGGGGCGTACTTTGTCATAAAACCCTTTAGGAAAGGTATCGAAAGGAGCGCGAAACTGTTCGCGCGCCGATCGAGGGCGGTTCGGTGCGCGCTTCACCCGGCAAGAACGCGCGATCCGGCGTCTCGCCTGCGCTTTCTTCGGCGCTTCGGCGTGCGGGCATCTGGCTGCAAGCCGGCATCCGGCCACTGTTTGGCCGCCTGGGATACATTTCTGGCCAGCCCCTCCACTGTTTGCCGGCAATGCCGGCCCTATCGTGCCAGAAGGGGGGAGCCGGCCTCCGGCTGCGGTGGGGACCGTGGCCGGAGACGGGCGCTCGGCCTGTTTTCTTCAAGCCAGCGGATTGCGAAACGACCATGAAGAACGATCTGATGAGGCTCGCCGCGCGAGCCGCCTGCCGCTTGCCGATGCCGCTCGTCAGGATGCTGGGCGGTGC
Organism: Aquamicrobium sp.; assembly: GCA_047637695.1. Classification (GTDB taxonomy): domain Bacteria; phylum Pseudomonadota; class Alphaproteobacteria; order Rhizobiales; family Rhizobiaceae; genus Aerobium. The sequence continues at coordinate 8,783 of JBLJBS010000141.1, read as the reverse complement.
GCCGAAGGTCGTCGACGACCAGCGCATGGACCCTTTGGTCCAGTTCATGGTGCGCTATTTCGCCGATCCGCCCGGAACGCTCGACAGCGTCGAAAAGACGCGGCAAGGCTTCGACATCCAGGGCACGTGGCTAACCCATTCGCCCGCGCCGGGCGTTTCGCTCGTCCCATGGACATTGGAGGGGCCGGCCGGTCCGATTCCGTGCGAGATCCATCGCCCGAAGGGGCTTGCGGCGCGCGATGCGCCGGTGCTGGTCTTCTACCATGGCGGCGGCCATGTCGCCGGTTCGCTCGACTCGCACCGCGACGTCTGCCGTCAGCTTGCTCATGACGGCCAGTGCGCCGTGGTCGCGGTCGACTACCGGCTGGCGCCGGAACATCGCTTCCCCGTCGGCATCAACGACTGCCTCGCTGTGTTCGATGCCGTGGTCGCGCAGGCGTGGGAACTCGGCTTCGACCCGGCGCGGGTGGGGGTCGGCGGCGACAGCGCCGGCGCCAACGCGGCTGCCGTGGTCGCCCAGCAGCGCAAGGATGCGCCCCAGCCGCCGCGGTTCCAGATATTGTGGGTGCCGTGGGTCGACATGAGCCGCCAGACGCGATCCTATGAGCTGTTCTCGCTCGGCTACTTCCTCGAAAAGCCGAAGATGGAATGGTACACGCAACACTATCTGGCGCGGCCCGAAGACGCGCTCGACCCGATGGCGTCACCCTTGCTCGGCAATGTCGCGGGCTCCTGCCCGGCCGCGCTGCTGATCGCCGGTTTCGACCCCTTGCGCGACGAAGGGGTGGCGTTCGGAGAAAAGCTGAAGGCGGCCGGCGTCGACACGCATGTCACGGTCTATGAGGGGCTGGTTCATCCTTTCATCAACGTGGCGGGCTGCGTGCCGGCGGCGCGCCGGGCCTTCGACGATGCGGCCGCGCTTCTGCGCCGGCACCTTTGACGAGTGCCGCGCCTTTCGTGGAAGGGTGGGTTTAAGGCTTGACCGGAAGGCGATATCGCGGCCTCATCGACCGGACAGGACGGACAACGGGCACCAGGTGACGTGAACGCGCCGGACACCAGATACCTTGCTGCGACCATCCCGGTCTTCATGCTGCGCTCGCTGGGCGAGGCGCTGAACGATCTGGGCTTCGATCCGGCGCGGCCGATGCAGGGGCTTGGCCTGACCCCGCAGGACCTGACCGACCCGTCCTGCCGGATCTCGTTCCGGCAGGGACGCGAGTTCATCCTCCGCGCCCTTGCCATGGCGAAGGGTGCGGCGCTCGGCCTCGAGACCGGCAGCCGCCAGCGCATCACCTCGATCGGCCTCGTCGGCTATGCCATGGTGACCAGCTGCACCATCGGCGATGCGGTGGCGCTGGGCCTTTCTTTGCAGAAAGACACCGGCAGCATGCTCGAATTCGACTTCCGCGAGGATGAAGCCGGCATGGCCGTCCTCGCGTCGAGCCGCTTTCCAGACCCCGACATCCATCCGTTCCTGGTCGAGGAAGCCTTCGCCAATTTCATGCAGATCGGCCGCGACCTCGCCGGTGCGGAGTTCCGTCCGCGCCGGATCGACCTGTCCTATCCGGCGCCGTCCTATGTCGCGACCTACCGGCGGATGTTCGATTGCGAAATCCGCTTCGATCAGCCGGCCAGCGCCTTCATCTACGATCCCGGCTGGTATCGCCGCCCGCTTGTCACCGCCGATCCGCTGAGCCACAAGCAGATCATCGAATTCCTGGAATTCAGCCGGGCGCGCAGCCGTCAGGCCATCGAGGTCATCGAATCGGTCGAACGGGTGCTGCGCCAGAACCTGCGCGACGCTCCGCAGATCGGCGCGGTGGCGCGTGAACTTTGCATGAGCGAGCGGACGCTGCGCCGCCGGCTGGCTGGATGCGACGTCTCGTTCCAGTCGCTTCTCGACCGGCTGCGCAGGAACCGCGCGCTGGAGCTTCTCGCCAATCCGCGCCTTTCCATCGAACAGATCGCCTTTGCGGTCGGCTTCACCGATCCGCACAATTTCCGCCGCGCTTTCCGCCGCTGGACGGGCGAGACGCCTGGCCGCCTGCGTCGTCGCATGCAGGAAGAATTGACCGGAATGGACCCCTTTTCGCCGGACACCGCCACTTAGCCGTCTTGCCCGAGACCTCTATCCTTGAGCCTGTTGTGAGACGTCGCGGCAGAGTGCCGCTTGACCGCACTGATTGGCGGCGTCTCGGGAGAGGAACGACGATACATGGCCGGCCGATCCGCCGCCGACAGCGGGCGCTACATTCTTTCCATCGATCTCGGCACCAGCGGCTGCAAGGTGGCGCTGGTGTCACTGACGGGAGTGATCGCCGGCTGGGCGTTCCGTCCGGTTCCGATGATCGTGGTCGACGAGATCGGTGCCGAGCAGCGGCCCGACGAGTGGTGGCGGGCCTTCGTCGAAGCCTCGCGCGAGGTTCTGGCGACAAGCGGCGTCTCGCCGTCGGCGGTTCTGTCGGTGTGTGCCTCGACGCAAGGGGAGGGAACGATCCCCGTCGACCGCGACGGCCGGCCGCTGATGAACGCGATCCTGTGGCTCGACATGCGCGGTGCGCCGCATGTCCGGCGGATGATGCGCGGTCCGCTGAAGCTGGCGGGCTACGATGCCTTCAAGCTGCAGCGCTGGCTGCGGCTGTGCGGCGGCGCGCCGGCCCTGTCCGGCAAGGACCCGTTCGGCCATATGCTTTTCGTGCGCGATGAACTGCCCGCGATCTACGAGCGGACGTATAAATTCCTCAACGTGCTCGACTATTTCCTGCTGCGGCTGACCGGTCGCTTCATCGCCACGCAGGATTCGATCCTGACCTCCTGGGTCACGGACAATCGCGATATCGCCAATATCCGCTATGACGAGCGCCTGATAAGGCTTGCCGGCATCGAGCGCGACAAGCTGCCCGACCTCGTGCGCTGCACCGACGATGTCGGCTCGCTGCTGCCTGCCGTGGCGGGCGAACTCGGCCTGCCGGCCGACGTTCGCGTCGTTGCCGGCTCGATCGACACCTCGGCCGCCGCGCTCGGCGCGGGGACGGCCGGCGATTTCGACAGCCACCTTTATGTCGGTTCCTCGTCCTGGATCGCGGCGCATGTTCCGTTCAAGAAGGTCAACGTTCTGAGCCAGATCGCCTCGGTGCCGTCGGCGCTGCCGTCGCGCTACCTGATGATCGCCATGCAGACCAGCAGCGCCAACAACATCGCCTTCCTCAAGGATCGCATCATCTTTCACGATGACGGGCTGATCGATTCGGAACCGCTGCCGGACGTCTATGAGGCGCTCGACGCCATCGCGGCGCGGATGAAGCCGGGTGCCGACGGGCTGATGTATCTGCCGTGGCTGTTCGGCGAGCGCTGCCCGGTGGATGACAAGGCGCTGCGCGCAGGTCTGTTCAACCTCAGCATGGGCCACAATCGCGAGACGCTGGTCCGTGCCGTGTTCGAGGGAACGGCGCTCAACACGCGCTGGATGAAGAAGCCGGTCGAGCGTTTCCTGCGCCGGTCGTTGTCGCAGCTGTCGATCATCGGCGGCGGCGCGCTGTCGGCGACCTGGTGCCAGATCTTCGCCGACGTTCTCGACGTTCCGATCCGCCGCTCGCGCGACCCGCTGCGGGCGAATGCCCTTGGCGCGGCGATGATCGCGGCTGCCGGCCTCGGTGTCGCCGGTTTCGAGGACAGCGCCCGCTGGGTCGTGACCGACCGCGTCTATCAGCCGGACCGCCGCCTGAAGGCGCTCTATGACGAGCGCTTCGGCCTGTTTCTCGAACTGCATCGCAAGCTGGCGCCGATCTATCGGCGTCTCAACGGGGAAGGGGGGAGCGCGGATGCCTGAATTCGCCGCCGAGCGGCAGCAGGTCGCCGATGCGTGCCGGCTGCTGTTGGAAAAGGGCTATTTCGCCGGAACCGGCGGCAATATCGGCCTGCGCGTCAGCGACGAGCTGTTCGCGGTCACGCCTTCCGCGACCGAATATGCGACGATGCAGGCCGACGACATCGCTTTGATGCGGCTCGACACGCTCGAGCAGGTGCGGGGGGACAGGCCGGCCTCGATCGAGCGCGGCCTGCATGCGGCGATGCTGCGCGCCCATCCGGCCCGCCCGGCCAGCATCCACACCCACCAGCCGGTGGCGAGCGCGGTCGCGCTGCTGCATCGCGACCTGCCCTGGCCGGAAGGAGCCGACGCCGCGCTGCTCGGCCCCCTTGCCGGGCTCGTCCCCTATCGGCCTTCGGGGACAGGCATGCTGGTCAAGGCGCTGGCGCGGGTCGCGCGGCCGGATCTCTATGTCTATCTGCTCGCCAGCCATGGCGTCGTTTTCGTCGCGCCGACGCTGACGTCCGGCATCGAGATCGCCGGCCTGGTCGAGACCGCCGCCGCCCGCTACCTGAAGCAACTGATCGCCGGCAACGCCGGCGCGGCGTCGGGGTCGGGCGCATTCGTCCTCAATAATCTGGATCAGATCATCGCCGAAAACCCCGTCAGGGAGGAAAGACCGTCATGAACGCCAACGCGCAGATTTCCGAAGCCTCCTACGGCATCGGCGAATGGCCGGACGTCCCGGCCGTCATGGACCGCCTCGGCGCGCTGCTGAAGCAGCCGCCCCGTTCGATCCGCAAGGATGCGATGCCCGGCGTCCTCGATTATTTCGAGACCAGATGCGCCGGCTCGAAGGCGATGACCGCCCGCGCGATGGACGTCATCCCCGGCGGCGTCCAGCACAACCTCGCCTTCAACCATCCTTTCCCGCTCGCCGCCGCGCGCTGCGACGGCGCCTATATGTGGGACGTCGACGGCAACCGCTACATCGACTTCCTTCAGGCAGGCGGGCCGACCCTGCTCGGCTCCAACTACCTTCCGGTCCGGCAGAAGGCGCATGAGATCATCGACGAATGCGGCCCGGTGACTGGGCTGTTCCACGAATACGAGATGAAGCTCGCCGAGATCATCCGCCAGCACATGCCCAACATCGAGATGTTCCGCATGCTGGGCTCCGGCACCGAGGCGGTGATGGGCGCGATCCGGCTGGCGCGCACCCATAGCGGTCGGAAGTGGGTGATCAAGGTCGGAGGCGGTTATCACGGCTGGAGCGACCAGATGGTCTACGGCATGCGCGTGCCGGGAACGGGACGCCGCGAGGCGACCGGCATTCCCCGGGGTTCGACCTCCTACACCCAGGAAGTGTTCCCGAACGATCTTGCGGCGTTGCGGCGCAAGCTGATCCTCAACCGCTTTCGCGGCGGCACCGCCGCCGTCATCGTCGAGCCGCTCGGGCCGGAGAGCGGCACCCGCCCGGTGACGCGCAACTACAATGAGGAAGTGCGCAAGCTGTGCGACGAGTTCGGCGCGCTGCTGATCTTCGACGAGGTGGTGACCGGCTTCCGTGTCGGCATGGGCGGCGCGCAGGGCTACTTCAACGTCCGGCCCGACATCACCGTCTTCGGCAAGTGCCTCACCGGCGGCTACCTGATGGCGGGCGGCATCGGCGGCTCGAAGGAGGTGATGATGAGCCTCGTCGGCGGCATCGGCACCACGAAGAAGCGCGCCTTCGTCGGCGGGACGCTGTCGGCCAATCCGCTGTCCTGCGTCGCCGGCTATTATGCCATCGAGGAAATCGCCAGAACCGGCGCGCCTGTTCTGGCGGGGCGCGCCGGCGACAGGCTGCGCAAGGGGCTGAACGAGATCATCGACCGTCTCGGCCTGCCTTACGTCGCCTATAATTTCGGCTCGATCGTCCATCTCCAGACCTCGGCGGTGCTGTTGATGAGCATGCGCAACCCGATCAAGCTGATGCGGGAAGCCAACGCCCGCAAGCATGTGATGGAGGAAATGGGCGCGGCCTATCTCGCCCATGGCATCCTCACCCTTGCCGGAAGCCGCATCTACACCTCGATGGCCGACACCGACGAGGTGATCGACGATGCGCTCGAGCGCTTCGAGACCGTCTTCAAGCTGGTCTGACGGGGCGGACATGGAAGAGCGGAGCGAGATGGAGCAGGAACTGAGGTCGGCGGCAGAAGCGCTGGCGGCCAAGGGCCTGATGCGCGAAGGCGACATGCTGGCGCTGCGCGCGCCGGCGCGCGGCGAGGCGTGCACGCTGGTCCTGTCGCGCGATGGCGTGGAGGTGTCTTGGGCTGGCCTTGATGACCGCGCTGTCGGCAACCCAGAGATGATATTCGCGGCGCGTCCCGATGTCGGCGCCGTGCTGATCGGTGGGCCGGACTGGGCGCGGGGGCTGTCGCTTCTCGATCACGCCATGCCGGGCGTGTTCGATGAGCAGATCAGGCATCTCGGCAAGCAGGTGGCGCGGCTGCCTGTTGCCGTCGATGAAGGGAGCCTGAAAAAGCTGCTCGGGACGGGGGCGAACGGCTTCCTGCATGACGGCCGGCTGTGGTGCTTCGGCATGACGCTCGAACGCCTGGCGCAGAATGCCGAGATCCTGGAGAAATGCGCCAAAGCCTATATGCTGGCGGCCATGACCGGCGAGCGTGTCAGGCGCATTCCATGGCTCGTCCGCCACATCGCCAACGGCCGGCTGCTGGCTGACGAAAAACTGGCCGCCGCCGCGCATTCGCGCGGGGAGAGGGCGGTTCCGAAAGTAGGATATTGAAGCCCGGGAAGAACGGCTGACCGGCAAAAGCCGGTCAGCCGCCGTAACCCCACGCCGGAGGGTGCCGAAAGAATTCACCACCCTGAAGGAGAGATGGCGGGGGCGACGCGGTTGCCCGAAACCGCACAACTGGTCGCGGACAACCATAGGTATAGAGGTAAGGAGATAAGGCGCGCCAGATCGTTTCACAGTTTCTCGGAAACGGTAAAACGATCTACCTCCTTGTTTATACGCAATTCTGGACGCAAAACCGCTTCGCACTTTTGCTGGAATTGCTCCGGCGGGATCGGTTCCGCGTCAGCGCGCCCGGGTCGTCGCTGCTGGCGTCAGTTGTGGGTCTTGCCGTCGCCGTGACCGTTCCCATGACCGTCACCGTGGCCGCCATGGTCCTGACCGCCTGCGCCCTTCACGGTGCGAACGGGAAGCGCGAGCTCGACATCGCCCGCCTTCTCGAACCTGAGCGTGACGGGAACCGTCTCGCCTTCGGCGAAAGGCGCATTGACGTCCATGAACATGACATGGAAGCTGCCGGGCTTGAGCTCGACCGCGCCGCCGGCCGGGATTTCCAGCCCGCCTTCGACCGGGCGCATGGTCATGACGTCGTTGACCACTTCCATCGTGTGGACCTCGACCTTGCCGGCCTTCGGGCTGGCTCCGCCGACCAGCCTGTCGGCTTCCGCGCCCTTGTTGGTGACGGTCAGATAGGCGCCGGCGGCCTTCTGACCGGGCAGCATGGCGCGTGCCCAGGCCGCGCCGATCTCGAGATCGCCCGCGGTGACGACGTCGCCGGCCGCCGCGTGGTTCATGCCATGGCCGCCATTATCATCGCTCGATGCCAGCACCACGACGCCGGGCGCCGGGCTGTCGAGCGAATGCGGGTCCTGTCCGGCAGCCGGAATCTGGTCCCATGCCACCTTGCCGTCGGGGCAGGTCTGCACGGTCTTGAAGTAGAGCGACTGCCCGCCGGCGCCGCCGGCCAGCGTGCCGGCCAGCACGAACTCGTCATAATGGGCATCATCGAGCGAACCGCCCGACCATGTCACGGCCTTGACGCCGGCGCTGACATCCTTGCCGTGCAGCTTGTAGGCATGGGCATAGTCGCCACGCTCGATGTCGAGCGCCCAGCCGGCCTTGGGCTGCGGCCGCACGCCGATATAGCCTTCGGGAACCTCGACCCGAACGGTGTTGGTCGGCTGGCCGTTGCAGCCATGGCCGATGCGCACGACCGCTTTGTAGGAACCCGGAGCGGCTTCGGCCTTCTCCAGCGTTGCATGGGCATTGGCGGTGCCGAGGGAAAGTGCCGTCAGCGCGGTAGCGGCGGCGAACTGGGTCAATAAGTGACGCATGATGTATAGCCTTTCAGACATGAAAACTGGTTTGCGCCTTCCTGGGGAAGGCGTCGCGGTCTTCAGGCTGAAAGTGGTGGCGCGCGAATCGCCGGCGGTGGCGCGACCAGCAGTTCTGCCGGGCCTTCGCGCTGTGCCGGAAAAAGCGCCTGTACGACGAGGCGTGCAGGGGCAGGAAAGGCCGCCGAGGACGCCGGCACGATCTTGTTGATCGCGGCCGCGCCGCAGGCATTGCCGATCAGGCAGATCGGGCAATCGTCGAGCGGGTTGGATGACGAATCGTCTGCCGCGCCCGCCGTGCCATCATTGAGCGCGGTGCAGATCACCAGATGCCCGCCCTCGGGCATCTGCGAGGCGGCCAGCGGCTGGAGCGTGTTCAGGAACAGCACGATCGTGCCGAGAAGCGCGAACAGGAAGCGGTCGCGCCGCAGCGATGCAAACAGGCCGATGGGTTTGCGCATGCTCATGCGCAACAGATAGCCGATCCCGCCGCAACATGCCACAGCGATGGCTGCGACACGGAGGCGCTGCTACAGCTCGTAGAACTCGCTGGTGATCTTCCAGGCTTCGTCGGCAGTGTCGACCGCGTCGATGATGTTCTGGTCGCCCGGCGAGATGGTGCCCTGCTCGGCCAGATAGTCGAGATCGATGGCGCGCTTCCAGAATTCCTTGCCGAACAGGATCACCGGAACGCGCTCCATCCGTCCGGTCTGGATCAGCGTCAGCGTCTCGAACAGCTCGTCCATGGTTCCGAAGCCGCCGGGAAAGATGGCGACGGCCTTGGCCCGCATCATGAAGTGCATCTTGCGGATGGCGAAATAGTGGAAGTTGA
>JBLJBS010000140.1:0-22552 GCA_047637695.1 Aquamicrobium sp. | reverse complement strand
CACGACCATCATTGCACTAACAATCAAATTGGACCCGTCCGTGGGGGCCGATCAGATCGAGGAAGCCGCTGGCGGTCGCGTAGGCGTTGGTGATCTTGCTCGCCCAGGACAGCGATGCGCCGACCTTCAGGTTATAATCGACGAACTCGTGGTCGATATAGGCCGTCGCCATGTGGCCGACCGGCATGAAGGTGCCGCTGTTCGGCAGGGCCGCATTGGCGCCCTGGGTCACGTCGGCATAGGTGTAGGTCGCCCCGACGCTGGTCTCGCCCCAGCGGTAGCTGGCATTGAGCGTGACGCCGCGTGAGCGGAACTCGTCGGCATAGTTCTGCAGGACGGTGGTGGTGTATTCGGGCAAGCCGTTGATGCGGGTGTCGAACAGGGTGATGCCGCCGCGCCAGTCGCCGAAGCCGAAATTGGCGCCGACCTTGAGATTCTGGGCGCGGCCCGGTTCGAAATCGGGATCGGTGTAGAAGGCGTTGGTGCGGGCATGGACATAGCCGTAGTCGCCGACGACGTAGCCGAGCCAGGTGTGCGAAGCGCCGGCAAACACCTCGATGTTCTCGTTGACGGCGTAGGCGACGGTGATGTTTCCGCTGACGCCGGAATCGGAGAAGGCGTTGTCGTCCCAGTCGGTGAAGCGATGGTGATCGAGACGTCCCCCGGTCGAGACCTTGAGGCCGTTTCCGAACTCGAACCGGCCCTGCAGGAACGCCCCCGCCTGCAGCGTGTCGAAGTCGCGGTAGCGGCGGTTGTTGTTGCCGTAATTGTCGGTATGGTAATCGTGCTGGCCGACATCGAAGCCGGCGGTGATCTTGCCGTATTCCGTGGTGAACGTGTTCTGGGCCTTGCCGCCGAACAGATCCTCCTTGAGGATCATGTTGCCGTTGGTGCGGGCCGTGTAGTTGTTCCGCCAATAGTCGTTCTGGGTGTAATAGACGGTGATCTCCGGGTCCCAGTAGTCCGACGCTTCCGTCGTCGTGTATTTGATGTTGACCGAATCTCGGGAGACCTCGAGCGGGTGCAGCTCGTCGCCGGTCAGCCCCATGTTCATCTTGATCAGGCGGTCGGCCTTGTCGCGGCTGCGCTCATACCCGAAATCGATGCGATGGCCTTCCGCTTCGTAGCCGAGCTTGGCGAGGATGTTGCGGGCCGACGGTTCGGTTCCGAGAATCTCGAGCCCAGAGCCGCTCTTGTAGTTGTCGCCGCCGGTGACGCCATGCCCCATGACGAACCAGTCGAAGCCCTCGTGGCGGCCATAGCCCGCGATGTTGCTGGAAAAGCCCTTGCCGTTCGTGCCGTAGGAGGCGGCGATGCGGCCGCCGAAATTCTGGCCCTCGGTGAGAAGATCGAGCGCGCCGACGGTCTCGTAGCGCACCGCGCCCGCAGCAGCGGCGAAACCCGAATCGGCAGCCGCCGCACCGGCCTCCACCTCGACCCGCTTCAGGAAGACGGGATCTATCATGCTCGAGCCGGTATGGTGCCAGCTGGTTGCCGTCTGGGGCACCCCGTCGACCGTGACGGCAAGGTTGGACTGTTCCATGCCGAGCACATGGATGCGCTTCGAAGGACCGCCGCCGCCGGAAACCGTGACCGAGGATTCGCGCGCGAACAGTTCGGACACATTGGAGGGCTGAAGCTTCTCCAGGTCCTCCTGCGTGACGACCGTGCCGCCCGTCGCTTCGACATTGTCGTCGCCTTCACCGATGATGGTGATCATCTCGAGAACGGTCGCGTTTCGTTCGTTCGCATCCTGAGCATGAAGCGCGGTGGCCAAGGTCAGCAGGGAAACGCCGGTAAGGGGGAGAAGTCTCATAAGCATCATCTGGATGTTCCAACTGGTTCTAGGCAGGAAGCCGGAAGCTTCCTGGTCAGGCTGCGACGGCTGTTGGTTTGGTGCCGGAAACCCGTTTCCGGCGGGCGCTCACATCGCGCGATCAGGCGGAAATGCGTCGACAGCGATGCGCTTGCATTTGCCCGTGAAGCGGTTTGCGGCTCATTTTGTTCGGCCCCTGCTGGTGCTTTCCATCCGTCGGTCCCGCTTGCGTTCCGGTCGACGGCTGGCGACACCGTACTTGCCACCTGCTCAGGCAGCGAATAAACTTGATAAAGGCAGTCATATATAGAATCGTCCGACTGGCCGTGTCGAGGCGAAGGAGTTTGGTGGAAATGGCAAATATTTACGCGCGGACGTCAGGGCGCGGCCACCGCTAGAGTTACCCTCATGGACTATACCCCGCACGATCTGTTCGTCGGCGCGCTGGAGAACGCCACAACCTGTTCGCCCAACGACGACGAACAGCAGATCTGGCCAAAATTCATGCTGATGGTGCTGCTGCAGGGCGCCCAGCGCTTCGTCATCGACGGAGTGCCGTTCCGTGTCGACGCGCGCAGCGGCGATGAGGGCGCCCCCCTCGCCTTCATGCTCAACATCGCCAGGCAAAGCACCCTGCGCTTCATCAACGACAACGACGTGCCGCTGCGCAAGGTGATGATCTCGGCGCCGCTGCCCTGGCTCGAGCGACTGTTCGACACCCAGAAAGAAATTCACGGCTCGACGCTGCGCGAGTTCTTCGCGCAGCATCTCGCGCATTTCTCGTTCGAGCCGGGCCAGCACATCCTCCATCTCGCACAGAAGATCATCAATCCGCCGCCGGTTCTCCAGGGCGACCTGCGCTCGCTCTACCTGCAGGCGCAGGCGCTCGACATCATGTGGCAGTCATGCCTGACCATGGTTTCGGAGCAGGAGGGACATCAGCCAAGCGCGACCCTGATGAGCCTGCGTCACTGCGAACGCGTCAAGGATTTCATTCTTGCCAATCTTCACCGCGATCTGAGCATCGACCTGATCGCCAGGGAAGCGGGCCTGAGCACCTCGACGGTCCAGCGGCGCTTCAAGGAACATTTCGGGATTCCGATCTTCGACTTCATCCGCCAGGAACGGCTGGAGGCGGCGCGCGCGGCGCTGGCCAGCAACGGCATTCCCGTGTCGCATGCCGCCCATATGGCCGGCTACAACAACATCTCCAGCTTCACGACCGCGTTCCGCAAGGCCTACGGCATCACGCCGAGGCAGGTTCGCATCTAGCAGGCTCGCCGCAATGTGTATCGACCGCCGGCGGAGCATCGCCGACGCCCCGCCGCGCGCAGATGAGGAACCGATCGAAACATGCCGGGAGCTCAGGCCGTGGCAACGGGTCGGGGTCCGTTTTCCCGGGCCAGCGGCAATCTGACCGTCTGGACCAGACCTTGCGGCGTCCTGCTGTTCGCAATGGAGATGGAACCGCCAAATCGCTCGATGATCTCTTTGGCGATGGCGAGGCCGAGACCTGCGCCCGGCATGGTCTTGCGTCGCGCGGCATCGACCCTGAAGAACGGCTCGAACACATGCGCGATCATGTCCTCGGGAATGCCGGGGCCTTCGTCGTAGATTCTCACCACAGCGTCGTCGCCCTCCCGGGCAAGCTCGATCGTGGCGCCGCCTCCATGTGTCGCAGCGTTGATGATGAGGTTTCGCAGACCCCGCTTCAGGGCGAGCGGACCTGCGGCAACGCAGAGAGAAACCAGGGAAGGAGGGGCCACGCTGTAGCCGAGCGGGCCGAGTTCCTCGACGATCTCGCGAACGAGCAGGTCGAGCCGGACCGTCTCGCGCTGGTCGTCGCTCGCCTCTTCCCTCACGAGCCGTATGGCGCTGTCGGCGATGGCGTCCAGTTCCTCGAGATCGGCGAACCACTTCTCGCGCTCTTCCTCGTCGGGAATGAACTCCGCCCTGAGCCGCATGCGCGTCATCGGCGTGCGCAGATCGTGGCCGGCGGCCGCGACCAGCCGCATCCGGCTCTCGATTGCCGATTTCAGACGGCCGGACAGCGTGTTGAGCGCATGGGCGGTGGCGCGCATCTCGCCGGGGCCGGTTTCAGGGATCGGGGGAAGAACGCCGTCGGCCCCGATGCGGCCGATCGCGTCATCGAGCAGTTGCAGCGGCTTTATGATCTTGGAGGCAGCGAAGATCGATATACCGGCGCTGCCGAGAACGATCAGGACCATCCAGCCCGCCAGCACCCACCAGGCGCCCGGCGGCGGCCTGAGGTCGGGGATTTCCGTCACAAGCCAACCGCCGGAGCCGAGCCTGACGGAGGCGACCACCATCGGCGTTCCCGGCTTCTGGGTGATCGACGCGACTCTCGCCGGACCGGTCCTTTCCAGAGCCCGCATCATGAAGCGCGACATGCCTTCGATTTCAACACCGTCCGCCGCATTGTCCTGAAGGGTCACGCCAAGCGCGTGCGCGTCCCGCCCGTCGTTCTCGGCCAGGCGAACCAGCAGATGAAGCTGGCGCGCCAGCGGCTCCATCGTCGCCTCGGGAAGCGGAGGCCGCAACGCGCGGGTGGCCGCGAAAGTGACCAGGCAGACAACCGTCACGATCGCGACGACCAGCAGCAGGACCAGCCGGTTGCGCAGGGATTTCATCGCGGCGCGGCCTGGGTCTTCACCGGCACGCTCAACTGGTAGCCGCCATTGCGCACCGTCTTGAAAACGGGATTGGCATCGCTCTCGCCGAGCTTGCGCCGAAGGCGGCTCATCAGGACATCGATCGAACGGTCCAGCGGATCGCGGCTGCGTCCCTGCGTCAGATCGAGCAGCTGGTCGCGCGACAGCAATCGGCCGGGACGGTCGAGGAACGCATTGAGGAGATCGAACTCGGCGCCGGTGAGCTGCACCTCGACGCCGTCGCTGCGCATCACCCGGCGAAGCTGCGGGTCGACCTCGAAGTCGCCGAAGCTGTAGGTCCTGGTCTCGGGCGGCGCCTGTTCCTCATGGCCTGCCCGCCGGAGCACCGCCTTGATGCGGGCGACCAGTTCGCGCGGATTGAACGGCTTGCCGAGATAGTCGTCGGCACCGATTTCAAGCCCGACGATGCGATCGACATCCTCCTTCAGCGCGGTCAGCAGGATCACCGGCAGGCGCGGGCGGCGATCCTGCAGGCCACGGCAGATTTCGAGGCCGGAGCCGTCGGGCAGCATCACGTCGAGCACGACCAGGTCGGGCTCGCTGCTCGAGAGCCGGCTTTCGCATTCCGCGCGGTTCTCCGCGGCAGATACACGAAATCCCTGACCCACGAGATAGCGCCCGAGCAGCGAACGTATTTCGGGATCGTCATCGACGATCAATATGTGGGTCTGCTCGCTCATGCCGTTTTCGTCGCGTTCCTTCGCCGGACATCTATATATCCGACGGGCGCGCAACGGCGCAGAATTTTGCAACGGAACATTGCTGAGGGCGGGCGAGCAAGGTTCCGTTACAAATATCTTCCTCCCGGAAACGTTCGGAAACATTCAGACCTATAGGAGTTACGCAGCGGCGATACTTTCATGCCGGCGTGCAATTGCATGAAAGGAAGACCGGATGAAACGCTCCTCTTTCGCGGGACTTCTGTCGGCTGTCGTGCTGGTGTCGGCGACAGATCCGTCACGATCCGAGGCGCTCGGCTCAAATCCCCTGCCGGACGGGCGCTCGATCGTTCGCGTCATGGCGCTTCATGACGGCGATGCCCCGCATGACCGACGGCATGGCGATTTCCCCGCGCCGACACCGCAATAGTCGAGATCGTCCGTCACCTTACCTTCCGGGCTTCCAAAGCTGACGGACGATGAAAGCAGCGTCCGGCTGCCCCCGCCGCCCTCACTACAGACAAGGACCATGACATGAAAAAGCTGATTGTTCTCTCGGCCGCCGCGATGATCGCGCTGAGCCCGGTTATGGCTTCCGCGCAGGCGCAGAGCCGCTCGCCTAACGCGCCGCAGATCGAGCAGCAGAGGAAAAAAACCAACGCCGCCAGACCGCAGGCCAAGAGGCAACACTGGAAGAAGGGCGGCAAATATACGGGCAAGGGCAGCCGGATTTCCGACCATCGCCGCCACGATCTCAAAGCGCCGCCGAAGGGCCATCGTTGGGTGCGCGACGGCAACGACTTCCTGCTCGTGGCCATCGGAAGCGGCGTCATCGCAGCCATCGTGGCCGGCCGCTGAGGCCGGCTTTAGTCACCGACCAAAAGGGCGGGGCGTCCTTTGGAAGGCTCAACCATGTTCGAACTCCACTATTTCCTGACGGCCGGCCTGACCATGGTCGGTTTCGTCAGCGCCATGCCGCCGAGGCTGCTGTTCAGCCATCTGAAAGCGCTTCATTCCGGCGAAAGCGAACCATTCGCGGCATCCCTCGCAACCGGGGAAGACCCTGCCGGCAACGAGGCAGGCCGGACATGAAGAGCGCCGTCGTCATTCTGACCCTGCTTGGCTGCGACTGCGACGGCGTCGCCTGCAAGCCGATCCGCACCATCTCCAACGACTGGGCAAGCATCGAGAGTTGCCAATCCTCGGGCGAGTTCAGGCAACGGATCAAGGAAACAGCAGCCTACCCGCTGGTCGTCGCACGCTGTACGGCAGAACGGACGCGGACCGACGAGACCGAGCAAGGAGAAGCCGGCGCAGTTGCAGACAGCGCGTCCACCGAGGCTCCAGCGACCTCCGGTGACGCGTGGGGTCTCGACGCGGTCCTCGCGAAGGCGGGCTGGGACCAGCCCGGCGGCAACTGGCGTGGCATGATCGCCGCCGGCACCTCCTATTCGATCCGGTCGGTCGGATCGGGTCTGCGAACCTATGCCGGCGAGCCGACCCTACGGGTGGCGGGCCGGGCATTTTCAAGGCTCGGGGACTGAGGCCCGATGGACGCGAACCGGCAGCGATTGGAAGATTTGCCCGTCCTTGGCGGCGTGATCGGGGAAGATGCCCTGTCGCGATTTCTTGCCGGTCTGCTGCTTCGGCTGGCAGCGGTCGCGTTCGCCGTCACTTTGGCCTCCATCGGGCACGACCTCAGCTCGAAGGATGGTGTAGAAAGGACGGACACCATCCATCAGGCAACCGAAGCAGGCGCTGAAAGATGAACAAGCCCCTCCTCGCACTTCTCCTTGCGGCGACCGTTCTCGCCGGATGCACCGATGAGCAGCAAGGTGGTGGAGGCCCGCCGCAAACAGGCCCGATCGAGGTCGCCGTCACCGATCTGAAGAGCCAGTCGGTGCCGCGAACGCTCGAATTGCCCGGCCGCGTCGTCGCCTATGCCACGGCCGAGGTGCGGCCGCAGGTGGACGGCATCGTCCGCGGGGTCGCCTTCCGCGAAGCCCGCGCGGTCAAGGCGGGCGACGTCCTCTACGAGCTCGACGACCGCAGGTTCCGGGCCGCGACCGCCGCGGCCGAGGCAGCGGTGAAGAAAGCCGCGGCCGCGACCGCGGCGGCGAAGGCGACGTTCGAGCGCACCGAGCGGCTTGCGGCCACCAACGCCGTCAGCGCCCAGGCGCTGGACGACGCCCGCTCCTCGCTGCTGCAGGCCGAGGCCCAGGAGGAGGTGGCGAAGGCGGAGCTGGAGACGACCCGGATCAACCTCGACAACACGGTCATCACCGCCCCGATCGACGGCGTCATCGGCGTTTCGACCGTCAGCGTCGGCGCGCTGGTGACGGCCAACCAGACCAACGCGCTGGCGACCATCCGCCAGATCGATCCGATCCATGTCGACCTGGTCGATTCCAGCGCCAACTTCCTGCGCATCCGCGACGAGGTCGAGGCCGGCCGGCTGGGCCGGGAAAGGAACATCGCGCCGTCGGTGGCGCTGACGCTCGAGAACGGCCGTCCCTATGCCGAGAAAGGCCAGATGACGCTGGCCGAAATGGTGGTCAGCCAGACGAGCGGCACCTTCTCGCTGCGGTCGACATTCCCCAACCCGGACCGGGTGCTTCTGCCGGGCATGTTCGTGCGCGCCGAGGTCGATCTCGGCTCGATGCCCAATGCCTTTCTCGTGCCGCAACGCGCGGTTCAGCGAAGCGCCGACGGACGGCCCACACTCTATGTGGCCACCGGCGGCAAGGCCGAGCTGCGCACCATCACCACCAGCGGCTCGATCGGCAATGACTGGATCGTGGTCGACGGCGTCGCCGATGGCGACCGTCTCATTCTCGACGGTTTCCAGAAGATATCGGACGGCGCTCGGATCGATCCCGTCGAGGCGACGATCGACGAAAACGGCGTCGTCCGGCAGGTGATACCGGCCACGACGGAAACTGGCGGGGGAACGGCGCAATGACCGCCTCGTATCCCCGCAACGCCATCGCGAACTTCTTCATCGCCCGGCCCGTCTTCGCTATCGTCCTGGCGATCGCCACCATGCTTGCCGGCGTGATGGGCATCTATTCGCTGTCGATCTCGCAATATCCCGACATCGCCCCCGTCACGGTCCGCATCAGCGCCACCTATAGCGGCGCCACCGCCGACGCGGTCGAGAACTCGGTCACCCGCAAGATCGAAGGCGCGATGACCGGCCTCGACGGGCTTCTCTACATGGAATCGACATCGAGCACCGGCTCCGCCTCGATTTCGCTGACCTTCGACAACGGCACCGATCCGGAGCTGGCGCAGGTCGAGGTTCAGAACAAGCTGTCGCAGGTCCAGTCGCAATTGCCGGAATCGGTGCAGAGCCGGGGCGTGCGTGTCAGCCGCTCCCCCTCCGGCATCCTGATGATCGGCAACATCATCTCGCGCGACGGACGCTACACCTCCGACGAGCTGTCCGACATCATGTCGAGCCAGATCGAGGAGCGCATCGAGCGGATCGAGGGCGTCGGCTCGGTGCAGTCGTTCGGGTCAGGCTACGCCATGCGGATCTGGCTCGACCCGGACCTGATGCAGAAATACCAGCTGGTGCCCGGCGACGTGACCTCCGCGATCGGTTCCCAGAACGTCCAGATCGCCGCCGGCTCGATCGGCGCAACCCCCGTCGTCGCCGGCCAGCAGCTCAAGGCCAACATCATCGCCCGCACCCAGATGTCCTCGGCCGAGGAATTCCAGCGGATCATCCTCAAGACCGCGACCGACGGGTCGGTGGTGAGGCTGGCCGATGTGGCCCGCGTCGAGATCGGCCTCGAAAGCTACGGCCAGCGGTCGAGCTTTAACGGCGTACCCGCCGCCGGCTTCGGCGTGCAGCTCGCCTCGGGAGCCAACGCGATCACGACGGCGCAACTCGTCCACGCCGAACTCGACAGCCTTGCCGGGGCGCTGCCCACCGGCGTCGAGGTCGCCTATTCCTACGAGACGACGCCGTTCGTCGAACTGTCGATCGAAAAGGTCGTCTATACGCTGATCGAAGCGATCATCCTCGTCTTCGTCGTGCTTCTCCTGTTCCTGCAGAACCTGCGCGCGACGCTGATCCCGATGATCGCGGTGCCGGTGGTGCTTCTGGGCACGTTCGGCGTTCTCGCCCTGCTCGGCTACTCCATCAACATGCTGACCATGTTCGCGATGGTGCTGGCGATCGGCCTGCTTGTCGACGATGCCATCGTCGTGGTCGAGAATGTCGAGCGCATCATGCGCGACGAGGGGCTGCCGGCGCGCAAGGCGACCGAGAAGTCGATGGGCGAGATCACCGGCGCACTGCTCGGCATCGCGCTGGTGCTGACCGCCGTGTTCATTCCGATGGCGTTCTTCTCCGGCTCGGTCGGCGTCATCTACCGGCAATTCTCGGTCACCATCGCCAGCGCCATGCTGCTTTCCGTCCTCGTCGCGGTGGTGCTGACGCCGGCGCTGTGCGCCATCATGCTCAAGCCCTCGCATGAAGGCTTTATCTCCCGTTGGCTCGGCTGGTTCGAGCGCGGACTGGAGCGGATGACGGGCGGCTATGCGCGCTCCCTCCGCGGGCTTGTCGCCCGCCCGCTGCGCATGTTCGTGCTGTTCGGCGCCCTGATCGCCGCGGCCTATGGCCTGTTCACCCAATTGCCGGGCTCGTTCCTGCCGGAAGAGGATCAGGGCGTGCTGATGACCCAGATCACGCTGCCGGCCGGGGCCAACGCCGCACGCACCCAGGCGGTGATCGACCTGGTAGAGGACTACTATCTCACGCAGGAGACGGACGCGGTCCAGAGCGTATTCATGACGCTGGGGTTCGGCTTCGGCGGCAGCGGCGAAAACGCGGCGATGGGCTTCGTCCGGCTGAAGGATTTCGACCTGCGCACCGACGAGCGCCTCTCCGCCACGGCCGTCGCGCAACGCGCCTCGGCCGATTTCCGGCGGATTCGCGACGCCGAGGTGTTCGTTCTCGCCCCGCCGGCGATCCAGGGCCTCGGCCAGTCCAGCGGCTTCTCCATGTTCCTCGAGGATACCGGCAACCAGGGACGCGATGCGTTGACCGCTGCCAGCAACGCGCTGGCCGACGCGGCCGCCGGCAACACCGTGATCCAGAACATCCGCGGCAACACCCGCACCCTCGAAGCCCAGCTCAAGATCGACGTCGACCAGGAAAAGGCCGGCGCGTTCGGGATCGACCTCTCGGCGATCAACAGCCTGATCGCCACCGTCTTCTCCGGCACCAACGTCAACGATTTCGTCCATCGCGGCGAGATCAAGCCGGTCTATGTCCAGGCCGATGCGCCGTTTCGCATGCAGCCTCAGGACATCGACCGCTGGTATGCAAGGAACGACAGCGGCGAAATGGTGCCGTTTTCGGCCTTCGCAACGACCGAATGGGTGCAGGGCTCGCCCTCGCTCTCGCGCTTCAACGGCATCGCAGCGGTGTCGATCAGCGGATCGGCGGCGCCGGGCGCCAGTTCCGGCGACGCGATGGAGGAGGCCGAACGCCTCGTCGCCGAGCTTCCGGGCGGCTACAGCGCGTCATGGTCCGGTCTTTCCTATCAGGAGCGGCTCGCGGGCTCGCAGGCGATATTGCTCTATGCCGTTTCGCTTCTCGTCGTCTTCCTGTGCCTTGCCGCGCTCTACGAAAGCTGGTCGATCCCGTTCTCGGTGCTGTTCGCGGTGCCGGTTGGCGTGTTCGGGGCGCTGCTCGCCGCATGGGCCTTCGATCAGGCCAACGACGTCTATTTCAAGGTGGGGCTGCTGACGACCATCGGCTTGACCGCCAAGAACGCCATCCTGATCGTCGAGTTCGCCCGCGACCTCGCGGCGCAGGGACGCAGCGCGGTCGAGGCCGTGGTCGAGGCGGCGCGGCTGCGCCTGCGGCCGATCCTGATGACCTCGCTGGCCTTCATTCTCGGCGTCCTGCCGCTGGCGCGCGCCACCGGCGCCGGATCGGCCGCCCAGAACGCGATCGGCATCGGCGTCATGGGCGGCATGATCTCGGCGACCGTGCTCGGCATCTTCTTCGTGCCGCTCCTTTTCGTCAGCGTGTCGTGGCTGACGCAGAGACGCCGCAAGCAGGACGTCGGCAGCGCGCGGGAAGCCGGCAACGCGTAAACGGCGCGATCACCGCAATGCCCGCCGCAGTTCTGCGCCGCCATCTCCGGCCTCGGACTGGCCGTGCTTCCGCACTTTCTCGCGCAGCAGAACAGGTTCGTCCGCGCGCAGGCCGACATCGGCATCGATCAGGAAATATGGCTCGCCGAACTGATCCGGACGTCGAAGGACGAGCTGGAATGATCCGCGACAGCGGCTCCCGCCACACGCCGCTCAGGCGAACCGCTTCGCGAATGCCACGAAAATGACGATCAGGCCCGTCGCGGCGATCATGGTCCATGCAACCGGCTCGCCGAGCACGAAACCCGCAAGGGCCAGACCGAAGAACGGCTGCAGCAACTGCAACTGACCGACGCCCGCAATGCCGCCGAGCGCAAGGCCGCGATACCAGAAGACGAACCCTACCAGCATCGAGAAGACGGAGACATAGGCGAGACCCAGCCAGGCCGGCGCGGTGATGCCTTGCCACGAGGCCGGAAGGGTCATCATCGCCAGCGCCAGCATCATCGGCGCCGACAGCACCAGCGCCCAGGAGATCACCTGCCAGCCGCCGAGCCGGCGCGACAGCTGCGCCCCCTCGGCATAGCCGAGGCCGCAGAGAATGACGGCGGCGATCATCAGCAGGTCGCCTGCCGGCGAGATTGACCCGCCGTCTGCCATCGCGAACGCGATTACCGTTGCGCTGCCGAGGCAGGAGAACAGCCAGAACAGCGGCTTCGGCTGCTCGCCACCACGCAGGACACCGAATATGGCAGTCGCGAGCGGCAGCAGACCGATGAAGACAATAGACCGGGCGGAGGTGATGTGCTGAAGCGCAAGCGCCGTCAACAGCGGAAAGCCGACCACCACCCCGAGCGAGACGATGGCCAGGGAGGGGATATCCCGCCGCCGAGGGCGCACCTGGCGCAGCAATAGGAGCAGCACGGAACCCAAAAGCGCGGCGATGACCGCGCGCGCGGAGGTGAGGAACAACGGCGAGAAATCCGCCACCGCCACGCGCGTCGCCGGCAGCGAGCCGCTGAAGATGACAACGCCGAGCAAGCCGCTGCCCCAGCCTTTTGCCGATGATCTTCCGCCGTCCATCGTCACCTCGCTTTCCCGGCGAGGCATAGACGGTTTCGACTGGCACGATCAGTTACAATCCAATACAATTATGGATAACTGTATCGGTAAAGAAAGCCATACGCCCTGGAGAATCCATCGCAAACGATCGGTCGCCGGGGAACGCGAACCGCCGATGTCATGCAGGCCGTGCGCAGCAAGATCGCCAGTCGCGCCCTCGACGCCGGCGACCGTCTGCCCTCGATCCGGGCATTCGCCAGGGCGCTGGGGGTTTCGCCCTCGACCGTTGTCGAAGCCTATGATCGGCTCGCGGCGGAAGGGTTGATCCGGGCGAAGCGCGGATCGGGCTTCTATGTCTCCCAGACAGCCCTGCCGCCGCTGGCATTGGCGGAAAACTTGGCTCCAACCGAGCGCGCGGTCGACCCGTTCTGGGTTTCCCGCCAATCGCTCGACGCGGACACCACTGTTTTGAAGCCCGGCTGCGGCTGGCTGCCGGCGGACTGGCTGCCGCAGGAGGCATTGCGCCGCGCGCTACGGAACGTTGCGAGAGCCGGCAATGCCGTTCTGGCGGACTATGGCGGCACGCGCGGGTCTCCGGCGCTGCGCCGGGCGCTGATGTCGCGCTTCGCGGAGGAAAGGATCGAACTCGCGCCCGACCAGCTCATGCTGACGGCATCCGGCACGCAGGCGGTCGATCTGATCTGCCGTTTGCTGCTGCGTCCCGGCGGACACGGTGCTGGTTGACGATCCCTGCTACTTCAACTTCCGGGCCTTGTTGCGCGCTCACCCGGTGAAGATCGCCAGCGTTCCCTATACGGTCTCGGGGCCGGACATGACATCGTTCGCCGAAATACTCGCGGCGGAGCGGCCGCGCCTCTACCTCACCAATTCGGCGCTGCACAACCCGACCGGCGCCACCCTTTCGGCGCGAACCGCTCACCATTTGCTGAATCTCGCCGCCGCCCATGACCTGACCATCGTCGAGGACGACATCTTCGCCGATTTCGAGCCGGAGCCCTCGGTTCGGCTGGCGGCGCTGGATGGCCTCGACCGGGTCGTTCGCGTCGGCAGCTTTTCGAAGACGCTCTCCGCCTCGATGCGCTGCGGCTACATTGCAGCCCGCGGCGACTGGATCGCGGACCTTGTCGACCTGCAGGTCGCCACAAGCTTCGGCGGACCGAGCCCGGTGACGACGGAACTGATCGCAAACGTTCTGGCGAGCGGCGGCTATCGCAAGCATATGGAGGAACAGCGCCGGCGCCTTGCACGGGCGCGCAGAGAAACCGCCGGCAGGCTGCAATCCATCGGCATCGAGCCGTGGCTGATGCCGCGCGGCGGCTTCTATCTCTGGTGCGGACTGCCGGACGGCTGCGATTCCGCCGATATGGCCCGCGCCAGCCTGCGCGAAAATGTCGTGCTGGCGCCGGGCAACGTGTTCAGCGTATCGCAGACCGCCACCCGCTTCATGCGCTTCAACGTCGCCCAATGCGGCGACCCGATCGTGACGAAGGTCCTGCAACGCGCGGTCGAGACCGCCCGCGCGCATTCGCGAAACGGGAATGCTGACGCTCAACATCGTCTCGTACCAGCTGATGAACGCCGTGAACACGACGGCAGCGCCCTTCCCCGAGGCAGTGGATGAAATCGCCAAAGCTGCCCTTACGGCATGCCCTGTCTCTGCCGGGGTCTCGCCGAGGGCTTTTTCCCTTCGTCTTCCGGCATCCTCTTCTTTCGCCGATGCGCCGGAAGATATCCGGCCCGGCCGGCGGCATGCCGGCCAGTGGTTCAACATGCCGGAGCCACTGCCACTTGCCGCCTCCGGCGCACCCACCCTAATGGTCCGGAGCCTTCAAGCCATCGGTTGCCGTCGCCGGCGGGATGGATCGATCGCGGCTTTTCCAGCGCCGGACGAATGCTGATGACCAGAACCGACATGCCGGACAAACCCGGCGCCGACGACAGAGAACGCTTCGGTGACGATCCCGAGGCCACCTTTCGTGCGAACCTCGCCTCCGTCGAGGAGCGCATCATGCAGGCGTGTGCGCGGGCGGGACGGGAGCGCGCATCGGTGCGGCTGCTGCCGATCACCAAGACGGTCCCGGCTCACATTCTGCGCCATGCCCATGATGCCGGCATTCGCGCGATGGGCGAGAACAAGATCCAGGAAGCGATGGCCAAGCGCGAGGCGCTGGCCGACCTTGCCATCGACTGGAGCGTCGTCGGCCATCTCCAGACCAACAAGGTCAAGTATCTCACCCGCTTCGCCGCCGAATTCCACGCGCTCGACAGTCTGAGGCTCGCCGAGCAGCTCAATGACCGGCTCGAGCGCGAGGGCAGGTTTCTCGACGTCTATGTGCAGGTCAACACGTCCGGCGAGGAAAGCAAGTTCGGCCTGCATCCCGACGCGCTCCTGCCCTTCGTCGAGTCGCTCGGGCGGTTTCCCCGCCTCAAGCCCCGCGGGCTGATGACGCTGGCGCTGTTCTCTTCCGACATGGCGAAGGTGCGGCCCTGCTTCATCCTGCTGCGGCGGCTGCGCGACGAGGCCGTCAGGCGTCATGCCGGGCTGACCGGATTGTCGATGGGCATGACCGGCGATTTCGAGGAAGCGATCGAGGAAGGTGCGACCGTCGTCCGCGTCGGCCAGGCCATCTTCGGGAAACGGCCGACACCCGACGGCCATTACTGGCCGGGTTTCGCTCCCAACGGATAGAGGTATCTAACCATGGCCCTCGCTGACGGCTTGTCCGCTTTTCCGATCACGCCCGCGGACGAAGACGGCCGCGTCGACACGGCGGCGCTGCGCCGGCTGGTCGCCCGGCTGGTATCGGCCAAAGTGGATTCGATCGGTCTGCTCGGCAGCACCGGCATCTATATGTATCTGACGCGCGAGGAGCGGCGGCGCGCCGTCGAGGCGGCGGTGGACGAGGCCGCGGGCAGGGTTCCGCTCATCGCCGGGGTTGGCGCCCTGCGAACGGACGAGGCAACCGGACTGGCTCAGGACGCCCGGGCCGCCGGCGCGGCGGCGGGGCTTCTGTCCGCAGCCGCCTACACGCCGCTCACCGACGACGAGGTCTTCGAACATTTCTCGGTGGTGGCAAGGGAAAGCCGCCTGCCCCTGATCGTCTACGACAATCCGGGGACCACGCATTTCTCGTTTTCGCCCGAACTCGTCGGCCGCCTTTCCAGGGTTGCGGGCATCGTGGCGATCAAGAATCCGGGCTGGCCGGCGCAGGACGCGGCGCGCCTGCTGGCACAACAGCGGACAATGGTCGCCAACGGCTTTTCGATCGGTTGCAGCGGCGACTGGATGGCGGCGGAGACCCTGATCGCCGGCACAGACGCATGGTACAGCGTGCTTGGCGGCATCTTCCCTCAGGCCTGCCGCGAAATCGTCAGTGCCGCAAGACGCGGCGACGCCGCAGAGGCGCGGCGCCTCGATGCCGGGCTGGCGCCACTATGGGCCCTGTTCCGGCACCATTCCAGCCTCCGCGTCGTCTATGAGATCGCGGGCCTGCTCGATCTATGCCATGCCAGCCCGCCGCGCCCGATCCTGCCGCTGCCCCTCGCCGCGCGCCAGCAGGTCGCGGCGGCGCTGGCTCAGCTTCCACCGAACCTGATGCGATGACGCGCCTGGCTCTGTGGCGACCATAGCCATCTGGTGTATATGTCCCGACCGCTCATCGCCCCGGCGGCGGCCTCCTGGAAATGGAACGAATGACCACGACACCTTCTTCTGAAGCCCGCCCCAAGGTCTTTATGGGCGTCCTTATCGCGCTCGGCGCCGCCCATCTTCTCAACGACACGCTTCAGTCGCTGATACCCGCGGTCTATCCGATCCTGCGCGACAGGTTCGCGCTGGATTTCGTCCAGATCGGGCTGATCACCCTGACCTTCCAGATCGCGGGCTCCCTGCTTCAGCCTGTCGTCGGGTTCTATACGGACCGCCGGCCGCTGCCCTATTCGGCCGCCGCCGGCCTGATCTTCACCTTTGGCGGCCTGATCGGCCTTGCCTATGCGTCGAGCTATGCGTTCATCATCGTTTCGGTCGCCTTCATCGGCTTGGGATCGTCGATCTTCCATCCCGAGGCCACGCGCGCGGCGCGATACGCCTCAGGCGGCCGGCAGGGGCTCGCGCAGGGCATCTTCCAGGTGGGCGGACAGGTAGGCGGGGCGATCGGCCCGCTGCTGGCCGCCTTCATCATCGTCCCGCGCGGCCAGGAGAGCCTCGCCTTGTTCGCCATCATGGCGCTGGCGGCGATGATGCTTCTGACCTGGACCGCCAGACAGCACGATACGCTGCGCTCACACTTCACGGCGATGTCCGGTGCCGGCCTCAAGAAGGACATTACCCGGCCGAGGCATTCCCGGGCGAGGATCCTCGTCGGCCTCGCCGTGCTCACCGTCCTGATGTTCTCGAAGGTCGCCTATCTGGAAAGCTTCCGGTCGTTCTACACCTTCTACCTGATCGAGCGTTTCGACGTATCGATCTCCGTGTCGCAGCTGATGCTGTTCGCGTTCTTCCTCGCTTCCGCAATCGGCGTCCTGCTCGGCGGCATCGTCGGCGACAGGATCGGCCGGTATCGCATCATCTGGATCTCGGTCCTCGGCCCCCTGCCGCTCACGGTGCTCCTGCCTTACGTCGACTTCTTCTGGACGGGCGTGCTGTCGGTGGCCATCAACCTGCTCATGGCAAGCGCCTTCGCCTCGATCATGATCTACGCGATGGATCTGGTTCCCAACCGGATCGGGCTGATCGGCGGACTGTTCTATGGGTTGAATTTCGGGCTGGGCGGCATCGCGGCGGCGATTCTCGGCGGGCTTGCCGACCATATCGGCCTGCAATCGGTCTACGTCCTGTGCTCGTTCCTGCCGCTGGTCGGGCTTCTGACCTGGTTCCTGCCGAGGCTGGAGACCGTCAGGTCATAGCGCACTGCGCTGGCGCAACCGGCCGCGCGCCTGCCATCCTTGCTACCGGGGCGATACCCCGATAGCTACGTCCGCACTGGCGAACCGCGCGACCGGCTTTCCCGCGGGCGATTCGGTCCGGTGACAATCTGGTTGGGCCGATCCCCGGAACGAGAATATGAAAGCTGCATCCTGGTCGAGTCATGTAAGGGAGACCGTTGTTCTCGGCCTGCCCCTGATCGCGGCCCAGCTCGCCCAGACGGCGCTGAACGTCACCAACACGCTGGTTCTCGGCCGGCTCGGCCCCGAGGAGCTGGCGGCGTCGGTGCTGGGGTGGCAGCTCTTCTTCGTCATATGGATGTTCGGCTCCGGCTTCGGCTTTGCCGTCATGCCGCTGGTGGCGAGCGCCCTCGGCTCCAGCGACCCGCGCGGTGGCCGGCGCTTCGTGCGCATGGGGCTGTGGATCAGCTTCGCCTATGCCGTTCTGATGATGATCCCGCTGTGGAACGCGCGGGCGATCTTTCTGGCGCTTGGGCAAGACCCCCATATAGCGGCGCTTGCGGCCGACTATGTCGGCACCCTGCAATGGTCGTTGTTTCCCCAGCTGACCATCATCGTCCTGCGTTCGTTTCTCGGCGCGCTGGCCCGGCCCGGGATCGTGGTTGTCGCGCTGGTTCTGGGCGTCGCCTTGAACGCCTGCCTCAATCTCCTGCTCGTCTTCGGCTCATTGGGTCTTCCGGCGCTCGGCATGCGTGGCGCGGGACTGGCCACCTTGATCTCCACATGCTGCGTCGCGCTGTTCCTGATCGTGTATATCTCGCGGCATCCGGCGTTGAGGCGTCAGGAGATCTTCGTCCGATTCCTCAAGCCGGACGTGCCGGCCATGATCGAGGTGTTCAGGCTCGGCTGGCCGATCGGAACGATGGTCGTGGCCGAGGTCGCGCTGTTCAGCGCCACCTCCTTCATGATGGGCACGATTGGGGCAATGGAGCTTGCCGCCCACGGCATCGCGCTGCAGTTGAGCGGTCTCGCCTTCATGATCCCGCTCGGTCTTTCCTCGGCGACGACCATCCGCGTCGGGCATGCCCTCGGCCGTGACGATCACCTCAATATGGCCAGAGCGGCGGCGACCTCGCTCGGCCTCGGCCTTGCCATCGCCTGCCTCTCCGCGCTGATCTTCCTGACCGCGCCCTACGCGCTGATCGGCCTTTATCTCGACATCGAGGCACCAGCATCGGCCGGGGTCGTACCCCTCGCCGTGTCCTTCCTCGCCGTCGCCGGCATCTTCCAGATCGTCGACGGCGTGCAAGCCCTTTCGAGCGGCGCGCTGCGCGGGCTGAAGCAGGCGCGCGTGCCGATGGTCATCGCCCTCGTCAGCTATTGGGGAATCGGCGTCCCCGCCGGCTATGGCCTCGCCTTTGCCGCGGGATGGGGCGGGGTCGGCATCTGGTGGGGTCTCGCCATCGGCCTCACCGCCGCCGCCATCCTGATGACGGCATATCTTTACGTGTGGATCCGGCGGTTTTCCGCCGGCCGGAGTGGCGGCCGCACAACGCCGCAATAGACGGGTACACGGCACCGGCACGGTCCGCCGCCGGGCGGCGCAGGTATCGTCAGCCGATCGCGACCCTGGCCACGGGCTCGCGACCGGCCGGAAGCTCGTCATGGATCATCACCCGGTTGCGCCCGCCATGCTTGGCGCGATAGAGCGCCTCGTCGGCCATCGCCTGCAACGAGCCCGGCGAGCGGGCAGCTCCGCCGTCCGCTCCGCGCACGGCCACGCCGATGCTCACCGTCACCACCGATCCCGCCCTCGCCCCCGGATTGGGCAGGGCCGCCGCCTCCACCTCCTCGCGGATGGTCTCGGCGATCAGTTCTGCCTGAAACGCCGACGCCTCGTGCAGCAGGACGAGGAATTCCTCGCCGCCATATCGGGCCACCAGATCGTGCCTCCCTGCCAGTTGCCCCTCGATGATGGCGGCGACGAACTGCAAGGTCTCGTCGCCGCTGGCATGGCCGAGATGGTCGTTGATCGCCTTGAAATCGTCGACGTCGCACATCAGCAGCGCCATGCCGTCGCCGGCGTTCCAGAGTGCGTCGATCGCTTCCATCATCGAGCGCCGGTTGGCGACACCTGTCAGCGGGTCCGTCCGCGACAGTCGTTCCAGCTGTTCGTTGGCTGCGGCGAGATCGGCGACGCGCTTGCGGTCGCGCAATTCGAGCAGGAACGACTTCTGGGCCAGGATCGTCATCGTCTCGCGGGCGATCACCGTCGCGCCGATGCCGCTGGCGAAGAACAGGAACGCGGAAAAGCCGCTCCTGACGTCGACGCCGGGATTGTTGAGCTGGAACCCCAGATACATCGCCATCGCGCTGACGGCGATGACGATGGAGAAACGCAGCGGGATGTTGAAGATGACGATGCTGCTGATCGCCACGAACACCATCACGTTGAGATGGCGTTCATAGAGTTCGCCGCCGCCGGCAACGCCCATCAGCGCGACGCACAGCAATATCCATAGCATTCCCAATGTCAGCGACAGATGATGCGCCAGATTGCTGCGCCGCCGTCTCCAGACATAAAGAATCGCAAGCGCAGCCGGCAGGATCATCGCCGACGGCCAGACCATCGCAAGCGCCGCCGCGCGCGGAAGCAGGGCGAGATTGAAGACGAGGCCGACGATGTCGAGCAGGATGACCCAGATCATCCAGGACCGGACGATCTTGGCGGTCTGACGCCAAGTGCGTTCGATATAGGCTTCCTCGAGCCGGCCGCGCAGGCTGATGTCGCGGGTTCGCCCCGCCAGCAGGCGTTCGAACTCGGGCACGGGGGCGGAAATACTCCCCGTCGTGCGGCTGCGCTTTGTCCCACGGTGCATGGCGACGTCGAAATCCATTCCCTGATATGGGCAAGGTTTTCTCGGCCGCGATTTCGCCAGCTTGACCTTCCGAGCCCCCCGGCCACATCTTGATGCTCAATTGCTACCAATCGCTGAACATCATGATTCAATCTTGAGGGAACTTGCCTATCCCCTGGACGATGACGTCTCTTAACCGAAAACGGCAGCTTCAGGCTTCCACGCCCCGGCGCTCCAGCATCCTGTGTGCGCTTCTCTCGTCGGTGATGAACACCGTCGGCTCGATCAGCACCATGGCGCCAAGCAGAGCCTCCGTCTTGTCGCTGCCGCCCGACGTCAGGATCCGCACCGGAGCCTTTCGCAAGGCCGCGACATCAACCGACATCACCAGATCATTGACCGGATGGTCGACGAGAACGCCGTTGGCATCGAAGAAATGAAACAGCAGGTCGCCGACGGCGCCCCTCTCGACCAGCGCCTCGCGGTCGCGCTCCTTGAGGAAGCCGCCACGATAGAAGGTGGTGGCGGAAGCAATGCCGCCGATGCTCAGCAGCACCGCATCGAGGCTTCCGGTCATCTCGAAGATATCCTTCAGCCCGCAACGTTCGATCAGCGCGATCTTGGTCTCGACACTGTCGACGACCGCAGGCGTCGGAATCAGGAAGCCTTCGCCCTGAAATGTCTGGGCGAAGCGCCAGGCGAATTCCGCCGGGTTGAAGCGTCGGGCCGCGCCGACGCCGCCAAGCAGCGAGATGACCTGGAAATCCGTCAGTTGCCGGCCGCCGATGAACTGCAGGCTGGAAAACAGTGTCCGGCCCCAGCCGACGCCGACGCGCATGCCGGAGCGCATCGTCTCCGACAGGAAGCCGCCGGTGCGGGCGCTGATTGCCGGTATCGGATCGGCATCGTCCGACGAAAGCGGCGCCACCAGTGCCTGCCCTATCCCGAAGGTGCGCTCGAGCGCGCGCTCCAGCCGAACGATCTCGGCGATTTCGCTTTCGATGCTGATCTTGACCTCGTTGCGCGCGCGCGCCTCGGCCAGCAGGCGCACGACGCTGACGCGGCCGATGCCGAGCACATCGGCGATCTCGGTCTGCGTCATCTGCTCGATGAAATACATCCACGCGGCACGTACGCGCAGCCGGTCGGTGCGGCTTCCGGAAGGTGACGGCGAGGCGTCCTCGTCACCGTCAATCCGTCTTCCGCGTGGTTGCTTGGCCAAACCCGTCCCCTCGTCGTTGATGCTGTCGTCGGCCGGGCAAGCGTCGACGATTCTGGAGGCTATAGCAATATCATGGCTTGACCCGGCCGGATCGCTGGCGACAATTCGCCCTCCGTGAGACCGCGCCGGCAGACGCGATCCTCACGACTTTGGACAAGGAGCGGCCAGAGATGCTGCACGAGATTTCGGAAGAGGTGCGGGTCGCGCTCAAGGACCGGCTTCGCGACGTCCGGCACGCGATCCGCCTGCATCGCCATGACGGCCGGCGGCCGCAGGCGGCGGGGCTTTCGGAGAGGCTGCCCTTGCCGCGCCCGCAAGGCGTCGACGAGATTCTAGGCCACGCGGTCAGCGCTTTCGACGATGCCATGACCCTTGCCGAAAGGCTGATGCCCGTCGGCCGGTCTTCGAGCCGGGCCCGGCCGCGATACGGCTTTGCCGCCTATTTCGCCGGCCGCGACGGCGTCCGCGCCTTCCGCCGCGACCTCTATTCCCTTGCCCGGCTGGTGCTTGCCCGGCGCGGTCTCGCCGACGCCCGCATTTACGAGACGGAGCTCGCCGCCGTCCATGCCTCGCTGTGCCAGCGCCACGCAGCGCTGATCGCTTCGCTTTCGACGCAGCAGGGCTGGGTCGACAGGGTTTCGGCGGCTTCGGCGCTTTGCGCCGCGATCCTGACCGAACTGCTCGACCATCGCCCGATCCGTTTCGAGGTGGCGGCGCAGAGCGCCGGCTCCATCCGCGAGCTCGAGCTCCTCTGCCTGACGCCGGTGGTGCTGGCCTGCGGCTTTGCCGCGGTCGAGCCGGAGGTGGAAAACGAGCCGGACCTGATCGGGCTTGCCATCCTCGCCACCGAGGCGCGGCTGGAACGCATCGTCGCCGCCAGCCGCGGCAGCGACAGCCAGGAAGAACTGACCCGCATCTTCGCAGTGCTGCTCGCGCACCTGCCCTGAGCCTTCCGCGCCGCTTCTCCATCGGGGTCGCGGCGGGACGCCAGTAGATTCAGGCTCCGGCAAGGCCGTGGCCCGTTTTGCCATACCTTATTCGTCCGCCCGGCAGGCCGCGCTCCTTCCACCGCGGCCCGCCTTCCACCGCCAATGTCGCTATATGAACAATCAGCTTGATTGAAAAACATATGTTCAGTATGAAAAGAGCTTGGATGCGATGCGTCCGGAGGAGGGATTTATGGCAGTGAATGTATCTGCGACGGGGCTTGCGCGCGATCT
>JBLJBS010000139.1:0-8736 GCA_047637695.1 Aquamicrobium sp. | reverse complement strand
AGGATGCGATGCAGCCCAACCTCGTCCAGACGCTGGAGAACAACCCCGCCTTCGTTCATGGCGGGCCGTTCGCCAATATCGCCCATGGCTGCAATTCGGTGGCCGCCACGACCACGGCGCTGAAGCTCGCCGACTATGTGGTGACGGAAGCGGGCTTCGGCGCCGATCTCGGCGCGGAGAAATTCTTCGACATCAAGTGCCGCAAGGCCGGGCTTCACCCGGCCGCCGCCGTCATCGTCGCCACGGTCCGGGCGCTCAAGATGAACGGCGGGGTGGGGAAGGACGACCTCGGCGTGGAAAACGTCGCGGCGGTGCGCAAAGGCTGCGCCAATCTCGGCCGCCACATCGAGAACGTGCGCCAGTTCGGTGTGCCGGTGGTGGTGGCGATCAACCATTTCGCCACCGACACCGAAGCCGAGATCGACGCGGTGAAGGCGTTCGCGGCGGGGCAGGGGGTCGAGGCGGTGCTGTGCCGGCACTGGGCGGAAGGCTCGGCCGGCATCGAGGAACTGGCGCGCAAGGTGGCCGACCTCGTCGACAGCGGCGGCGCGCAGTTCGCCCCGCTCTATGGCGACGAGATGGCACTGTTCGACAAGATCGAGACGGTCGTCAAGCGCATCTATCGCGGCGCGGAGGTGATCGCCGACAAGAGCGTGCGCGACCAGCTCCACCAGTGGGAACGCCAGGGTTACGGACACCTGCCGGTGTGCATGGCCAAGACGCAATATTCGTTCTCGACCGACCCCAATCTGCGCGGCGCGCCGACAGGCCATGCGGTGCCGGTGCGGGAGGTCAGGCTCGCGGCCGGGGCGGGGTTCGTCGTCGCCATCTGCGGCGAGATCATGACCATGCCTGGCCTGCCGCGATCGCCGGCCTCGGAGCGCATTTTCCTGAACGAGCGCGGCGAGATCGAAGGCTTGTTCTAAGGCCGTCGTGATCCTTGGGGGGCATCTCCGACACGCGGGATATTGCTTGATTCAGGCCTGCCCGGCGCGCTTTCGGCACACTGCTCTTCGCTTTTCTTTCCCTTCCGCCTCGCGAACAGATTTCCGGCTGGCGACGATCCTACCGTCGGAAACGCGTTGCCTGGCAGGCGTCGTGTATCAATTTTCACACAGCTTCCCGGCTTTCAAATAGTTGATTTAGAAAGTCAGCTTTTAATTCTTGACTCCTTCAATCATGTTTCATAAACGGCTGAAATGTGGCGGGAATAGCCCCTCTTGCCACAGTTTTGACGAGATTAGGCGGGGCGCGACCGGCCGGCTGTTTCAAGTCAGCCTGCATTCCGCGCTTTGAAACGGAGAAGGTTTGGACATGAAGGGTTGGCACTCGCGTTCGATGCTGATGGCGTGCACGGCCATGGCGGTGCTTTACGCCGCTGCGCCTGCTTTGGCGCAGAATAACAGCGCTGCAGAAGGCTCGACGGTTCTTGAGACCATCGAGGTCAGGGGCAAGAAAGCCGCTGCCGCCAGTGCGGCAACCGAAACGCCGCTGGCCACCCAGACGACGGCCGATGAGATCGCCAAGAAAGAGATCAAGGATATCAATGATCTCGGCAACACCACCGAGCCTGGCGTCGATTATGTCGAGAGCCGGCCGGGAACTGCGGGCGGTATGTTCATCCGCGGCCTGACCGGCCCGCGCATCGCCACCGTGATCGATGACATCCCGATTCCCTATCTGGAAACGCTGACGCGCAGCGGGTCGGCCTCCCCCACCACCGGAATCAGCGACAGTTCCAACAGCTTCGACTTCTCCTCGCTGTCGGCGCTTGACGTGCTTCGCGGCGCGGATTCGAGCCGCATCGGTTCGGGCGGTCTCGGCGGTGCGCTGGTCATGCGCACGCTTGAGCCGGAAGACCTGATCGGCGAGGGTCGCAACTGGGGCGCTCTCACCCGTCTGGGCTATGACGGCAGGGATAACAGCTTTAACGGCTCGGTCGCCGCTGCCTACCGGTTCGGCAACACCTCTGTCCTGTTCCAGGGCGCCTACAAGAAGGGCGAAGAAACGAAGAACAAGGGTACGGCCGATGTCATCGGCTCGGCCCGTACCAAGCCCAATCCGGCCGATGTCGAGCAGAGCAACCTGCTGTTCAAGCTGCGCCACGACATCGAGGGCGGCCACCGCATCGGCGTGACGGCGGAACGGTTCAGCCTCGAAAACGACATGGACCTGAAGACGCTTCAGGGCACGACCTACACCCCCGGCAATTATTGGGGCGACGACGATACCCGCCGCGATCGCGTTTCGCTGGACTATCAGTACGAGGCGCCGGAAGCCGGCGGCCTGATCGATGCGGCAAAGCTGACGCTGTACTGGCAGAGCCTGGACAAATATGCCGGCTCCTACGGCACGCGCGTCGCCGGCAACGCCGCTTATGAGCGCCGCAATTATGTCGAGGAAAGCGCTTTCGGCTTGAGCGGCGGGCTGGTTTCGCGGTTCCAGACCGATAGCCTCAACCACACGGTCCGCTTCGGCGGCAATGTCAATGTCTTCCAGTACGATCAGTACCTGGCTGCCGTTCCCGTCGTTTCGTCGCAGGCCGACGTGCCGGACGTCGATGGCGTCCGGCTTGGCCTTTATGCCGACGACGAAATCGAGATCAACGGCACGGGCTTCACCCTGACGCCGGGCCTGCGCTTCGACTGGCACCAGTACGATCCGAAGCTCAGCGACGAGTTCCGTGACAATACCGGCTTCGGGTATTTCGGCCTGCCGGAGCGTACAAGCGGATCGCGCCTGTCGCCGAAGCTGCTGATGGAATATCAGGCGACACAGGAAATCGGCCTGTTCGCCCAGTGGTCGATGGCCTATCGCGCCCCGACCGTCACCGAGCTCTACAGCAACTTTACCAACGTGAACGGTGGTTACGCTGTCATCGGCAACCCCGACCTCAAGTCCGAGACCGGGCATGGTTTCGAGGTCGGCGCCAACTATGATTCGCCAAACCTTTCCGGCCGCGTGACCGTCTTCCACAACCGGTATCGCAACTTCATCAACACCACCGAAGAGTTCACCACCAAGTTCCCTCCCGGTTACTTCCCGCAGTTCCTGCTTAACAGCTGGGAAAACCTTGATCGCGTCGAGATTTCCGGTATCGAGGTGCGGGCACGCAAGGACTTCGACAACGGCTTCTTTGTCCATGGTTCGCTGTCCTATGCCTATGGCAAGGATGTCGGCAACGACGAGATCCTGCGTTCGGTGGCGCCGTTCAAGTCGGTTCTTGGTGTCGGCTATGCACAGGAGCATTGGGGTGCCGAACTGACCGGCATCTTCGCTGGTGGCATGCGCGACGATCACGACCCGACGACCTTCGACGCGCCGTCCTACGCTGTAGCCAACCTGACCGGCTGGTGGGAACCGGAGCAGTTCGAGGGGCTTCGCCTTCAGGCCGGCGTCTACAACATCTTCGATGAGACTTATTTCGATGCGTTGAAGGTGCGTAACGTCAACCCCAACAGCATCGGCTCGACCAACCAGCCCATCGGTTTCTACTCGGAACCGGGCCGGACCTTCCGGGTCTCGTTGACGCAGAAATTCTGATCCCTGCCTCATCGGCAAGGAAAAGGGCGGCGCAAGCGCCGCCCTTTTCCGTTGCTGCAGCCCGTTTCCCGCGACATCGAATCCGCTTGCCGGTCCGGTCATTCGCCGCTAAGTGTTTCGCCATGGACACCGTGTCGATCTCGAACCTGTGGTGGTGGGGCTGCTAGAAGCGGCCGGTCGAAGCGCGTGCGCGTGAAACTTGGGTGGCCGCAACGGATTTCCGGGCGGCCATTTTGTTTTCAAGCCAGTCCGGGAGCCCCGAGCACGATCCCGAAAAGAAGCCCGGTTTTCGGGCAGGCACATGCCCAGCCGGGGCGGGAACGGACGGAGACGAGGAAATGACGGTCGAACAGCTTGAAGACGGCGCGGAGCGTTACCTCACCCAGGGCGGGGTGAGCGTTACCCGCAAGCGCCATGACACGCCCTATGACGGCGCGATCGAGGCCTATATCGACGGCCTCGACACGCGGCGCGGCTGCGTCTTTTCCTCCAATTACGAGTATCCCGGCCGCTACACGCGATGGGACACCGCCATCATCGATCCGCCGCTCGCCATTTCGGCGCGCGGACGGGCAATGCGGATCGAGGCGCTCAACGCGCGCGGTGAGGCGTTGCTGCCGCTCATCCGCCGCACCGTCGAGCGGCTGCCGGAGGTCGTGATCGGCGAAGTTTCCACCGCTCTTGTCGCGCTCACGGTCGCCGAGCCGTCGCGCGTCTTCACCGAGGAGGAGCGTTCCCGCGCCCCGACGGTGTTCACGGTGCTGAGGGCGCTGGTCGACCTGTTTCGTTCCGACGACGATGCCAATATCGGGCTCTATGGCGCGTTCGGCTACGATCTCGCCTTCCAGTTCGATCATGTCGAGGCGAAGCTTGCGCGCCCGGCAAGCCAGCGCGACCTCGTGCTCTACCTTCCGGACGAAATCCTGGTGGTCGACCATCACCAGGCCAAGGCCTGGCTCGACCGCTACGATTTTTCCGGCGAAGGCTTTTCCACTTCCGGACTGGAGCGCGGCGGGCGGGAAGAGCCGTTTTCCGCCAGCGAGCGCACCCTGCCGCGCGGTGACCACGAGCCCGGCGAATATGCCCGGCTGGTGGAGAAGGCCAAGGAGAGCTTCCGCCGCGGCGACCTGTTCGAAGTCGTGCCGGGGCAGATGTTCTTCGAGGCGTGCAAGTCGCGGCCGTCGCAGATCTCGCGGCGCCTGAAGACGATCAACCCGTCGCCTTATTCGTTCTTCATCAATCTCGGCGAGCGCGAATACCTGATCGGGGCGTCGCCGGAGATGTTCGTGCGCGTCAACGGCCGCCGGGTCGAGACCTGCCCGATCTCCGGCACCATCCGGCGCGGCGACGACGCCATCTCCGATTCCGAGCAGATCCTGAAGCTGCTGAACTCCAAGAAGGACGAATCCGAGCTGACCATGTGCTCGGACGTCGACCGCAACGACAAGAGCCGTGTCTGCGAGCCGGGCTCGGTGCGCGTCATCGGCCGGCGGCAGATCGAGATGTATTCGCGGCTGATCCACACGGTCGATCACATCGAGGGCCGCCTGCGGCCGGGCATGGACGCCTTCGACGCCTTCCTCTCCCATGCCTGGGCGGTCACCGTCACCGGCGCGCCGAAGCTGTGGGCGATGCGCTTCATCGAAAACCACGAAAAGAGCCCGCGCGCCTGGTATGGCGGGGCGATCGGCATGGTACATTTCAACGGCGACATGAACACCGGCCTGACGCTGCGCACCATCCGCATCAAGGACGGCATCGCCGAGGTTCGGGCGGGTGCGACGCTGCTTTACGATTCCGACCCGGCCGAGGAGGAGGCCGAGACCGAGCTGAAGGCTTCCGCCATGCTGGCGGCGATCCGCGACGCCTCGGCCGGCAACGCCGCGGCGGCCGTGCGCGAGCGCGCGAAGGTCGGCGAGGGCGTGTCGATCCTGCTGGTCGACCACGAGGATTCGTTCGTCCACACGCTCGCCAATTATTTCCGCCAGACCGGGGCGTCGGTCGCGACGGTGCGCACGCCCGTGGCGGAGGAAGTGTTCGACCGGCTCAAGCCCGATCTTGTCGTCCTGTCGCCCGGACCGGGCACGCCGAAGGACTTCGACTGCAAGGCCACCATCGACAAGGCCCGTGCCCGCGACCTGCCGATCTTCGGCGTCTGTCTCGGCCTTCAGGCGCTTGCCGAAGCCTATGGCGGAGAACTGCGCCAGCTGAGCATGCCGATGCATGGCAAGCCGTCGCGCATCCGCATCAACAAGCCGGGAACGGTGTTTTCCGGCCTGCCCAGGGAAGTGACCGTCGGCCGCTATCACTCGATCTTCGCCGACCCGTCACGCCTGCCGGACGATTTCCTGGTCACGGCAGAGACCGATGACGGCGTCATCATGGCGATCGAGCACAGGCACGAACGGGTGGCGGCAGTGCAATTCCATCCCGAATCGATCATGACGCTCGGTCATAATGCCGGCATGCGGATGATCGAGAACGTGGTGGCGCATCTGCCGCGACGTGCCGGGGTCAAGGCCGCATAAGGCTGCATATTATCGGGGCATACTGGAACAGGGTCGATGAGTGACAAACGCAAGATAAGGCGGCTTGCCGCCTGGTCCATCGTCGTCGCGCTCGGCATCATGGCGCTGAAATTCGTCGCCTGGCGGATGACGGGTTCGGTCGCGCTCTATTCCGACGCGCTCGAATCGATCGTCAACGTTATCGCCGCGGTCGCCGCCTTGTGGGCCATCTCCGTCAGCCACAAGCCGGCCGACAGCGATCATCAGTTCGGTCATCACAAGGCCGAGTATTTCTCGGCCGTCCTCGAAGGCGTGCTGATCGTGGTCGCGGCCCTGCTCATCATCGCCGAGGTCTGGCGCGCCTGGCAGAACCCGGCGCCGATGGAGCAGGCGTGGGAGGGGTTGGCCATCAACGGGCTGGCTGCGGCGATCAACTGTTTCTGGGCGCTTCTGCTGATCCGCGTCGGCCGGCGCGAGAAATCGCCGGCGCTGGTGGCCGACGGCCACCATATCATGACCGACGTGGTGACGTCGGTGGGCGTCATCGCCGGCCTCGTCGGCGCGGTGCTGACCGGCTGGACGATGCTCGACCCGCTTCTGGCGCTGATCGTCGCGCTCAACATCCTGTGGCAGGGCTGGAAGGTGATCGGCTCGTCGCTCGACGGGCTGATGGACAGGGCGGTTCCGGTCGAGGAGACGATGCACATCCGCGACGTCATCTCCGCCAATTCGAAGGGCGCGCTCGAGGTCCACGACCTGAAGACCCGCATCGCCGGGCGTGCCACCTTCATCGAGTTCCACATGGTGGTCGATGCCGCCATGAGCGTCGGCGACAGCCATGCCATCTGCGACAGGATCGAGGAGGCGCTGAAGGCCGAGATACCCTCGGTGCGGGTCGTCATCCATGTCGAGCCGGAAGACGAGGCCAAGCTGCCGCGCGGCACATGCGCCGTGCCCTTTGCCTGACCTCGACGAGACGTTCTCGCTCTCGCGAATTTGATCGCAAGCCTCATTCGGGTTGACCGGGCGCAAATCGCTGCGCGCCCGGCCGTCCTATTGTTGCGGACATCACGGGCGCGGGCGCGACGAGAATGGATAGGACGATGAACAACGGGAAATCCCTGGCTGGCGGATTGATGCTTCTGCTGGCGTCGATGACGGCGGGCGTGGCCGTAGCTGCTGAGGCGGTCACCGTCTTCAAGACGCCGTGGTGCGGCTGCTGCCATGAATGGGCGCAGGCGCTCTCGCAGGCCGGTTACGAGGTCAGGACCGTCGATCTCGAAGACCTGACGCAGACGAGGAAGCAGGCGGGCGTGCCCGCCGACATGCTGAGCTGCCATGTCGCGGCGGCGGGCGGCTATTTCCTCGAAGGCCATGTGCCGCTCGAAGCGATCGGCAGGCTGATGTCGGAGCGGCCCGACATTGCCGGCCTCGCCGTTCCCGGTATGCCGCAGGGGGCGCTGGGCATGAATGGCGAGGCCGAGCCTTACGACGTCTACGCCGTCCCGCGCGATCCGCAGGCCGAGCCTTACGTATTTATCCACGTCGAAGGCTGACACAGTCGAGGAAGGGCAAAATGAAGCTGGCCTGACAGAAGTCGTGCCGGTTTCATTCCATCCGCGCATCAGTTCAGTTGGATTTATCGCAATCGGCGTCGCCGTGGTGCGGATATATGATTTTCTCCGACATGGGCCGCCGGCGCTTTCGCGCCGGCTGGCGATTGCTATTGTCGGGCCGCGGAAATAACACCGCCGGCTGGCGGCAGTGATAACTGCCGCGCCCGATGCCGGCAGGATTATGGGAGACGAGATGATGACCAGCACCGTTGACGTCAAGCAGGAGACCGGACGCCTTCTCGATGCGCTCGGCGTCGAGCGCGCGACCTGGACCAAGGGAACGATGGCGTCCCACAGCCCGGTCAGCGGCGAGGAGATCGCCAGGGTTGCGGAGGCGTCCGCCGCCGATGTCGGCCGCGTCGCCGATGCCGCGCACGAGGCGTTCAAGACGTGGCGCAACGTGCCGGCGCCGCGTCGCGGCGAGCTTGTGCGGCTGCTGGGCGAGGAACTGCGCGCCAACAAGGAGGCGCTTGGCCGCCTCGTTTCCATCGAGGCCGGCAAGATCGCTTCCGAAGGGCTTGGCGAAGTGCAGGAGATGATCGACATCTGCGATTTCGCGGTCGGCCTCTCGCGCCAGCTCTACGGCCTGACCATCGCCACCGAACGCCCCGGCCACCGGATGATGGAAACCTGGCATCCACTCGGCGTCGTCGGCATCATCTCGGCCTTCAACTTCCCGGTCGCGGTGTGGTCGTGGAACGCGGCGCTGGCGCTCGTGGCCGGCGATTCCATCGTCTGGAAGCCTTCGGAGAAGACGCCGCTCACCGCGCTTGCCACCCATGCGATCCTCGAGCGCGCGCTCGCCCGCTTCGGTTCGGATGCACCGGCCGGCCTGTCGCAGCTTCTGATCGGCGACCGTGCCGTCGGCGAAGCGCTGGTCGACAACCCGAAGGTGGCGCTGATCTCCGCCACCGGCTCGACGCGGATGGGGCGAGAAGTCGGCCCGCGCCTCGCCAGGCGGTTTGCCCGCTCGATCCTCGAACTCGGCGGCAACAATGCCGGCATCGTCTGCCCGTCGGCCGATCTCGACATGGCGCTGCGCGCCATCGCCTTCGGCGCGATGGGTACGG
>JBLJBS010000138.1:0-6317 GCA_047637695.1 Aquamicrobium sp. | reverse complement strand
TGGATCGATGCGGGCACGGTCTTCGCCAAGTTCCACTACCTGAAAGGTGGCGAAGAGGTCATGGCGGCGCGTCTTGCAGCAAAGCAACCCGCCATCATCACCGTGAGATCGGATGGCATGACGCGGCAGGCCGATCCGACATGGCGTCTGCGCGATACCGACGGCGCGCTGTGGAACATCCGCGCCATCACCGATCCGACAGGCCGACGCGCCTGGCTGGAAATCCTTGCCGAGAAGG
Organism: Aquamicrobium sp.; assembly: GCA_047637695.1. Taxonomy (GTDB): domain Bacteria; phylum Pseudomonadota; class Alphaproteobacteria; order Rhizobiales; family Rhizobiaceae; genus Aerobium. The sequence goes on along the minus strand of JBLJBS010000138.1, from coordinate 6,079 downwards.
GCGTGCCGTAGGGCGCTGCCACCAGACCAAACCTGAATCAAAGGAATGACAATGACTGAGATTGATGTTCTCGGAATAACGACCCGTCGTCAGATTAGATGGGATAGCGGCTTCTGCATCATGGGCTTCGGTGATGTCGCCCTGCCGCAGTTGGAAACCACGTTGCGCGGCTGCGCGCTGGCTCGCTCCTCCGGCAGGATCGTCGCACTGCCTCCGAAGCTTCCCGGAGCGCATCCCGGCGAGCTTGGCGCTATCCAGTGGAATGCACACGGCAAGTTTGCGGTGCGCGTCAAGGATGCGCTGCTTGAGGCGTATCGACGGATGGGCGGCGAGATGCCGCCAGACCACGATGACGCGGCGCAGGAGCGCGCAACCAATGCCGCTCGCCGGATCGCGGAGAAACGCCGCGACCATGTGACCGGAAAACCGATCGGTCCTGATCCGTTCGATGCTGTTGCTGACCGCGCCCGCAAAGACCGCCCTGACGCCATGCCTGCTGATGCGCTGGAACAGGCCGAGAAGGCCGTCGCCCATGCTCGCCGTCACGCTGTCGCCCGTACCGGGACCGACGACGACGATGTGTCCGGCCTGCATCGTGTTCTGGGTGTCGACGCCGTCGCGGAGACGATGGAGAAGGCAGGACTGTAATGGCTCATCACACGCGAGGGGCAAAGGCCACGCCCCGTCCGGTTGCCGATCCGGTGCGCAAGGTGCCGGCTCCACCGAAGGACATGACCGACGATGCCAAGAAGGAATGGCGGCGCGTCATGCCCGTTCTGGTCGAGCGCCGTGTCCTGTCCACTGCTGATCTGGCTGCGGTCGAGCGATACTGCGATGCTACCGGCGACATCGCCATTGCACGCGCCCGCATCCGACTGGACGGCGATTATGTCCCAAACCGGCTGGGAGAACTGAAAAGGCATCCCGCCTTCGCCACGTTGCGCGAGTCGACGGCCGAGGCCCGACGCTGGGCCGCCGAGCTTGGCTTGACGCCTGCCAGCCGGAGCCGTGTCGGTGCGCACGATGACGACGAAGACAATCCGATGGATCTATAGGAGGTGGCATGGCTCGCCCTGCATGGCTGTTTGACGACAGCCCGATTGATGACCCCATGGGTTATGGCCAGCGCGCTGTCGACTTCCTGCGGGCGCTGAAGCATCCGAAATCCCGGCTTCCCGGTCGGCAGTGGCAGCTTGATCCGTGGGTGGAACGGCTTGTCCGGCGCATCTATGGCCCGGTCGACGAGGACGGCCAGCGGCAGGTCCGCACAGTCTTCGCCATGATCCCCAGAGGTGCCAGGAAAACGAGCGTCGGCGCTGCGCTTGTCTGCCTCCACACCTTCGGCCCGGAGCGCATTCCGAACGGGCAGGTTGTCTCGGCCGCTGCTGATTCCAAGCAGGCGCTGATAGCCTATGACGAGGCGCTGGGCATCGTCCAGGCCATGCCGGAAGTTGCTGCGAAGCTTCAGGTCCGCATCGGTACGCATAAGATCAGACATCCGAAGAAGGGCGCAACATACGAGTCGATCTCCAGCGATGGCGCTACCCAGCACGGCAGGACAGTCAACTTCCTGCTGTCGGATGAAATCCATGCCTGGAAAAAACGCGATCTGTGGGAGGCCCTGAAAACGTCGCTGGCGAAGACGCCGGAGTCCCTGCATGTCATCACCACGACGGCAGGGCGCGGGCAGGATAATCTTGCGTTCGATCTCGTCTCTTACGCGCGCAAGGTGGCATCCGGCGAGATCGACGATCCGACCTTCCTGCCGGTGCTATTCGAGCCCGATGTCGGTGCGGACTGGAAAGACGAGGCGCTATGGCATGAGGTCAATCCCGGCCTTGCGCTCGGATATCCCGACCTGAAGGGCCTGCGGGCGATGGCTCGGGAAGCGGAAAACCGTCCCGCCGATCAGGACGCCTTCAAGCAGTATCACCTGAATTTTTGGCCAGACCATTCCACCAGCCCGTTCGTCGATATGGCGACCTATGACGAAGGCGGCGACCCGATCGACATGGATTCGCTTGCTGGCCGGGAATGCTGGCTTGCCGCGGACCTTTCATCGAGCGGCGACTTGACTGTCGTCATCGCGGCTTTCCGGGACGGCGACGACACAATAGTCGTGCCGCATTTCTTCTGCCCGAAAGACAATCTCCGGCAGCGACAGGAAGCGTCCGGTGCTCCCTATGTCCGTTGGGCCGAGGAAGGGCTGATAACCGCAACCGAGGGCAACGTTGTCGACTTCCGCGCCGTCGAGGATCGCATCCGCGAACTGTGCGAGACCTATGACGTGCAGGAAATTGCTTTCGATCCGGCGCTCGCGCGCAACGTGCTCAACAATCTTCTGGACGATGGCTATCCGGCAATCGAGTTCCGGCAAGGCGCGCTGTCCATGATGCCAGCCATCGCCGAGATGGAGCGCGCTGTCATCGCCGGCAGGTTGAAGCATGGCGGGCATGTTGTGTTGAGGCACTGCGTCGCGAATTGTGAGGTCGAGACGAATAGTCACGGCCACAAGGTGCGGCTCCACAAGTCGAAGCGCTGGTTGTCGATCGACGGTGCCGTGGCTTGCGCCATGAGCTGCTACAGGGCCTCGCTGGGCGAGTCAGCCGAGGGCGGGAGCTTCTATGACGACGATGGTTGGGAAGATGCTATAAAGGCATTCGCATAGGGGAGCGGGAAGATGCAAATCGAACTGACGGACGAAGAAAAGGCTTGGATTGCTGAAATTGTTTTCGTGCCCGATAACCCGCATGAGCAATGGCATACGGAAAGAAATCAAGAGCTTGCATCGCTATTGACGCACTCAATTTTTCGAAGAGATGCAGTGCCGAAGCACAGAAAACTGTGGTTCATCGACCCTGTTCTTAATCCCGGCGGTCGCGGAAAATCGCGTAAGGACGCATTTCAGGGGAGCAGCGACCCCGAACGGATGATCCGGCACCCCCATTTTCTGCGCTATCTTCATTACTTTATTTTCGGCCCTAAACTGCCTCAACCGCTTATGGCCGAGTTCGACCGGGCTGTAAGAGACTGCGGAATGGTGACTTCTGGTGACGTCGATCCGCTTTGCAGGAAGGCGCGAGAGTTAGCTAGACGGCACGGTCTCGATAAACGTTCGGCAGACGAGTTCTATAAGTTGGCGCTGGAGACGATGGGACCGCACTATGCCGGTTCAATCCGCGATGCCGTCATGCAGGTACGATGACGACCTTGCTTGCCGTATCTTGACTTCGGAAACGCGTCGATCAACATTGCCTATCGGATGGCCACGCAGGTAGCGACTGCGATTCCACGGCCTTCCGCCGCGCCTACCAAGCGCGTCACCACACGCCATGAGGAGATGACCATGACCAACGGCTCAAACCGGCCGGGCTGGCGCTCGGCCTCATTGCGAAGGTGTGAATATGAAAATCCGTCAACCAATCTTGGAAGAGCGTATCTGTGATCTAGCCCGCCGCACGCTGGCGGTTGCCATTGTCGCTGAGGAGGTGCGGCGCTCGCTTCATAGCTTTGCAGGCGTCTACAAGGATTCGCGTTTGATGCTGGCGATGATGGAAAGCGAGCTTGAACTGCTATTCGCTTACGCGGATGACGCAAAGGACGAGGCTCGGGACATGCGCGCCGCCTTTTACGCCGAGGAGGAAACAGCATGACCGCTCCCGCCCGAGACCGCGTGGTAGGCTACAAAGGCCCGGCCCGTGTCGATGATGGCGATCACGTCACCTACGAGTACGAGCGCCCTGACGGAACCCGCTATGAGCGTGACTTCGTATTCGTCATGTTCGACGCCGGAAAACGTTCGCGGCACGACGGCGACTGAAGCCTACCAATCAATGCCGGCAGGCCCGTCGTCCGCAATGGCGGCGGGCTCCATCGCCAGATTTGGCTACAATGTGGCTACAAATTTTATAGCCAGAAATCAAAGAGCCGGTAAGTCTTTGATTTTAATGGTCGGAGTGGCGGGATTCGAACCCACGACCCCTTGACCCCCAGTCAAGTGCGCTACCGGGCTGCGCTACACTCCGGACCGGGGCAAGCCTTATAGGCTGGCGTGTGGACACGCAAGGGCAAAAACGGAGCCGCGACGCTGCCGCCTGGGATGATCTTGACAGGCCGCTGCCGCCATGCGCGTCTTGATGACGCTGGGGCAATCAGAGAGAGGGCCATGGGCAGAAGCATGTCGTTCACCGCAAGGGCATTCGGAAATCTCTTCCTCCTCCTCGCAGCAGCCGGGCCTGCGACCGCGCAGAACTATGCCGGCCAGTGGCGTTGCGAGATGGCGAACCAGACCGTCACCAACAACGCATTCGAAAACTGGACCTACAGCTTCGCGCTGGCGCTTCATGCCAACGGCAATTTCGAGGCGCAGGGCCAGTATTATGCCCAAACCAACGGCTTCAACATGCCGTTTCGCGCGCAAGGAGGTTGGCAGGCGGTGCAGGGCGGCCTGATGGCGAGAGGACAGGAGCAGCGGCAGGGCTATAACGGCCCGTTCTTCCTTGCCCTGACCTATTACGGACCCGGCAACATGGCCTATCGCACGTCGGGTACTGCCGGCAATCTCGCCATGGCCTGCCGCCAGTAGGAAAAGCCTTTCAGGGCGCGACAGGGGCCTGCGCGGTGTGTCGGACCGCTGCGCCAACGGCATGCTGGTGGCGCGCCTCCAGCGCCATCGCGCCCCAGATCAGCCCGATCAGCAGGTAGAAATGCCGCCAGTGGTCCATGTCGATCACCGTGCCGAGCAGGAGATGGCCGACGAAGACGGCATAGGCGCACAGCAGATAGGGTTGCCACGGCCGGTCGCGGAACAGGATACGAAAGCCGCCGGCCACCGTCCAGCCGACGAGGAGCAGGAAGCAGGCGAAGCCGAGCCAGCCATAGTCCATCAGCGCCTTCAGCCAGATATTGTGGGTGTCCTCGCCGAGGAAACGGCCGAAATTCAGCGGTCCGATGCCGAGCGGGTGCTCCATCGCCATGACGAAACCGTCGCCGAAGCGGGCGAAGCGGCCGGCCTCGCCGCCGTCATATTGCTGGACGAGCTGGGCTCGCTGGGCGAGAAACTCGGCGGTGCCGGGGATCTGCAGCGCGACGAGGATCGCCGCCGCAACCAGCATGACGGCGAACAGGCTCATCATCGCGATGCGCAGGCGGAAAGCGCCGCTTGCAGACTGGACGAACAGCGCGATGACCACCATCACCGCCGCCACCATGTAGAGCCCCCATGCGCCGCGCGAGAACGAGACGAAGATGCCGGCTGTGACGATGCTGAGCAGCGCGGCATAGAGCGGAACCTTCCGCGCCGGGGCGGTGAGCAGGCGATAGAGCAGGTAGATGCCGGGGAGCGCGAGGAACGGGCCGTAGACGTTGGGGTCCGCGAAGGTGCCGCTGGCGCGGTCGTAGCGCGTGAACATCTCGGCACCGGGGAACAACCGGAAATAGCCGGCGATGCCGAGGCTGGCGGCAACGAGGGCCGAAACCAGCCAGGCGCGGAAGATCAGGCGGTAGCGGCGCGGATCGGCTTCGAGGATCGCCGCGAAGAACACTGACGACAGCGCCAGGAACAGCGTCACGCCGAGATAGAGCGGGGTGTCGTGGATGTCGGCCATCGTCCACATCGACATCAGGCCGCCGATGTTATAGCCGACCAGGATCGTCAGCAGCACGCCGGCATGCTGCGACAGGCGCAGGCCGAACAGGCCCCAGACCGCGATCAGCGCGACCATGAACAGCTCGTAGGGAGCCGGTTCCTGCAGGACGAAGCCCTGGAGAAACACGCCGAAGGCGATGGCCGCCGATGCGACGAGCGACACCGCCTTGGCCTCGACGGCGGCGCGCGGCAGCGTCCCGCGCCTCGTCGGGCTGTTGCTTATCGAGCTGGCGGCCGCCGCGCTCAATAGGCATTCTCCGTGTTGAGCAGCCGCACCGGCGTCAGCAGCAGGATCTTCAGGTCGAACCATAGCGACCAGTTCTCGATATAGGCGAGGTCGAACTCGGTGCGCATGCGAATCTTGGTGTCGCTGTCGGTCTCGCCGCGCCAGCCGTTGATCTGGGCCCAGCCGGTGACGCCGGGCTTGACGCG
>JBLJBS010000137.1:0-2323 GCA_047637695.1 Aquamicrobium sp. | reverse complement strand
GCCTTGCGCGTCGCCGCCGTGCCCATGTCAGGCTCCATGTCGCGGTCCTTGCTGCAATCCTAGCTGCGGTCCTTGCTACCGGGGGGAAGACATGCTCCGGGAGCGGTGGAAACGAAAGGCGGCCGTGTCGCCACGGCCGCCTTTATCTATGCGTCCAAACGGTCCGCCTCAATGCACGGCGATGGTGCCGCCGGCCGAGCCCCAGACATAGATGGCGGCGAACAGGAACAGCCAGACCACGTCGACGAAGTGCCAGTACCACGCCGCCGCCTCGAGGCCGAAATGCTGCCGCGGGGTGAAATGGCCGGCCATCGCCCTCAGCAGGCAGACGATCAGGAAGATGGTGCCGATGATGACGTGGAAGCCGTGGAAGCCGGTGGCCATGAAGAAGGTGGCGCCATAGATCGACTGCTTGAAGTCGAACGGGGCGTGGGCATATTCGTAGAACTGGACGTAGGAGAACAGCAGACCGAGCGCGACCGTGATGGCGAGGCCCCAGACCAGGCCCTTGCGGTCGTTCTGCAGCAGCGCGTGGTGCGCCCAGGTCAGCGTCGTGCCCGACAGAAGCAGGATGATGGTGTTGTAGAGCGGCAGATGGAAGGGATCGAGGATCTCGATGCCCTTGGGCGGCCAGACGCCGCCGGTGAATTCGGTGCGAAGCACCTGCTGCGCCTCGCCGGGGAACAGGCTGACGTCGAAGAAGGCCCAGAACCAGGCGACGAAGAACATCACCTCCGAGGCGATGAACATGATCATGCCGTAGCGCAGATGGATCGAAACCACCCGGGTGTGATGGCCCTCATGCGCCTCGCGGATCGTGTCCGACCACCAGGCGAACATGACGTAGAGCACCATGGCGAGGCCGATGAAGAAGACCCACGGCGTGGCGAGCGGGATGCCGAGCACGGAAAAATCCGTGTTGCCTTTCAAATACTGCATCCAGCCGATGCCGCCGACCGCCAGCACGAAAGCGGCGAGCGCGCCAAGGACCGGCCACGGGCTCGGGTCGATGATGTGGTAGTCGTGGTTCTTGGCTTGGACGTCTGCCATTCTATCCCCCGAGTGTCTTGTCGGTGTTGGCTGTCGTCTTCCCGGACGCGGACTGATCCTGCGATCCGTCGCCGTCGATGGGGAAGAAGGTGTAGGAAAGGGTGATGGTGTGGATGTTCTTCAGCTCCGGCACCTCGACGATGGCCGGATCGACATAGAACACGACCGGCATGTCCATGGTCTCGCCGGGCGCCAGCTCGTTGTCGGTGAAGCAGAAGCACTCGACCTTCATGAAATAGGCGCCGGCGAGCTGCGGCGTGACGTTGAAGGTGGCGCGGCCCGACGTCGGCTTCGAGAACAGGTTCTTCACCTGATAGCTCGCCTGCGTCGTCTCGCCGATCCTGATCTCGACGTCGCGCTCCATTGGCCGGAATTCCCACGGCAGGCCGCCGGCGACATTGGCGTCGAAGCGCACCGTCACCTTGCGGTCGAGCACGACGTCGGAATACTGGCTGACGCGCTGGGTGGTGCCGCCATAGCCGGTGACGCGGCAGAACATGTCGTAGAGCGGCACCGCGGCATAGGACATGCCGAGCATGGTCACGAGAAACGTCAGGCAGACCAGGACGATCGTGCGGTTGGAACGCCGCGCGCCTTCAGGTCCTTCCGATGTCGCCGGAGCCGCCATCTTTCGCCTCACATCGGCCGGTTCAGGATCGCCGGGCCGAACTTGACCAGCGTGATGACGTAGAACAGCACGACGAGGGCGGCCAGCGACAGGCCGATGGCGATGGAGCGGCTGCGCCGCGCCTTCTTCTGCGCCTCGGTCATCTCGACGCCGCGATCGGCCTTGTTGTCTTCCATCGTGCTCACCATGCCGCTCCGATGCGCCCGACGATGCCGTCCGCCAGCAGCGCGGCGAAGATGGCGAACAGGTAGAACACCGAATAGGCAAACAGCACCTTGGCCGGGCGCATGGCGCGGTCGGCCTCGGGCATGCGCAGCACCTTCCACGCATAGAAGACGAAGGCAAGGCCCAGCGCCGCCGCGAACAGCCCGTAGGCGAGGCTGGCGACGCCCATCAGCGTCGGCACCACGGCGACGGCCGCCACCGCCGGCGAATAGGCGAAGATCTGGCGCTTGGTCGAGGCCTCGCCGGCGACGTTGGGCATCATCGGCACGCCGGCGCGCTCATAGTCGCCGGACTTGAACAGCGCCAGCGCCCAGAAATGCGGCGGCGTCCACAAAAAGATGATCAGGAACAGCACGACGCTGTAGAGGCTGATCTCGCCGGTGACGGCGGCCCAGCCGATCATCGGCGGGAAGGCGCCGG
>JBLJBS010000136.1:0-26563 GCA_047637695.1 Aquamicrobium sp. | reverse complement strand
TGAAGAAGGGCATGAAGGTCTATGTCGAGGGTCAGTTGCAGACCCGCAAATGGACCGACCAGCAGGGCCAGGACCGCTACACCACCGAAGTCGTGCTGCAGAAGTTCCGCGGCGAGCTGCAGATGCTCGATGCGCGCGGCGAGGGCGGCGGCGGCCAGGTCGGCTATGAACGTGGCGGCAGCGGCGGCTATCAGGGCGGTGGCAGTGGTCGCGGCGGCGGCTCGGATTTCGGCCAGCAATCCGGCGGCGGAGATCGTGGCCGAGGCGGCGGAGGTGGCGGTGGCTACTCCCAGGATCTCGACGACGAAATCCCGTTCTGAACGCGCTCCGGAGTTTTGGGAAGCGGACCGCCACGGCAGGAACGGGTTTTCGGAGAGATGCATCTGAGGCGCGTCTCGGTTGACCGGGTTCGGGCGGCGCGCTTCTCTTCCCTGTCTTCCGCTTCCGGCTGACGGGCTTTAACCGGCATGCGATCATGGATGCGCGCGGCAACCGTGAAGGGTGTCGCGCGCTTTTGTTCGTGCGCGTTTACGCTGACGCCAGCGCCTTGATGCCATCGGCGACGAACTGGACGGCGAGCGCGGCGAGAATGACGCCGAGCAGCCGCGTCAGGATCGAGCGGCCGGTCTCGCCGAGGAAGCCGTCGATGCGCTGCGAAAGGACGAGCACGACGAAGGTGATGAAGATGCAGGCGGCGAGGATCGCCAGCAGGATCAGCGTGCCGATTCCAGAGCCGAACGAGCTCGACAAAAGCACGGTGGCCGAGATCGCGCCCGGCCCGGCGATCAATGGGATCGCCAACGGAAACGCGGCGATGTTGCGAATGTGATCGATGGTGATCGCGGTGTCGGCGCTGCGGTTCTTCCGTTCCTGCCGCCGCTCGAAGATCATCTCGAAGGCGATCCAGAACAGGAGCAGGCCGCCCGCCACCCGGAAGGCGGGCAGGGTGATGCCGAACACCGACAGGATGGCCGCGCCGGCCACCGCGAACACGGCCATGACGGCAAAGCCGATGATCGAGGCCCGCAGGCTGACCTGAAAACGCTCGGCGCGGTTCATGCCGCCGGTCAGGGCAAGGAAAAGCGGCGCCAGACCCGGCGGGTCGATGGTCACCAGCAGCGTGACGAAGGCATTGAGAACGGTGTCGTAGCCAGGCATCGGTTTCCTCCTGCGGTGTCGATGCAGCGGAAGGCGACGGTGCCCGGGAATTGCGGAAAAGGCCCCCGGAGCCTTCTATCCCCTTGCTTTGCCGGCCATTCCAGCGGCGGATCGTCGCCGCGCCCGCACCGATGAGTTTTTCGGCAGCGCGTGTTCCCAAGAACGCTAAAGCAATTCCAGCAAAAGTGCGAAGCGGTTTTGCGTCTGGAATTGCGTAAAAACAAAGAGATAGATCGTTTCACCGTTTCCGAGAAACGGTGAAACGATCTAAAGCGTGTCGCGATCCTTCAGATTCGCTCCGTACGCTTTAAGCTCTTGTTTTTACGCATGTCGTTGTCCCGAAGCCGGTTCCCTCTCTCGGGCGACATGCTTTAGTTCCGCCGATCCAGCCCTTTTCCTAGCTGCACTTTTATAGCGCCAGACGAATTCGCCCGGCTGCCAAACGCTCTAGCCGATCCGAGCCGGTTTTTCCAGTCGGGGCGCGGCGTCGCTGTGCCGGCAGCGCCGGTGTGATTCGCATGTCCGCGCCGGCTGCGCCTCGTTCCGCGGCGCAATGTTGCGCAATGCGGGCGGAGCCTGCGGCGCAGCGCGGCTTTGACGATTTAAGATATTGATAGAAATGGAGGAAATGTCACTGGATAACCGCTTCGCTGGTTTGGAAAAGCCGGCATTCTTCCTATATAAGAGTAAAATGATTCCCAGCAGAAACGTGATCCCCATTGACTGACCAGACCACGCCGCGCGGGCCGCAGGATCTGCCCGAAGGTATCGAGCTCATCTCCATCGTCGAGGAGATGCAGCGCAGCTATCTCGACTACGCCATGAGCGTGATCGTTTCCCGCGCGCTGCCGGATGTCCGCGATGGCCTGAAGCCGGTCCATCGCCGCATCCTCTATGCCTCGCATGAGAGCGGCTATCACTGGAACCGCAAATATGTGAAGGCGGCCCGGCCGGTTTCCGACGTCATGGGTAAGTATCACCCCCATGGCGACGCCTCGATCTACGACGCGTTGGTGCGGATGGCGCAGGACTGGTCGCTGCGCGTGCCGCTGATCGACGGTCAGGGCAATTTCGGTTCGATCGACGGCGATCCGCCGGCGGCGATGCGCTACACCGAGGCCCGTCTGACCAAGGTCGCACACGAAATCCTCGAGGACATCGACAAGGACACCGTCGATTTCCAGGAAAACTATGACGGCTCCGACAGCGAGCCGAAAGTTCTGCCGGCGCGTTTTCCAAATCTGCTCGTCAACGGTTCGGGCGGCATCGCCGTCGGCATGGCGACCAACATTCCGCCGCACAATCTGGGCGAGGTCATCGACGGCTGCATCGCGCTGATCGACAACCCGGCCATCGACCTGACCGCGCTGATGGAGATCATCCCTGGGCCGGACTTCCCGACCGGCGGCATCGTTCTCGGCCGCTCGGGCATCTACTCGGCCTATTCGACCGGGCGCGGCTCGATCGTGATGCGCGGCCGGGTGCATGTCGAGGAAATCCGCAACGACCGCGAAGCCATCGTCGTCACCGAGATTCCGTATCAGGTGAACAAGGCGTCGATGATCGAGAAGATGGCCGAACTGGTGCGCGACAAGCGCATCGAGGGCATCTCCGACATCCGCGACGAGAGCGACCGGCAGGGCTATCGCGTCGTGGTCGAGCTGAAGCGCGACGCCAATGCCGACGTCATCCTCAACCAGCTCTACCGCTATACGCCGCTGCAGACCTCGTTCGGCGCCAATGTGGTGGCGCTGAACGGCGGCAAGCCGGAGGTGATGGCGCTTCTCGACATGCTGCGCGCCTTCGTCGCGTTCCGCGAGGAAGTGATCAGCCGCCGCACCAAATATCTGCTGCGCAAGGCGCGCGAGCGCGCCCATGTCCTCGTCGGCCTCGCCATCGCCGTCGCCAATATCGACGAGGTGATTCGGCTGATCCGCCATGCGCCCGATCCGCAGACGGCGCGCGAGCAGCTGATGGAGCGGCGCTGGCCCGCGTCGGACGTCGAGGCGCTGATCCGCCTGATCGACGATCCGCGTCATCGCATCAACGAGGACGGCACCTACAATCTCTCGGAGGAGCAGGCCCGCGCCATTCTCGAGCTCCGGCTCCAGCGCCTGACCGCGCTCGGCCGCGACGAGATCGCCGATGAGTTGAACAAGATCGGTCTGGAGATCGCCGATTATCTCGACATCCTGTCGTCGCGCGCCCGCATCCAGACCATCGTCAAGGACGAACTCGCCGCCGTGCGCGACGAGTTCGGCACGCCGCGCCGTACCGAGCTTGCCGATGGCGGCGCCGACATGGACGACGAGGATCTGATCCAGCGCGAGGACATGGTCGTCACCGTCACGCATGAGGGCTACATCAAGCGGGTGCCGCTCTCGATCTATCGGGCGCAGGCGCGCGGCGGCAAGGGCCGCTCCGGCATGGCGACCAAGGATGACGATTTCGTCACCCGGCTGTTCGTCGCCAACACGCACACGCCGATCCTGTTCTTCTCGTCGCGCGGCATCGTCTACAAGGAGAAGGTCTGGCGCTTGCCCATCGGCACGCCGCAGTCGCGCGGCAAGTTCCTGCGCAACATGTTGCCGCTGGATGAGGGCGACCGCATCACCGCCATCCTGCCGCTGCCTGACGAATCGGAATGGGACAAGCTCGACGTCATGTTCGCCACGACGCGCGGCACCGTGCGGCGCAACAAGCTGTCCGATTTCGCCGATGTGAAGCGCAACGGCAAGATCGCGATGAAGTTCGACGAGGACGGCGACGCCATCCTCGCCGTCGAGACCTGCACCGACAATGACGATGTCCTGCTCACCGCGTCGAGCGGCCAGTGCATCCGTTTCCCCGTTTCGGACGTCCGCGTCTTTGCCGGCCGTTCGTCGCAGGGCGTCCGGGGAATTTCGATGGGCGAGGGTGACCGGGCCATCTCGATGACCATCCTCGGCCATGTCGAGGCTTCCCCGGGTGAGCGCTCCGCCTATCTCAAGCGCTCCGTCGCGGAGCGGCGCGCCGCGTTGAGCGAGGCCGGAGACGGCGAAGACGAGGTCATGCTGACCAATGAGGAGATCGGCGAGGACGCGGAACTCAGCGAGGAGCGCTATGCCTTCCTCAAGGATCGCGAGCAGTTTGTGCTGACCGTCACCGAATATGGCTACGGCAAACGCTCGTCGTCATTTGATTTCCGGGTGATCGGCCGCGGCGGCAAGGGCATTCGCGCCACCGATGTCTCCAAGGCATCGGAGATCGGAAGTCTGGTCGCGGCGTTCCCTGTCGAGGACGGCGATCAGATCATGCTGGTCTCGGATGGCGGTCAGGTGATCCGTGTGCCGGTGCACAACATCCGCTTTGCCAGCCGCACCGCCAAGGGCGTTACCATCTTCAACACGGCCGAAGGGGAAAAAGTCGTTTCCGTCGAGCGGATTTCCGAGCCGAATGGCGAGGAAGAAGAAACCGGCGCGGACGACGTGCAGGGGGCGCCGTCCGCGCCGCTGGAGATCGGTGACTAGCCGAAACGATTGCCGCTGGCCGCCTGTCGCCTGGCTTCCAGGCGCGCGGCCTGCGCCTCGCTGTGAAGAGCGAAGGCGGTGGCAATCAGCATGGCCAGCGTCATGACGGCGGCGAGCATATAGATCATCATCGTCGAGCCTCCTTCGTTTCCAGAAACGGGCGAAGCGCCGTTTCGTTTCATCTTGAGGCCGATTTATACATCTCAGCTCTTAACCGATGCTGAGAGCGTCGTTCATCCGGCGTTCACCATAGCCGGATTCCAGTTCAATAATTTCAAATAGTTAGAGTGAAGCAACCCGCCGAGGCGACCGGTCGCGACCGTCGATTTTTGCAGCCTCTGGATTTATTTTGGCCGCACCGCAAAACCGGATGCCGTCCTCGACGACGCGGCCGCAGCGAAAACGGTTCCCACGCGGCGGCGACGTGCTATAGAGCGCAGCCATGACAAAGCGCATCGCCTTCTATGCCGGATCGTTCGATCCGCTGACCAACGGCCATCTCGACGTGCTGAAAGGCTCGCTCGCCATCGCCGACGAGATCGTCATCGGCATCGGCGTGCAGGCGTCGAAGCAGCCGCTGTTCTCCTTCGAGGAGCGGGTGGCGCTGATCGAGGACGCGGCGCGCGACGAGATGGGCGCGGACGCGCGCAGATTGAGCATCGTCTCGTTCCGCGGCCTGCTCGTCGATGTCGCGCCGCAGCACGGCGCCTCGATCCTGATCCGCGGCCTGCGCGACGGCACCGATCTCGACTACGAGATGCAGATGGCCGGGATGAACGAGACCATGGCGCCGCAGCTGCAGACGGTTTTCCTGCCGGCCAGCCCGTCGGTGCGCACCATTACCGCCACACTCGTGCGCCAGATTGCGGCGATGGGGGGCAATGTGCGCCCCTTCGTGCCGGCCAATGTGGCCGTCGCGCTGGAAGCGAAGTTCAAATCCTGAAACCGGGAGATTTTTCATGCGTCTCATGAGGCTCGCCTCGTCCTTCATCCTGGCCGCCGGCGTGCTGGCGTGCTCTTCGGCGCTCGCGGCGGAGCCGGAGAACACCCTGATCCTCAAGCTCAAGGACGGCGATGTCACGATCGCGCTGAAGCCCGAGGTCGCGCCGAAGCATGTCGAGCAGATCAAGGCGCTGGTGCGCGGCGGCGAATATGACAACGTCGCCTTCCACCGCGTCATCGACGGCTTCATGGCCCAGACCGGCGATGTCGAGTTCGGCGATCTCGCGGACGGCTTCGACGCCCGTCGCGTCGGCACAGGCGGTTCCTCGCTCGGCGATCTGCCGGCGGAGTTCTCCAAGGAGAAGTTCGTGCGCGGTGCCGTCGGCATGGCGCGCTCGCAGAGCCCGAATTCGGCCAATTCGCAGTTCTTCATCATGTTCGCGCCCGCGCCGCACCTCGAGGGGCAGTATACGATCGTCGGCGTCGTCGAGAGCGGCATGGATGCGGTCGACAGGATCAAGCGCGGCGACCAGCGCCAGAACGGCGTCGTGGCCGAGCCCGATCGCATCGTCTCGGCGCGCATCGCCGCCGACAACTGACGCAACGACACCAAAAGAAAAGGAAGCCGAGATGGCCGAGATCAAGGACCCGGAAAACACCATCATCCTCGAGACCACCAAGGGCAGGGTGGTGATCGAGCTTCTGCCCGATCTGGCGCCCGGCCATGTCGCGCGCATCAAGGAACTGGCGCGCGAGAACTTCTATGACGGCGTCGTCTTCCACCGCGTCATCGACGGCTTCATGGCCCAGACCGGCGATCCGACCGGCACAGGCATGGGCGGTTCCGACAAGCCGGACCTGAAGGCCGAATTCTCCAACATGAGCCATGTGCGCGGCACCTGCTCGATGGCGCGCTCGCAGAACCCCAACTCCGCCAACTCGCAGTTCTTCATCTGCTTCGAGGACTCGCCGTGGCTTAACCGCCAGTATTCGGTCTGGGGGCAGGTCGTCGAGGGCATGGAGAACGTCGACAAGATCAAGCGCGGCGAGCCGGTGCGTGATCCGGATTCCATCGTGACCATGCGCGTCGCGGCCGACGTCTGAGCAGTCGAGGGGCGATCATGGCGGGGCTTTTCTGGCCGGTGCTCGGCATTCTTGCCGGCGCTTTCGTCGCCACCCAAGCCTCGATCAATGCCGAGCTTGCCCGGGGGCTGGGGCTCCCGGTCGCGGCCGCGGCCGCCTCGTTCCTGTCGGGGGCGGTCATCCTCGCCCTCGTCACCGCCGCCGTCACGCAGGTTTCGGGGACGTCGATCAGCTGGCGGGTGCCGCCGCTGTGGCTGTTCATCGTCGGCGGCGCGCTCGGCGCCGCCTTCGTCACCAGCAACATCCTGCTTGTCCCACGGGTCGGCGCGGCCGCGACGATGGCGTTCATCGTCGCCGGCCAGCTGATGGCCGGTATGCTGCTCGACCGCATCGGCTTCATGGGCATGGCGGTGCGCGAGATTTCGCTCGGCCGTATCTCGGGCGCCATCATGCTGCTGGTCGGCGCGCTGCTGATCCGGTTCTACTGATGCGCGTCGATCTGTTCGATTTCGACCTGCCGGACGAGCGGATCGCGCTGCGTCCGGCCGAGCCGCGCGACAGTGCGCGGCTGCTTGTGGTTAGACCGAGCGAAGGTCTGGAAGACCGGATCGTGCGCGACCTACCGGGCCTGCTTCGTCGCGGCGACGCGCTGGTGTTCAACGACACCAGGGTGATCCCGGCCCAGCTTTCCGGTCTGCGCCGGCGCGGCGAGGCGATAGCGCAGGTCGACGCCACGCTGCATATGCGGCTTGGCCCCGACCGCTGGCGCGCCTTCGTGCGGCCGGCCAAGCGGCTCAACGAGGGCGACCGCATCCAGTTCGGGAATTCCAGCAATGCCGCCTGCCTCATGGGTTCGCTCGACGCCACCGTGGCGGAGAAGGGCGAGGCGGGCGAGGTGACGCTGGCCTTCGATCTTGCCGGGCCGGCGCTCGACGAGGCGCTGCGCGCCGTCGGGCATGTTCCGCTGCCGCCCTACATCGCCTCGAAGCGGGGCGAGGACGCCCGCGACCTTGCCGACTACCAGACGATCTATGCTCGCGAGGAGGGAGCGGTCGCCGCGCCCACCGCCGGGCTTCACTTCACGCCGGAGCTGTTCGCGGCGCTCGACGCAGCCGGCATCGAGCGGCATTTCGTGACGCTGCATGTCGGAGCGGGCACTTTCCTGCCGGTCAAGGCCGACGACACCGACGACCACCGCATGCATGCCGAGACCGGCCATGTCCCGGCTGCCACAGCTGCCGCGCTCAACGCGGTCAAGGCGCGGGGCGGGCGCGTCGTTTCCGTCGGCACCACCTCGCTCCGGTTGATGGAAAGCGCGGCCGATGCCGACGGGACGTTGCACGAATGGTCGGGCGCGACCGACATCTTCATCACGCCGGGCTACCGCTTCCGCACCGCCGATATTCTGATGACCAACTTCCATTTGCCGCGCTCGACGCTGTTCATGCTGGTTGCAGCCTTTTCCGGTTACGAGGCGATGCGCGCGGCCTATGATCATGCGATCGCCGGCGGCTATCGCTTCTATTCCTATGGCGATGCCAGCCTGCTTTTCCGGAGCGCGGAATGAGTGAGGAATTCTCCTTCCGCATCCTCGCCGCCGATGGCGAGGCGCGGCGCGGCGAAATCGCGATGCCGCGCGGCACGATCCGCACGCCGGCCTTCATGCCTGTCGGCACCGGCGGCACGGTCAAGGCCATGTATATGGATCAGGTGCGCGATCTGGGCGCCGACATCATTCTGGGCAACACCTATCACCTGATGCTGCGCCCCGGCGCCGAGCGGGTGGCGCGGCTGGGCGGCCTGCATGATTTCGCACGCTGGCCGGGACCGATCCTGACCGATTCCGGCGGCTTCCAGGTGATGTCGCTGGCGCAACTGCGCAAGCTCGACGAGAACGGCGTCACCTTTCGTTCGCATATAGACGGCGCGAAGTACGAGATGACGCCGGAGCGGTCGATCGAGATTCAAGGACTGCTCGATTCAGACATCCAGATGCAGCTCGACGAATGCGTGGCGCTGCCTGCCGACGAGAAGAACATCGAGCGGGCGATGGAACTGTCGCTGCGCTGGGCGGAGCGCTGCAAGACGGCGTTTGGAGATCAGCCCGGAAAAGCGATGTTCGGCATCGTCCAGGGCGGCGACAATGCCGGCCTGCGCCGGCGTTCGGCCGAAGCATTGAAGGCGATGGACCTGAAAGGTTACGCCGTCGGCGGGCTGGCGGTCGGCGAGCCGCAGGCGGTGATGCTCGACATGTTGGAGGCGACCTGCCCGGTTTTGCCGGCGGACAAGCCCCGCTACCTGATGGGCGTCGGCACGCCCGACGACATCCTGAAGTCGGTGGCGCGCGGCATCGATATGTTCGACTGCGTGATGCCGACGCGCTCGGGCCGCCATGGACTTGCATTCACGCGGCGCGGCAAGGTCAATTTGCGCAATGCCCGACATGCCGACGATCCGCGTCCGCTCGACGCGGAAAGCGATTGCCCCGCCGCCCGCGACTATTCGCGCGCCTATCTTCATCACCTCGTCCGCTCGGGCGAGGCGCTGGGGGCGATGCTGCTGACCTGGAACAACCTGGCCTATTACCAGAGCCTGATGGCCGATATCCGGGCGGCGATCGAGGCGGGGCGGTTTGCCGACCGCGCCAGCGAGATCAGCGAAGGCTGGGCAAAAGGCGACATTCACGCCATCTAGAACAATTCCGGGAAAAGTGCTTAGCGGTTTTCCGGCCGGAATTGCGCAAAAACGAAGAGGCAGATCGTTTCGGCGTTTCCGCGAAACTCTGAAACGATCTAGCCGGCGGAGACGGGCTTCTTCAGCATGCCGTTGGTCAGGTCGCCGAGATCGTCGCCATCGACGCCGGCGACGATGTTGAGGATCAACGCATCCTCGGCGCTGACAGAGACATAGGCATGGCCCATGCGGCCATCGAAATAGACGCTGTCGCCGGCATCGAGCCGGATCGGGACGTAGAATTCGAGATTGAGCTCGACGGCACCGGAAATGACATAGACGAATTCCTCGCCGGGGTGACGGACCAGACCGGGGAAATCCTCGATCGAACGCGCGGTGATGCGGGCAAGCGTCGGGTCCATCAGCTTGTCGGTCAGCCGCATGGCGAAAGGCTCGTAGACATAGGTGCCGGTGGGATAGGCACGCCGCTCGGCCGCGCGCGTCACGTCGATGCGGCCGGCCGGCGCTTCCGTCGCCGCGCGCGCCGGCTCGCCCATCAGCGTCATCAGATCGACATCCAGCCCGCGCGCCAGCTTCAAAAGCACGTCATAGGTCGGCGACATGCGGTCGTTTTCGATCTTTGAGATCGTCGAAACGGCGAGCCCGGCCTGCTCGGCCACCTGCTTCAGCGTCATGCCGCCCCCCTGGCGCAGCGCCCGCAGATGCGGCCCGAAGGCAATGGAATCCGTCGATGAGGCGTCGTTGACCGGCATGATGTCGATCCTGCCACAACGGAAGAATTTTACCATCGGAAAATTCGTTGACAAAATTTTCTAATAGGAAAATCTTAAGTGCAGGAGAGGAACCCGAATGGCCTGGATCGCCGTCATCATTTTCGCGGCCCTGACGCTCGGCGGCGGCGCTGCCATCGCCTATGTCACCGGCGCTGCCGCGGTGCTGAGCTTTCTGGCCGCCGATCAGATGAAGCATCTGGCGATACTGCCGCAGCGCGTCCTGAGCCAGCTCGACGTCTTCACCTTCCTGGCGATGCCGCTGTTCATCCTTGCCGGCGAACTGATGAGCCGCGGCGGTATCACCCGGGCGCTGATCGACCTCGCCATGCTGATCGTCGGGCGGTTTCGCGGCGGCCTCGGCCATGTCAACGTCGCAACCGCGATCTTCATGTCGGCGATGTCGGGTTCGGCCGTCGCCGATGCCGCCGCCACCACCAGCGCGCTGGTGCCGGAAATGCGCAAGCGCGGCTATCCGGCCGAATACGCCACCGCGCTGACGGCCGCCTCGTCGGTGCTCGGGCCGCTGATCCCGCCTTCCATCGTCATGATCTTCTACGGCGCGCTGATGAACGTGTCGGTGGCGGCGCTGTTCGCCGGCGGCATCCTGCCGGGTTTCTTCGTCGCCGGCGGACTGTTCGCCTACAACGCCTGGGCGGCGCGGCGCTACAATCTGCCGGGCGGTCGCGACATGGAAATGCCGCCGGTGGCGCTGACCCTCTACAAGGCGCTGCCGGCGCTGATGGTGCCGGCGATCATGCTGGGCGGCATCATCTTCGGCATCGTCACGCCGACGGAAGCCGCCGCTCTTGCCGTGGTCATCGCCATTCTGACTTCGGCCGTCTATGCCGTCATGCTGCCGGGAACGACCGCGCGGCAGGCACTGCGCGACCTTTCCGGCCATGTCGGGGCTGCGCTCGAACGCGCCGCGATCCTCACCGGGGCGATCTTCGTCATCCTGTTCGCCGCCGCCATCTTCGGTTATCTGGTGGCGATCCAGAACCTGCCGCAGCAGATCGCCGCCATCATCGATGCCATCGGCATCAGCGGTGTCGGCTATCTGCTCGTCATCACAGTGTTCTTCCTCATCATCGGCATGGTGATGGACAACATGATGGCCATGGTGCTGCTTGTGCCGTTGCTGATCCCGGCGGCGATCGCCGGCGGGGCCGATCCTGTGCATGTCGGCGTCGTCGTCTGCCTCAACTTGACCATCGGCCTTGTCTCGCCGCCTTTCGGCGGGGTGCTGATGGTGATCTCGGCGATGAGCGGCGTCAGCTATCTGCGGCTTGCCCGTGCAATCGTGCCGCTGTTCATCCTTCTCGTCATCATGCTCTTCATTCTGGTGCTGGTGCCGGAAATCACGCTCTATATTCCAAGGCAGGCAGGCTTCGTCCAGTGAACGGGCGACCTGAAGAAAAGGGGAACGACATGAAAACGACATCGAGACTGATGCTGGGCGCGGTGTTCCTCGCCGCGTCGTGGACGGGTGGAACGGCTTCCGCCTCGGCTGAGGAAATCCGCATCGCGGTCGGCTGCCCGGCAGTGCCGGTCTGCGCCGACTGGGTGTTCGCCGAGGATCTCGCCGCCAAGCTCAAGGAACAGGGACTGGAGGCGTCTGTTCATGCCGGCGGCGCGCTCGGCAAGGACCCCGAGCTCGTCGACCAGCTGGCGCAGGGGCTTTTGCAGTTCGGCGTCACCAACTTCGTGATGATCAACGAGATCGACCCGCGCGTGCAGGGCTTCATCGCGCCCTACATGTTCGACGACATGGCGCACATGTTCCGGGCGCTGGACGAGACCGACCTTCTCGCCTCGATCGACGACAACATGCGCAAGCAGGGCATCCGCATCGCGGCGCTGACCGGGCTCGGCGGCACCGTCGGCATCTTCAACTCGAAGAAGACGGTCAACACGCTGGCCGATCTCGAAGGCATGCGCATCCGCGCCATCGACGCCACCCAGACCAAGCTGATCGAGGAGTGGGGCGCGTCGTCGGTGGTCATCGACATGCCGGAATTCATGACCGGCCTTCAGCAGGGCATGGTCGACGGCTACGTCAACCCGCCGGTGGTGGCGCTGATCTTCCAGCATACCGACTACCTGAAATACTACACCGATGCCGGTTCCGGCACGCCGTTCCGCTCCGCGCTGATGTCGAACGACTGGTATGAGGGGCTGTCGGACGAGGATCGCGCCAAGGTCGATGCCGCCCTCGAAACCGCCAAGCAGAACAACCGCGCCTGGACAGAGGCGGCCTCGAAGAAGGAGCTCGAGCAGCTTCGCGAACGGGGCGTCGAGGTGACGGCGCTGACGCCGGAGGCGCGGGCCGAGTTCGTCGAGCGCTCGAAGAAGGCGTGGCCGAGCCTGATGCCGGCCGAGGCAATCGATGCGTTCCTCGCCGCGGCGGAGCAGACGCGCAAATGACCAGAGCAGGCCATGCCGTCGTGACGCTGAGCAACGGGCTGGATCGCATCTGCCTGTTTCTCGCCAAGGCGGCGCTCGTCGGCATGGTCTGCGTCATCATGCTTCAGGTCGTGTCCCGCTATGGCCTGCGCCAGCCGCCGGCCTGGACCGAGGAGCTTGCCCGCTACTTTATGGTATGGGGCGGGCTTCTCGGTGCGACGGCGGCTTTTCGCCGGGCCGCCGATCCGGCGATCGCGCGGGTCAATGAGCATGCTGGCGACCGGCGCGCTCGTCTTGCCAAGCTCGCTGTGGCGCTGACGGCGGTGATATTCGTCGGGCCGATCCTCTATTTCTCCATCGTCGGGCCGAATTTCGATCTTTCGCGCGGCTTCGTCATGCGCATGGCCGCTCGGACCTCGCCGGGGCTGGGCATCAATCTCGGCTTCATCGCCGCCGCCATTCCCGCCTTCTGCACGGTGCTGCTGATCCACGTCGCGGCAAGGGTGGCCGGCGGACCGCTGGTGCGGCAGGAACAGGAAGAGAGCTAGGATGGGCGGGATTCCCGAACGCGCCGATGTCGTCATCATCGGCGCCGGCATTGCGGGCGCTTCGCTCGCCGCCGAACTGGCGCCGGCCTGCCGTGTCGTTCTCCTCGAGCGCGAGACGCAGCCCGGCTACCACACCACCGGCCGCTCGGCCGCGCTCTATTCGCCGACCTACGGGCCGGCGGCAATCCGGGCTCTGACGCGCGCCTCGGCCGATTTCTTCCACAACCCGCCGCCGGGCTTTGCCGCCGCAACGCTCTTGCATCCGCGCAAGGTGCTGACCATCGCGACGCGGGAGCGGGCCGCCGCGATCGCGGCGAGCTATCGCGAACTGCGCGGCCGCGCCGATGTCGAGATGCTTTCGGGCGAAGCCGCGCGTGCCATGATGCCGTTGCTGCGGCCGGAGCATGCGGTCGCCGCGCTGATGGAAAACGACGGCGCCGACATCGACGTCCATGCGCTGCATCACGGTTATCTGCGCCGGATGAAGGATTATGGCGGCCGGCTCGTCACTTCGGCGGAAGTTGCTGCCTTGTCGCGCGACGGTGACGACTGGCAGATCGAGGCAGGCGCGCGGGCGTGGCGCGCGCCCATCATCGTCAATGCCGCTGGCGCGTGGGCTGACGAGGTGGCTGCGCTCGCGGGCGTTGCGCGGGTTGGCCTGATGCCGAAGCGACGCACGGCGATGATCGTCGATGGTCCCGATGGCCGGGTCGACAATGACTGGCCGATGGTCGTCGACGTCGACGAGGCATTCTATCTCAAGCCGGATGCGGGACGGTTGCTGATCTCTCCGGCGGACGAGACGCCGAGCCCGCCCTGCGACGCCCAGCCCGAGGAGATCGATGTTGCCATCTGCATCGACCGCATCGAAAGCGCCTTCACCCTCGAAGTGAAGCGGGTGCTGAACAAATGGGCCGGCCTGCGCAGCTTCGTTGCCGACAAGGCGCCCGTCATCGGCTTCGCGCCCGGGCAGCCCGGCTTCTTCTGGCTGGCCGGGCAGGGCGGCTATGGCATCCAGTCCGCGCCGGGGGTATCACGGCTGGCGGCCGCGCTGGTGCTCGGCCGGCCGGTGCCCGACGACATCGCCGCGCAGGGGCTGGAACTGGCCTCGATCTCACCGGCGCGGCAGGGTCTCAACGCGGAGGACGATCGATGAAGCTGTTCATGGCGGGCATCGTCACCGAGACCAATTCGTTCTCGCCGCTGCCGACGGGAATGCTGAGCTTCGAGGAAGGCGGCATCGACCATGGCGACACGACGTCGAAGCCGCTGCAATACTGGACCGCGCCGCTGCACATCTGGCGCGAGGCGGCGCAGGCGCTCGGCTGGGAGATCGCGGAAGGGCTGATGGCAGTGGCGCAGCCGGCCGGCCCGACCGTGCGCGCGACCTATGAGGCGTTCCGCGATGAAATCCTCGACGGTCTGCGCGTCGCGATGCCGGTCGATGTCGTGCTGCTGTCGCTGCACGGTGCGATGATCGCGGATGGCTATGACGACTGCGAGGGCGATTTGATCGCCCGCTGCCGCGAAGTCGTCGGTGAGGGCGCGGTGATCGGCGGCCTGCTCGATCCGCATTCGCACCTGACAGATGCGATGCTGGAACAGGCAAATCTGCTCGTTCCCTATAAGGAATACCCGCATGTCGACGTGCCGGAGCGCGCCCGCGACCTTTTCCGGCTGGCGGTTGCTACGGCGGAGGGCAGGATCAGGCCGGTGATGCGCGACCATGACTGCCGCATCATCTGCGCGATGCACACTCCCTATGAGCCGATGCGCGGCTTCGTCGATGCGATGAGCGCGCGCGAGGGCCGGGATGGCGTGCTTTCTGTCTCGCTGATCCACGGTTTCCCGTGGGGCGACCATCCGCGCACCGGAGCGCGCAGCCTCGTCATCTGCGATGGCGACGCCGGGAAAGCCGAAAGCCTCGCAGCCGATCTGGCGCAGCAACTCTTCGCCATCCGCCATGGCCTCAACCGGCCGCACCCGGATATCGAAACGGCTCTCGGCATGGCGCTCGCCAGCCCGGCCGGGCCGGTGGTGCTGGCTGATGTCGCCGACAATGCCGGCGGTGGCGCGCCGGGCGACGCCACCTTCCTGCTCGACGCGATCCTGAAGCGCGGCATCGACAGCGCCGTGGTCGGCATCTTCTGGGACCCGATGGCGATGCGCATCTGCCGCGAGGCGGGCGAGGGCGCAACACTCAATTTACGGCTCGGCGGCAAATATGGTCCGATGTCGGGCAATCCGCTCGATCTCGAGGTCACGATCCGGCGGCTCGCCTCCGGCCTGACCCAGCGGTTCGGCGACCTGCCGATCCAGCTTGGCAACATGGCGTGGCTGACCTGCGGCGGCGTCGACATCGTCGTCAACGACCTGCGCACCCAGACCTTCCATCCTGAAGCCTATACCGGCCTCGGCATCGACCTTTCGGCACGCCGGCTGGTGTGCGTGAAATCCTCGCAGCATTTCCATGCCGGCTTCGCGCCGATCGCGGCGCAGGTGATCCATGTCGCCACGCCCGGCTCGATCACGCCCGACTACGCCAACATTCCTTACCGCAACCGCGCGCCGAACTACTGGCCGAAAGTGGAAGATCCGTTCGCATGAGCAATGGCCTGATCGCATCGAGAGACCGCTTCGCGGCGGAAAATCCGGAAGAGCGCGTCGTCCTCAACGGCCGCGAATGGGGCGTGGTCGATACCGGCGGCACGGGACCTGTGCTGCTGCTCATTCCCGGCACGCTCGGGCGTGGCGACATTTTCTGGCAGCAGATCGAGGCGCTGCGTGGCCGTTCGCGGATCCTTGCCGTCACCTATCCCGCCACCGGCGGCGTGGCGGAGTGGGCCGACGATCTGGCGTTGCTGTTCGATAAACGCGGTATCGACAGCGCGGTGGTGCTCGGCTCGTCGCTCGGCGGCTATCTGGCGCAATACATGGCCGCGGCCCATGCCGGCCGCGTCGCGCGGCTGATAGCCGCCAACACGCTGTGCTCGGTCGGACTGGTCCGACAGGTGCCGCCCTACAATTCTGATCTCGACAACGGCCCGATCGACGTGCTGCGCGACGGCTTCGGCGTCGGGCTGCGCGCCTGGGCGACCACGCATCCCGACCAGGCCGAGCTTGTCGAACTGCTGCTGGCCGAAGTCGGCGGCCGCATCCCTGAGCCGGAATTGCGCACGCGCCTCAACGGTATCAAGCGCGCGCCGGACCTGCCCGCCGTTGAAATCTCGCCGGATCGCGTCGTCACAGTCGAGGCGGCCGACGATCCGCTGATCCCGCCCTTCATGCGCGACGAGGTGAGGGCACGGCTTGCACCTTCCGTCTCCTATCGCTTCGAAAGTGGCGGGCATTTCCCCTATGCCGCCCGTCCCGGGCTCTACATCGCCATGCTGGAAGAACAGCTCGGCCTCGTGCCGGATGGCTCGACCGAATGGAGTGGCGGCGAGGTGCGCGCGCGATGATCGTTCTTTCGCATCAGGACGTCGCGGCGCTGCTGCCGCCGGAAACGGCGATCGAGGTCGTGGCGACGGCGATGGCGTCGGTCTCGCGCGGGGAGGCGGAATTGCCGCTGCGCTCGATCGTCGATGTCGGCGGACCGAACAAGATGGGCATCATGCCGGGCCGGATGCTCAATCCGCCCTGTCACGGCATCAAGCTGGTCAGCCTCTATCCCGGCAATGTCGCCGCCGGCTTCTCGTCGCATCAGGGTGCGGTGGTGCTGTTCGAGCCGGAGCACGGCACCGCGATCGCGCTGATGGATGGCGGGCCGCTGACCGCACGTCGCACCGCAGCCGCTTCCGCCGTAGCGACGCGGGCGCTGGCGCGGCCGGAGGCTGGCGTGCTGGCGATGGTGGGGGCGGGCGAACAGGCGCGTTACCACCTCGACGCGCTGATGACCGTGCGGCCGATCCGCGAACTGAGGATCGCAAGCCGCACCGAGAAATCGGCGCTGGCCTATGCCGAACATGCTGTTGCGCATTATCCGCGGCTTGCCGTCGCTTTTGCCGGCACCGATGTCGAGACGGCGGTGAGGAACGCCGATATCGTCTGCACCGTCACCAGTTCGCCGGCTCCGGTGCTGCGCGGCGACTGGATCGCGCCGGGAACGCATCTCAACGTCGTCGGCGCGTCGATCCCCTCGAAGCGAGAGATCGACGATGCCATGGTTCGGCGCGCGCGCTTTTTTGTCGATTACCGGCCCTCGACCTTCGCCCAGGCCGGCGAGATCGTCGACATGGTCGCGGCCGGAGAGATCGGGCGCGAGCATGTCGTTGCCGAGATCGGCGAGGTGCTCGGCGGTACAAATCCCGGCCGGCGGAGCAGTGATGAAATCACGCTCTACCGCTCGCTCGGCATTGCCGCGCAGGATCTCGCCTGCGCCTATCATTGCTGGGCGAACGCAAAGGCGGCAGAGCGCGGGGTCGATGCACCGCTTTAGCCGGTGGGCGAGGAGGCATTGCCTCGCCGCAGGGGGCTGCGATAGATAGGGCGCGCCGCGCAAGGCTGGCGACGCGCGCTTCGAAGCCCGGAACAAATGAACTATCACGCACACAGGCTGGCGGTCGCGCCTATGATGGACTGGACGGACCGGCATTGCCGGTTCTTTCATCGCCGGCTCACCGCGCGCGCGCTTCTTTACACAGAGATGGTGGTTGCCGAAGCCGTTCTTCATGGCGACCGCGACAGGCTACTCCGGTTCGATGCTTGCGAGCATCCCGTCGCGCTGCAACTCGGCGGTTCGGATGCGGCAAAGCTCGCCGAAGCGGCGCGCATCGGCGAGGCTTTCGGCTATGACGAGGTCAATCTGAATGTCGGGTGCCCCTCGGATCGCGTCCAGTCCGGCACCTTCGGCGCCTGCCTGATGAAGACGCCGGATCTCGTCGCCGAATGCGTCGCAGCGATGAAGGCTTCGGTGTCGGTTCCGGTCACGGTGAAATGCCGCATCGGCGTCGACGAGCAGGATGTCGAGGAGGCGCTCGACACGCTGGCGGACATGGTGTTCGCGGCTGGGTGCGACGCGCTGTGGGTCCATGCCCGCAAGGCGTGGCTGCAAGGGCTGTCGCCCAAGGAAAACCGCGACATCCCGCCGTTGGACTATGACAGGGTCTATCGGCTGAAGCAGCGGCTGCCCGGCCGCTTCATCGGCATCAATGGCGGTGTCCAGACGCTCGACGAGGCCGAGGCGCATCTGGCGCAGGGCGTCGACAGCGTCATGCTCGGGCGCGCCGCCTATCACGAGCCGGGATTGCTGGCGGGGGTCGATGCGCGCTTCTACGGTGCACCTGAGACGGTGCCGGACTGGTCGCAACTGATCGAGGCGATGAGCGAGTATTGCGCGCGCCATATCGAAGCGGGCGGTCGGCTCGCGCATGTCACGCGGCACATGACCGGGCTTTTCCACGGGATCGCTGGCGCCAGGAAATGGCGGCAGATGCTGTCGACCGAGGCCACCCGGCCCGGGGCCGGGCCTGAGGTTCTGCGCGCCGCGTTTGCGCAGATTCGCCTCGATGGCGGGCGCGATGCCGCCTGATCCGGTTTATTTTGCCTCTCTACCGGCTTAGCCAGCCTGGCCCGACCGGAGAACTCCTGAATGTACGCATCAAGTTTGCCGCTCGGCGAGATCGCGGTGTTCGCGCTCGCCATCGCCGCCTCGGGCGTGGTGTCCGGCCTGATGGCCGGCGTGTTCGGGATAGGCGGCGGCGCGGTGCTGGTGCCTGTGTTCTATCAGGTGTTCGGCATGCTCGGCGTCGAGGAGGCGGTGCGGATGCACCTGTCGGTCGGGTCGTCGCTCGCCATTATCATCCCGACATCGCTGCGCTCCTTCACCAGCCACAAGGCGCGGGGTGCGGTCGATATGGATCTTCTGCGCAGCTTCTACATCTCGATTCCGGTCGGCGTCGTGCTCGCTTCGCTGACGGCAGCCTATATCTCGAGCGCCGGGCTGCGGATCATCTTCGCGGTGATCAACGTGCTTGTCGCCATCCGGCTGCTGTTCAACCGCGATAGCTGGCGTATCGGCAGCGAGGTGCCGGGCAATCCGGTGCGCGGCGCTATCGGCGTCGTCATCGGCTATTTTTCGACGCTGATGGGCATCGGCGGCGGCATCATGAACAACACTTTCATGACCCTCTACGGCAGGCCGATGCACCAGGCGGTGGCGACATCGTCCGGCGTCGGCGTGATGATCGCCATTCCCGGAACGCTCGGCTATATCTGGGCCGGGTGGGGAACTGCCGGCCTGCCGCCCGCTTCCACCGGCTTCGTCAACTGGATCGCGGTCGCGCTTGTCATCCCGATCGCGCTGATCGTCACGCCGTGGGGAGTGCGGCTCGCTCACGTGCTGTCGAAGCGACAGCTCGAAATCGCTTTCGGCCTGTTTTGTGCGTTTATCTCCGCGCGCTTTGTGTGGAGCCTGCTCTGAACCGTTCAACCATGCCTATCGCACGACGAGGACCGGCACGCCGGCGGTGGCGAGGACTTCCGCGGTCTGGCTGCCGAGCATGATACGGTTCATGCCGCTGCGCCCATGCGACGACATCACGATCAGGCTGCAACCATTGCCCGACGCGGCATCGACAAGAGCGCCTGCAACCCGCCGCCACGGCACATGCAGCGTTTCGACCTGAAGGCACAAAGCCCGCGCCCTTTCGCGAACGGGCGAGAGGATGCGCTCGGCGATCTGCGCCTGTGCTTCGTCGAAGGCCGCGGTTTCCTCCTCGCTCGGCGACCACAGGTCGGAGGCAAAGGCGAACTGGCCGCCGAGCGGTTCCGTCACCGTCACCACCGTGACCTTGCTTCCATGCTTGCATGCAAGATTGAGGCCGTGGGCGATGCCCGCCTCCGCGACCTCTGACCCGTCGGTCGGCAACAGGATGTGTTCGTACATGCCTCTCCTCCATTCAGCTTAGCCAGCCAAGCATTGCGGCGGTGCAGGAACAAGCCCGCATCTTGTCGCGGCCTTGCTGTCACCGCCTTGTCGTCGCCGCCTTGTCTGGACCCGCATGCACGGATAGCCTCGCGAAAACATTGAGGGGGAACGGGGTCATGTCGATCGAGGGATTGCTGTGGGAAGAAGATGCAACCGGACTGGCGGCCAGGGTGCACGGAGGCGACGTGCAACCGGTCGAACTGGTCGAGGCGGCGATCTCGCGTCTCGAAGCGGTCAACCCCGAGATAAACGCGGTCGCTGAAAAGCTCTATGAGCAGGCGCGCCACGCGGCGGCCACGGTGGACCGCGCGGCGCCGCTTGCCGGCGTCCCGTTCGCGATCAAGGATCTCGGCATCGCCGTCGATGGCGTGCCGATCCATGGCGGCAGCCGGATGCCGCCCTTCACGCCCGCTTTCGATTCCGTGCTGACGCAGCGCTACCGGGCTGCCGGCCTGGTGCCGATCGCAACCTCGACGACGCCCGAATACGGGCTGCGCCTGATGACGGAGTCGGCCCGTTTCGGGATCACCCGCAATCCATGGAACACCGGCCACACTTCGGGCGGTTCATCGGGAGGGGCGGCGGCGCTGGTCGCGGCCGGGGTGGTGCCTGCCGCACACGCTTCCGACGGCGGCGGCTCGATCCGGGTGCCGTCGGCCTGCACCGGTCTCGTCGGTCTCAAGACCTCGCGCGGACGCGTGCCGCTCTCACCGCTGACCAGCGAGTCGTGGTACGGTTTCGTGGTCGATCATGTGGTCAGCCGCAGCGTGCGCGACAGCGCATTCCTGCTCGACCTGACCCATGGGCCAGACCCGCTCGCGCCCTATGCCGCCCGGCCGCCGCGGCAGGGTTTTGCCGCCGCCGCCTTGCGCGACCCCGGCACGCTCAAACTGGCCGTCTATCGCGGCTCGCCGCTCGGCATGGAAATATCTTCGGAGACGTTGGTCGCGCTGGACAAGGCGGTGGCGCTGGCGCGGGAAGGCGGGCACGAGGTCGAGGAAATCGACCTGCCGATGATCGGCCGTCCTTTCATGGCTGATTTCGCGCGCTGTGTCGCATCCTCCATCGCCGGCGCGACCCGGCAGGAAGCGGCGCGGGCCGGGCGTGGCGTCAGGGGCGATCTCGAACGGGCGACGCGGGTGATCGCGCGGCTTGGCGACGCCATGACGGCGGGTGAAATCTATCAGGCTCTGGAGCGGCTCCACGCAGCCTGTCGCGATATGCTCATCGCCACGGCCCGGTTCGATGCGGTACTGATGCCGCTGATCGCCCATCCGCCGCTGCCGTGCGGGACGATGGACCCCAGGGGCGCGGACGCCTTCCTCGAGGAGGCGCTCGACAGGCTGCACCTGACCCGGTTGTTGCGCTTCGATGGCGTGTTCGACCAGTTGCTCGACAAGAGCCTGTGGTTCACGCACTGGCCGGCGATCCAGAACGTGTCGGGACAGCCGGCAATCGCCCTTCCGGTCCATGTCACCGCCGGCGGCCTGCCGCTCGGCGTGCAGGCTGCGGGTCGTCCCGGCGACGAGGAAACGCTGATCTCGCTTGCCGCGCAGATGGAAAAGCTTTCCGGCTGGCGGCTGCGGCGGGCGCCGCACAGCAAGCCGCAATAGTGGGATGTTTGGCGATCGTGCGGCTGAAACTTCGCCCGCACGCTTGCCAGCCGGCCGGTCATCGTCTATCAAACGCCCATGGTTACGCGCCGCAGCAAATCCTTTGCAATCGGTCCCGCCTTCGCCGGCGAGACCGTGCGCGCGCTTTTCTCCACGCTTCTTCTTCTCGGCCTTAGCGGCGATCGCCGGGCTCGCTGAAGGGGCGTCCGGCGGTCGATGGTGCCGACGCCGGCCTTTCCGCCCCTTGCCGTAAAATCCGAGAAAACGATGAAAGCGCGCCTTGCGCCATGGCATTGAGCCGGGGCCGGGTGACGGAGACAAGACGATGAACGAACAAAGCCGTATTGAAGCCGCATCGCGCGTGAAGGGCATGCCTGACGCGCCGATGAAGTACCAGCCCTATCCGCTGATCGATCTCAAGGACCGGACATGGCCGTCGAAGCGGATCGAAAAGGCGCCGATCTGGTGCTCGGTCGACCTGCGCGACGGCAATCAGGCGCTGATCGACCCGATGGGCCACGACCGCAAGGCGCGGATGTTCCAGCTGCTGCTCGACATGGGCTTCAAGGAAATCGAGATCGGCTTCCCCTCGGCCTCCCAGACCGATTTCGACTTTGCGCGTTGGTGCGTCGAGCAGGGCAACGTGCCGGATCACGTCGACCTTCAGGTGCTGGTC
Source organism: Aquamicrobium sp. (assembly GCA_047637695.1). Taxonomy (GTDB): domain Bacteria; phylum Pseudomonadota; class Alphaproteobacteria; order Rhizobiales; family Rhizobiaceae; genus Aerobium. Next base: position 4,236 of record JBLJBS010000136.1, on the reverse strand, counting down.
CAGTGCCGGCCGGAGCTGATCACCCGCACCTTCGAGGCGCTGGAGGGCGCGAAGACGCCGATCATCCATTTCTACAACTCGACCAGCGAGTTGCAGCGGCGCGTCGTCTTCGCCAAGGACGTCGCCGGCATCAAGCAGATCGCCACCGACGCGGCCAAGATGATCGTCGATATGGCGGCGAAGGCTGCCAGAGAACCGGGACACCCCGGCTATCGGTTCCAGTATTCGCCGGAAAGCTTCACCGGCACCGAGCTGGAAGTGGCGCTGGAGATCTGCAACGCCGTCACCGAGATCATCCGGCCGACGCCGGAGAACAGGCTGATCGTCAACCTGCCCTCGACGGTGGAGATGGCGACGCCCAACATCTATGCCGACCAGATCGAATGGATGTGCCGCCAGCTCGACAATCGCGAGAACCTCATCATCTCGCTGCATCCGCACAACGACCGGGGCACCGGCATCGCCGCGACCGAGCTCGGCCTGATGGCAGGCGCCGACCGCGTCGAGGGCACGCTGTTCGGCAATGGCGAGCGCACCGGCAATGTCGACGTCGTGACGCTGGCGCTCAACATGTACACGCAGGGGCTGGACCCCGAGCTCGACTGCTCCGACATCAACCGGATGAAGAACGTCTACGAATATTCGAACCAGATGAAGATCGGCGAGCGGCACCCTTATGTCGGCGAACTGGTCTACACGGCCTTCTCGGGTTCGCATCAGGATGCCATCAACAAGGGCATGAAGGCGATCAAGACCGCCAACAAGCCGCTGTGGGAGGTGCCCTACCTGCCGATCGACCCGCAGGATGTCGGCCGCAGCTACGAGGCGATCATCCGCATCAATTCGCAGTCGGGCAAGGGCGGTATCGCCTATGTGCTGCAGGCCGATTACGGACTGAACCTGCCGCGCAACCTTCAGGTCGAGTTCAGCCAGGACATCCAGCACATCACCGATGCCGAGGGCAAGGAAGTGCCGGCGGCGCGCATCCACGAGCGCTTCCAGCAGGTGTATGTCGAGCAGCCCGGCGCGCGGATCAAATTCGTCGATCATCACACCTTCCCCGATACGGCGCAGAAGGGGCGGCGGATTCTGGAGGCCGTCATCACCGACAACGGCAGGGAAATCACCATCACCGGCACCGGCACCGGCCCGGTCGATGGTTTCGTCGATGCCCTTTCGCGCCATCTCGGCGTCGATATGTCGGTGCTCGACTATTCGGAACACTCGCTCCAGCGCGGGTCGAATGCCGCGGCGGTTTCCTACATGGAGATCGAGCATCCGGGCGGTCGGCTTTTCGGCGTCGGCATCAACACCAACATCGTTGCCGCCTCGCTCGAAGCGGTGGTGTCGGCGGCCAACCGGGTGCTGGCGCTGTAAAAGGCGCGGATCGGACCCGGGGCTGAGGAGGGGGAGAACGGAATGGCGCTTTTCGTGCACGAGACCGGCAGCGGGGAGGGCGCGCCCGTCGTTCTCCTTCACGGCTTCGGCGGCAGCCACAAGGTGTGGTCGCCTATTCAGGGGCGGCTCGATCGCGAAACCCGGGTGCTGGCCTACGACCTGCCGGGCCATGGCGGCTCCTTCGATTATCCCGGGGCCGGCCCGGCCAAGGTCGCGGCGAGCGCCATCCTTGCCGATCTCGAGGCGCGCGGCATCGCCGCCGCGCATCTCGTCGGCCATTCGATGGGTGGGGCGATCGCGGCGCTGATGGCGATCTTCCAGCCCGACCGCGCTGCCTCGCTGACGCTGCTGTCACCAGGCGGCTTCGGGCCGGAGATCAACCAGCGCCTGCTTTCGCGCTACGCGCAGGCTGCCGACGAAGATGCGCTCGCTCCCTATCTCGAGGCGATGTATGGCTGGTTCTCAGCCGTTCCTGAAGGGCTGGCGGCGGAGCTGATCGCCGACCGTGCCGGGCCCGGCCGGCGTGACAAGCTTGAGGAAATGGCGTCGGGGATGGCAAGGGATGGCCGGCAGGGAACGTTGCCGCGCGACCGGCTGGCCGCCTTGCCGATGCCGGTCGGCGTCGTCTGGGGCGGCCTCGACAACATCCTGCCGGTGCGCCAGATGAACGACCTGCCGGCGCACTGGTCGCTTCACCTGTTCGCCGATCTCGGCCACATGCTGCCCGAGGAAGCGCCGAACGAGATGACGCGGATCATCCGCGAGACGACCGGCCTCGCCAGTTGATCCCGGCAGGGACAGTTCCGGTTTCCCGAAGCCCGGCACCTCGCCGGTCGCGATGTCGCGATCGCGTCCATGAATGTGTTGCCGCATTCTTCATCTCCGGGGCTTGTGCAATGTTTGAGCCAAGGCTTGAACATGCACGTGTTTCCGGGTATCGCGAGCTTCGTGGAGAGGTGGCCGAGTGGTCGAAGGCGCTCCCCTGCTAAGGGAGTAGGCTCCAAAAGGGCCTCGTGGGTTCGAATCCCATCCTCTCCGCCACTCAACTTATTGGAATCATTCTCTGATTCGAAATTAACAGCCAGAATGGCGCGGAATTGCGGGTTTTCTCGCCAAAGCTGTTGACTGCGCTGTCTGGCCGAAACGTCGATTTCGTTCTCTCCTGGCCGATATTCTCCAAAGCTCCTGACTGCGCGGATTTGGTGCGGAGTTGTAAGTAGCTGTAAATGCACGGTTATTTTGATCAAGCAATCCGTACTTTTGTGATGGTATGCGGCGGGAGAATGAATCTCGGATCGAACTTTCCGGTCGTAACAACTGCTTGTCCCCACGCCTTGCATGCCAACCAAGGTAAGCATCAGTTCCGGTTCAGCCCATATTCGCCGCGCGTCAGCAGGATACGCTTCCAGAATGCCTCCCTTGCCAAGATCACATCGTCGGGTGTGAGGGTTGGCCGATGTTCCAGCAATGCGAAGCGAAATGACTTCCGACAGTAATCAAGCGTCGGATCACGCACCAGGGCGCGGAGTTCGACATTGCCACCGTGCCCGCTGTCGATATAGCTGCACCAGCGCGACCAGATGCCCTGATCGCCATAGGCCGAACCAATGTAGCGCTTGCTGGTGGTAGTGTCCGAGATCAGGTAGATGCCCTTCACGCTTGAAAGCGCGGCCTGCCAATCGGGGCGCGCATTCCGCACCAGAGCTTCCAGTTCCTCGAAGGCGAGATCTATACTCTCGAAGCCCGGAAAGGATCGGCCGGAATAGGGCTCGCGCAATATCTCCTGCACCTCAAAGCTAGGATAATGGTTCTCGAAATTCACTCGCGTCGCACGCTCGCGATAAGTCGAGCGCAGCTTGAGCCGCCCGTGAAACCCCGCCCCTTCACTGGTGAGTTCCACCTCATAGCGGTCGGCATGACGTGCCAGAACGCGAAACACGCCGCCAAACAGCCAGATGTCGGGTTCGTGATAGAACTGCACCAGCGCGAAAATAAGCGGCCGGTTGAACTCGTTCCGCGCAGGACGATACTCCTGCCAGCCCTGCCATTCCTGGTCGTCACGCACCCAGACTTCGAGCGGTTGATTCTCGCCATTCCAGCGAGCGAAATGCAGCTTGTATTGTTTAGGATCGGCAATAGGCCAGATATCAGCAAGTCGGATGGTCACATCACCCTCAATTCCTCATGTTTCCGCCGCGGCCGCAATTTTCGGCGGATCGTCGGTGACGGTCTTGTCCTTGCTGGCTGCTGCCCGCTTGCGTTTGGGTTTTGCCTTGGCGGCGGCCTCGACCGGCGCGACCAGCTTTTCGTAAAGACCGAAGAGATGCTCGACCCGCTCGCGCTCGGAGGCGAAGGGTTTTCCTCGGTAGAGCCGGTCGACGGCCCTGTCGAGCGCCTGATGGGCGCGGCGCAATTTCGGCGGCATCAGGTCGGGATCGTAAAGGTCGGAAAGGGTGGAGCCGGCAAATTCGGCGCGCGCATCGAGCACGTCTTGGGCAAGGGCGGCGATCCGCTCTTCCTGCGCCGGCGTCATTTCCGGCCAGGGGAAGGTGTTGTAGACGAGGCTGATGGAGTAGCGATAATCGCTCTTTAATCGCCCGCCGATATTGCGCAGCCATGCCATGTGCATGACAGATGTGAGCACTCCGAAATCGGGCAATCCCGCATTGGGCATAAACAAGCTGCTATCGTGCGCGATAGCATCTGCTTGATAGAATCCGTACGGTACATAGTCCCTTCGCTCTGAAGTATGGCGTGGCACCAGCACGAAAGGGCTGTTGGTGTTGATCCACCCCCATTGAACGGGTCCACCTTGAAGTATGGTTTTGACCATGAAGG
>JBLJBS010000135.1:0-34470 GCA_047637695.1 Aquamicrobium sp. | reverse complement strand
GGCCGACCGAGAAGCGCTCGGGGCGCTGCTCGTCGCGATCGCGCGACAGGTCGGAACGCTTGATGAAGCTCTCGAGGTCGTGGTCGATCAGATTGACCTCAAGGCCGCCATCCGTGACCTTCGTGACCTCGCAGGTGACGACCGCGCCCTTGCGCAGCTCGCCCGAGGAAGCCGCCTCGCCGATCGAATCGCGGCCGAGTTGCTTGATGCCGAGCGAGATGCGCTCCTTCTCGATGTCGACGTCGAGAACCTGGGCCTGCACCATGTCGCCGCGGTTGTACTCCTCGATCACCTGCTCGCCCGGACGGTTCCAGTCGAGGTCGGAGAGGTGGACCATGCCGTCGACATCGCCGTCGAGGCCGATGAACAGGCCGAACTCGGTCTTGTTCTTGACCTCGCCCTCGACCACCGAACCGACCGGATGGTTGCGCGCGAACGCCTCCCACGGGTTCTCCAGCGTCTGCTTGAGGCCGAGCGAGATGCGGCGCTTCTGCGGGTCGACCTCGAGCACGACGACGTCGACTTCCTGGGTCGTCGACAGGATCTTGCCGGGATGGACGTTCTTCTTGGTCCACGACATCTCGGAGACGTGGATCAGGCCCTCGATGCCCGGCTCCAGCTCGACGAACGCGCCGTAGTCGGTGATGTTGGTGACCTTGCCGAGGATCTTCTTGCCGATCGGGAACTTGGTGCCGATGTCCTGCCACGGATCGGCCTCGAGCTGCTTCATGCCCAGCGAGATGCGGTGCGTCTCCTGGTTGATGCGGATGATCTGCACCTTGACCGTCTGGCCGATGTTGAGGATCTCGGTCGGATGGTTGACGCGGCGCCAGGCCATGTCGGTGACGTGCAGCAGGCCGTCGATGCCGCCGAGGTCGACGAACGCGCCGTAGTCGGTGATGTTCTTGACCACGCCCTCGACCACCTGACCCTCTTCGAGGTTCTGGACGATCTCGGAGCGCTGCTCGGCGCGGCTCTCTTCGAGCACGGTGCGGCGCGACACGACGATGTTGCCGCGACGGCGATCCATCTTGAGGATTTCGAAGGGCTGCGCGTTGTGCATCAGCGGCGTGACGTCGCGGATCGGGCGGATGTCGACCTGGCTGCGCGGCAGGAACGCCACGGCGCCGTCGAGATCGACGGTGAAGCCGCCCTTGACCTGGTTGAAGATGACGCCCTCGACGCGCTCGCCGGCGTTGAACTTGGCCTCGAGGCGGACCCAGCTTTCCTCGCGGCGAGCCTTCTCGCGCGACAGCATGGCCTCGCCCAGCGCATTCTCGATGCGCTCGACATAGACTTCGACTTCATCGCCGGCCTTGAGCTCCTTGGCCTGCACGCCGAATTCCTTCAGCGGCACGCGACCTTCGACCTTGAGGCCGACGTCGATGATGGCCATGTCCTTTTCGATGGCGGTGATGAGGCCCTTGACGACGGAACCTTCGGCGGAATGCTCGGCGGAAAACGACTCGTCGAGCAGGCTGGCGAAATCGTCACGGGTGGGATTGGCTTGGGACATACGTGCTCCTGAAATGCCCTGCCCCGGCAATCGTGCGAACGGGGCCTTCGGGCTGCGCCGTGGGTTTGCGTTGCGTTCTGGCCCGTTGTCGCATCGCGATCCGTGTCTCACGGATCGGCTTGCCGCATCCTCGCGGCATTTCCGGCGCTTGACGATGCGGCGGGCCGGTTCAGCCTCAAACGGAAATCGCGCCGCCTGCCGTCTCGTTCCCTCGGAAATAATCCCTCGAGAACAACGGTGCGCCGCCTGCCGCTTTCAGCCTGCGTTCCGCGCAGCAAGAGCCAGATCGACCAGCCGTCTCGCCGCCAGGAACGCGGTCTCTATATCCATTTCGCTCGTATCGAGCAAGTGCGCGTCGGCGGCCGGCCTGAGCGGGGAATCGGCGCGTTCGGTGTCGCGCGCGTCGCGGCGCTCGATGTCGGCCAGAATCTGCGCGTAATCCGCCACGCCGCCACGCGCCTCGATCTCGGCGAGGCGCCGCCTTGCCCGCACCTGCGCGCTCGCCGTGACATAGAGCTTCACGTCGGCATCGGGGCAGACGACGGTGCCGATGTCGCGGCCGTCGAGCACGGCGCCGGGGGCGGTACGGGCGAATTCGCGCTGCTTCTCGACCAGCCGCCGCCGCACCACCGGGATGACCGCGACTTTCGATGCCGCCTCGCCGACCGCATGCTGCGACAGGACCTCGCGGTCGAGATGGCCGAGATCGACCGCTGCTGCCGCCGCGACCGCAGCCGCCTCGTCGTCGAGCGCAAGGCCCTGCGCAAGCATGAACTGCGCGACCGCGCGATAGGTCAGGCCGGTGTCGAGCAGGTTCAACCGGTAGTGGTCAGCGAGCCTGCGCGCCATGGTGCCCTTGCCCGCGCCGGCGGGACCGTCGATGGCGATGATGAAATGCCCATCCGACGCCATCACACCGCCCGCATCAGGCCGCCATCGATGCGCAGCGACTGGCCGGTGATGTAGGACGATTTTTCCGAGGCGAGGAAGGCGACGAGCTCGGCCACCTCTTCCGCGCGGCCGTAACGCTTCATCGGCACGCTTTCGCGGCGTTCCTCCACCATCGGCAGGCTGTCGATCCAGCCTGGCAGGACGTTGTTGATGCGGACGTTGCTCTGCGCATACTGGTCGGCGAACAGCCGGGTGTAGGCGGCGAGACCGGCCCGCGCCACGGCGGAAGTCGGGAACATCGGGCTCGGCTCGCCAACCCAGGCTGTCGAGATGTTGACGATGGACCCGCTCCCTTGCGCCACCATCACCGGCGCGACAAGACGCACGGCGCGGGCGACATTCATGAAATAGACGTCGAAACCCTTGTGCCAGTCCTCGTCGGAGATTTCGAGCAGCTTGCCCTTCGGCCCGTGGCCGGCGCCGTTGACCAGAACGTCGATGCGGCCCCAGCGCGCCATCACGGCCGCGACGAAGCGGGCGATATCGTCGCCCGACTGGTTCGAGCCGGTGAAGCCGAGACCGCCCAGCTCCGCGCCCAGCGCCTCGCCCTTGCCGGACGACGACATCACCGCCAGCGACCAACCGTCCGCCGCCAGCTTGCGCGCCGACGCCGCCCCCATGCCGGAACCGCCGCCGATCACCATCGCGACCCTGTTCTCGCTGCCCATGGCCCGTTCCTCCTGTTGTGTCGTTTCGTTCGGTGCCAAGGCTATTCGATGGCGGCGCCGAGACCGGCCATCAGGCCGAAGAACTCGGGAAAACTCGTCGCCACCATCGCGCGGTCGTCGACCGTGACCGGCTTCTCGGACGCCAGCCCCATCACCAGGAAGCTCATGGCGATGCGGTGGTCGAGATGCGTCTCCACCGTGCCGCCGCCGAGACCCTTGCCGTCGCGGCGGCCGCGCACGACGAGCGAGGTTTCGCCTTCCGTGCAGTCGACGCCGTTGGCCTCCAGCCCGCGCGCGACTGCCGCCAGCCGGTCGCTTTCCTTGACGCGAAGTTCCTCCAGCCCTTCCATCACCGTCTCGCCCTCCGCGAAGGCGGCTGCGACGGCGAGCACCGGATATTCGTCGATCATCGACGGCGCGCGCTCCGGCGGCACCCGCACGCCCTTCAGCGCGCAAGCACGCACCCGCAGATCGGCGACATCCTCGCCGCCGGCCTTGCGCGGGTTCATCACCTCGATGTCCGCGCCCATCTCGACCAGCGTCCCGATCAGCCCGGTGCGGGTCGGGTTCATCAGCGCGTTCTCGATCACGATCTCCGAGCCGGGCACGATGAGCGCCGCCACCAGCGGAAACGCCGCCGAGGACGGGTCGCCCGGCACGGCGATCGTCTGTCCGGTGAGTTTCGGCTCGCCCTCGATGCGGATATGGCGCACGCCGGCGGCGTCGGTCTCGACCTCGAGCCGGGCGCCGAAACCGGCAAGCATCTTTTCGGTATGGTCGCGCGTCATCACCGGCTCGGTCACGGTGGTGACGCCCGGCGCGTTCAGCGCCGCCAGCAGCACCGCCGACTTGACCTGCGCCGACGGCATCGGCACGCGATATTCGATCGGCGTCGCCCGTTTCGGGCCGCGGAGCGTCAACGGCATGCGGTCGCCGACGGCGGCGTCGAGCACCTGCACGCCCATCAGCCTGAGCGGGTCGAGCACGCGGCCCATCGGCCGCTTCGACAGCGAGGCGTCGCCGATGAAGGTCGTCTTCATGTCATAGGTGCCGACGAGGCCCATGGTCAGGCGCGACCCGGTTCCGGCATTGCCAAAGTCGAGCGGCGCTTCCGGCTCGAGTAGAGCACCGTTGCCGACGCCGCGGATCACCCATTCGGCGCCCTGCTTTTCGATCGTCGCGCCCATCGCCTTCATCGCCTCGCCGGTGCGCAGCACGTCCTCGCCCTCCAGCAGCCCGGTGATGCGGGTCTCACCCGCGGCAAGGCCGCCGAACATGAAGGCGCGGTGCGAAATCGACTTGTCGCCCGGCAGGCGGATGCTGCCAGAGAGCGCCTGCGAGCGCGAGGACATGGCTGGAACGGGAAGCGGGGAAGCGGTCATGATCTGCGTTATCCGGGAAATGCTGGTCGAGGCTGCCTTCGGAGCGTTCGTGGGGCCAGCCACTCCTGGCGGCCACTGCGCCGCCGGCCGTCCGAATGACGCGCCTGAGCGGCAGCACGGTCTCCTAACATGGCTTGCCGGTTCGGTCATCCCCTGAGGAGACGCCCCGAGGCGGTTTCGGGCCGGCGAGACCGGGGGAGACGGGCGCGGCAGCAGGCTTCGCGAGGAAGCCCGCGCGAGGGGCCGGACATGAGCCCAGACATAGGCTTTGACAGCAGGCCCGCTTGCCGCTAAGGGGACCGAACTTTTCACGAGGAATGGGCCGTTGCGCGGGCGATGCCGCCCCGCCAGATAGCGCGGAGGGGCGGCCCCGCAGCTAGGAAAAAGAAGAGGCAGCTTATGGCTAAACCCGATCTCGGCACCAAGCGCGTCTGCCCGGAAACGGGCCGTAAATTCTACGACCTGAACAAGGACCCGATCGTTTCGCCCTATACCGGTCAGTCCTACCAGCGCTCGTATTTCGACAGCACCTCGCCGAGCGTCGCTCCCGACGAGGAACTGGACGAGAAGGAAGCCGACGTCGAGGAAGTCGGCGCCGAGTTGATCTCTCTCGAGGAGGCCGACGACGAAGCCAAGGGCGACGACGATCTCGCGCTTGAAGACGATGTCGATCTCGGCGACGACGATGAGGACGACACTTTCCTCGCCGAAGAGGAAGAAGACGAGGACGACGTTTCCGGCATCGTCAATGTCGACGGCGACGACGACGAGGGCTGACGATAAAAAAGCCTCGCATGAGGCTTGATCTTGGCTTCAGGCAAGGATAGAAGCCGCCTTCGAAAACCGGTGTGCCCCCAAGCATGCTGGCATTGACCGGAAACGGTCTCGGTCCTGGACGAACATCCCGGGCCAAAAGTGGGGCCATAGCTCAGCTGGGAGAGCGCCTGCATGGCATGCAGGAGGTCAGCGGTTCGATCCCGCTTGGCTCCACCATCTACACTTTCGCACCTCGGAAGTAACGCAACACCTTGAACGGCAAGGTGATTTCGGCGTTTCGATAACCCTCATTTCGCATGTAGGGCAGATTCTTAGCAAAGACGAGTTTCAGCACCGCGCGGCGGTCCTCCAAGTAGTGACCTGCCACGGCACTGTCATCCGGTTACGATTAGAGCCTCGTCGGTTTGTGTTACGCCCTTAGGCGCGGGTTGGGCAACTGGATGTCCGGCTGCGGAGAGAAGCCCTGCAAAAGCTGCTGGGGTTTGATAGCCGAGCGATGAGTGCAGTCTCGTCGTATTGAAATCCTCCACCCATTCGGCGATGGCGCTGCGGGCATGGTCGAGGCCGAAGAACAGGCTCTCGTTCAGGAACTCATCGCGCATCCGCACGTTGAAGCTCTCGACATAGCCGTTCTGCATCGGCTTGCCGGGTGGGATGTAGTGCCAATCGACACGACGATCCTTCGACCAGGTCGGGATCGGGTTCGAAGTGAACTCTGTGCCGTGATCGGATACGATCATCCCCGGTTTACCGCAACGCGCGATCAGGTCGGTCAGTTCACGAGCAACACGCCTGGCGGCGGGCCCTGCCATTTTTTGACAGAAGCTCCTTCAGTGCAGCCGCTTCCAGCATCTGGTCGGCTAGCAGCTTCTTCAGCTTCGCGTTCTCGTCTTCCAGGGCCTTCAGGCGCTTGGCATCGGACACATCCATCTCGCCATGCTTCGCCTTCCAGTTATACGGCGTCGCCTCGCTGATCCCGTGCTTGCGTGCCGGATCGTCGGCCTTCGCTCGCGCAGAACCGCGATGATCTGATCTTCCGTGAATCGCTTCCGCTTCATCTGTCCGTCCTTCAATCGAGGACCGGACTCCAATCTCAGTTGGAGGAAAAACTCAGCGGCAGGTCAGCGCCTACAAATCTAAAGGCCATTCAAACGCCGGCTACTCAGTGAATCGTGACCCTGCGCATGGAGGCTAGGGTAATGCTGCGGTCGCGGTGGAAATGTCGACGGAAACGGTTATCCGACCTTCGTTGACTGTCCATTTACGAACCTGCGACTCGCGTTGATTGGCCGCAACAAACGGATCCTTGCTCGCGATAGCCTCGGCATCCTCAAGCGAACTGGCGCGGATTATGGTGAGCCCCTCGCCTGTCATCTCTCCGTTCGGCCCGCTCAGCGGACCAGAGGCGAAAAGCGTTCCCGCTTTCTCAAGCTCGATCATATACAAGAGATGGGCATGCAGGTTGTTCTGCATCTGCGCCATCGGCACCAGCGGGCGATTGATAACCACGTAAAGCTCGCGCTTCATCATGGAAGCCATCAGTTCGGCCGTCTCGCGTGCCGAATCCTGTCTGTTGGTCGTCATCTATTCCTGCGCGGTGATGTGGCTGAGAACCTGCTTCGTGGTTTCTCGGTAGTGATTGTTGAGTGCCTTGATGGCGCGGTCGGCGTCGCGGGCGAGTACGGCCTCGATGATGTCACGGTGTTCGTCGCTCGGGTCGCGCGCCTGGAAGCTAGCACCAGCCTTCATGGCGCGGACGAGGCGAAACCGCTCGGCTTGATCGAAAAGAAGGCTTGCGAGGTTCATTTGCCACCGCGAGCCGCAGGCCGAAAGCAGCTCCATATGGAAAGCGCGGTGATGAGTGGCCCACTTCGTCGCAACTTCGTCCGACGGGCCGCGCGGAATCGGGGTCCGGCTGATCGCGTGATACGCTGCGACGACACGGGTCTCCCATGCAATGTCTCCGAACTCAATCGATCTGCGCAGCGCGACGCTTTCGATGATGAGACGGGTTTCCATGACGTCTGTCACGTCGCTTGCGCTGATCGGCGCGACGCGGAAGCCGCGCTGGCCGACCGAGGTGACAAGCTGCTCCGCGGCAAGACGGGTAAGCGCTTCTCTCAGCGGACTGACGCCGATGTCGTATGTCGAGCGCAGCTCGTCGGATCGCAACGGCGTGTCTGGCGCCAGTACGCCCCAAAGGATGTCGGACCGGATGCGCCGATAGACGCGCTCGGTAAGCGTGCGCGGCTCATCGCCGTCCTTCTCGAACGGCTGGCCGTCTGCGCTGTCGGATGTGATGGATCGTTTCATGATTTCGTTATTGACACGTATGACCGTCAGGTTCTACTATTTTTGGAAATTACAACAAACTTTCCAAAAAGAAAAGCTTGCTCAGGCATGGCTGCCTGAGCCGCACGGGAGGACATCTTGATCCATGTATGAATGTGGTTTCCGCCACGTAGTCTCGCCGCATGCAATGCAGACATGGCGACAGACATGGCGGCAGGCAGGGCATTCAATTCACGTGCTGATTGAAGGTGTCATGCATGCCGTCAGCCGTTCTCACACATTGCTCCTCCTGCCTCACACCTCGGCTGTGATGCCGGTCGAAAGTTTGATCATACGGCATTTCAGCAAACGCAGCCATCTTGAGCAGTTCGTCCAGGGGTTCGGTCGCACTTTTTCTTCTCCCAACTGGGCTGCAGAGTGACAAAGGATGGGAATGCTCATCGCTGGTCTTTGCATAATGTCCAATGATGCCACCTCGCGCGTCGTATCGGCCGGACTTTCTCGTTGCGTCGCAACATTGATCGACCCCTCCCGAGCGTCTCGGCCAGATCAGATGAATGGGGAAACGGAAAGAGGAGAACGACCGTGACGAGCGTTGGAGTGATCGGCCTGGGGCAGATGGGCCTTCCGATGGCAAAGAACCTGATGAAGGCCGGCCACGATGTCATCGGGTATCGCCGTGGCGAGGCCAGGGACTTTGTCGCGGCCGGGGGGCGCATCGCAGCTACCGTCCGCGAGGTCGCCGACCAGTGCGATGTCATCCTGTGCTGCCTGCCTTCGGCTGCTGCGCTCGAGGATGTGATGGAAGGGCGGAACGGGCTTGCCGCGGGCGATTGCTCCGGCCGGATATTGGTGGAGCTGTCGACGCTGGATACCGGGGTCAAGCTGCGGATGGCCGAGCTATTGGCGACGCGTGGCGGCGAGATGCTCGATTGCGCGATTAGCGGCATTCCCCGGATGATGGAGGACCGCGCCGGCGTGATATTCGTCAGCGGCGCGGATGCCGTCGTCGAGCGCGCGAAGCCGCAGCTGGACGCGATCTCTGCCAAGGTCTTCCATATGGGCGCTTTCGGCGCAGCTCTCAACGCCAAGCTGTGCGCCAACATGCTGGTCGCGATCAACATCGCCGCCACTGCCGAAACCCTGACCTTCGGCAGGAAGCTCGGAATAGACCCGATGCGGCTTTACGAGGCTCTCAAGGACGGAGCCGGCGGTTCGCTGCAGTTCACTGCGCGTGGCGCGCGGATGGCTATGCGCGACTGGGACCAGGTGATGGGCTCGACCGCGATGCTCGCCAAGGATCTGTCCTTGATAGAGGCTCGCGGCGAAGAGGCAGGATGTCCTGTCCCGGTCTTCTCGGCGGCGGCCGGCCTTTATGAACTCGCAATGGCGGAAGGCCATGGCGCGCGCGACGTCGCCGCCGTCTATGCATCGGCGAGCCGGCGTGCCGGCCTCGACGACGATATCAGTTAACCGGAGAAGCATTCGAAATGCGTGACTACAAGCTCGCCACAGGCGTCGTCGACGGAACCGAACAGCCGCTGCTCCTGATCGATGCGGCGGTTCATACGCTTGCCGAGGTTCTGGGTGAAAGTGCTCCCGCAACGCTGATCGACGTGTTTCGTGACTGGGCGCGTTTCGACAGACTGCTCGCCGATGCCGAGCCGAGGGGCAAGGGGCGCGATCCCTCGACGCTGGATTATCGCACCCCCATAGCCGCGCCGCCCAAGATTATCTGCGTCGGCGCAAACTATCGCGATCATCTGGCGGAGATGAAGGTTACGACCCTGCCGGTGTTTCCTTATTCGTTCATGCGGCCGAACACCTCGCTTGCAGCGCATGGCGAGGCGATCCGCCTGCCCGAGCTTCCCAAGATGGTGGATTGGGAGGCCGAGCTCGGCATCGTGATCGGAGCATCGATAACGCGCGACAATGGTGTGGATCCAGCAGACGCCATTGCCGGATATACCGTCATCAACGACGTGTCGGCGCGGGACTGGATCCACAGCCGTCCGCCCGTCGGCATCGACTGGGTCATGCAGAAGGCCTGGGACAGGTTCCAGCCGACCGGTCCGTGGATCACGCCGGCCCGGTGCGTTGCCGATCCGCAGAACCTTGCGATCGAACTTCGGGTGAACGGCGTTCCCAAACAGAAGTCGAACACCTCGTCGATGATTTTCAGCCCGATCGAAATCGTCCGGCACCTTTCCTCGATCATGACGCTGGAGCCGGGCGACCTGATCGCGACAGGAACCCCGGCTGGGGTCGGGTTCGGCCGGAATCCGCCGGAAAGCATCCAGGCCGGCGACCGCATCACGGTCACGATAGAGGGCCTCGGCCAGCTCGAGAACACATTCGTCTAATCCTGTCCAGGACAGCCAGCGAGGAATGCAAATGATCAAAGTCAGCCGTATCGCCCATGCGGCGTTCCAGACGCCGGATCTGAACGCGCAGATAGACCATTATACGCGCGTGATGGGGCTTACGCTCGTCGATCGCGATGGGGTCGCCGCCTATCTTTCGACGGGTGCCGACCACCATACTGTGGTCCTGCGCGCCGGAGGAGGCGCAGGTTGCGATGCGCTGGGCTTTCAGTTGCCGGTCGGGACCGACCTTGCCGAGTATCAGCGGCAGATCGAGGCGCACGGCATCAAGACCCAGCGCATGTCGGACAGTCAGCCCAATATCGTCGATGTTCTGGCCTTCGACGACAGCAAGGGCACACGGATCGAAGCCTTCGTGACGTCCGAGCCCGCCGGCGTTCCGGTGGGTCGGCAGCCCGGCATCGCGCCCAACAAGCTCGGCCATGTCGCTTTCAATGCCGTCGACCTGAACGGAGCGGTGAAGTTCTACTGCGACGTGCTCGGCTTCAAGGTCAGCGACTGGATGGGCGACTTCTTCGCCTTCCTGCGTTGTGGAGCGGATCACCATACGATCAATCTGGTCGCCGGCAAGGTCGACAAGATGCATCACATCGCCTTCGAATTGCGTGACTGGACCCATATTCGTGATGCATGCGACCACCTTGCCCACGATCGCATTGCGCTGGTGTGGGGACCGGTTCGTCACGGCATCGGCCACAACATCTCGACCTATCACCGCAATGCCGACGGCCAGATCATCGAACTGTTCTGCGAGCTCGACCGGGTCAACGAAAGCCTCGACATCTACGAACCGCGCCTGACGCACCAGATGTTCCCGCAGAGTGGGCAAACGTGGGAGGACGTGCTTCTCGCTGCAAACATGTGGGGATCGCCGCCGCCGGAAGGGTTCCTCGACTGACCGCTTGCGTCTGACACAAGATGTTCCCGTTTCGCTATGGCTTCGCCCTGCCGGAACAGGGACCTGCTTCACAGGAGATTCCCGCTCATGGTCACATCAGGTTCAGCAGCCGGCGTTCCGCCGCTAGAGGTCATCGTCTTTCCAGGCGGGTTCAACTGGCCGCTTTTCGTGGCGGAGAAGAAGGGCTTCTTCGCGGCTGAGGGAGTAGCGGTCAACCTGACGCCGACGCCGGACTCCCAGTACCAGATGGTCAGCTTCATCGACGGGATGTTCGACATCGCCATGACGGCGATCGACAATGTGATCGCCTATGCGGAGGGGCAGGGTGCTGCCTCCACCCGACAGGCGCCCGACATCGTCGCGGTCATGGGCGTCGACAACGGCTTTCTTAATCTTGTCTCGACGCCTGACGTGACGAACGTCGAAAAGCTGAGGGGGAGGCAGGTGGGCGTCGATGCGCTGACGACCGGCTATGCCTTCGTGCTGCGGGAGATGCTGGCGCTGGGCGGCCTCGACCCCGCGGAGTTCGAATATGTCCGTGCAGGCGGTGTTCTGAAGCGCTTCGAGGCGCTGATGAACAGGGAATTCGCGGCGACGCTGCTGGTGTCGCCATTCGAGGCGGCCGCGGCCCGCGAAGGCTTCAACATCCTCGGCAATGCCGTCGATGCGCTGGGCGCCTATCAGGGTGTCGTTGGCGCCGTACGGCGCGGCTGGATCGCCGGCAACGAGGCTCGATTGCAAGGCTATATCAAGGCCTGCGCGTCGGCATTGTCGTGGCTCCATGACCCTGCCAACAAGCTGGAGGCGATTGCCATCCTCCAGGCGGCGCTTCCGAACATGGCGCCCGCCGTGGCCGCCGCCTCCTATGACATCCTGCTCGATCCCAGGCTTGGGTTCTTCCGCACGCCTCGCATTGACGAGACCGGAGTGGCGAAGGTTCTGGAACTGAGGGTCAAATATGCCGAGTCCGACACGGCGATCTCCGACCCGGCAAAATATTATGACATGAGTTTCGTCGATGCCGCGTTGAGCTGACGATCTGCAACCGGGGGCGCGCCGAAAAGACGCCGAGAGGGCGAAACCTGCGTTGCCCGTCATGCAGTAGAATTCCCAAAAGCAGAATGGAACTGTCTGTAAAATTTCCAAATTCTATTGACTTTGGAAAATTCAAGGCCAATCATGCCGTAGGCTCGATCCGTCTGCCCTTGACGGCAGGTGGAACGGGAGCAGGCGCAAAAGCCCAAATGCCAACAATATACCTCGAGAGGGAACTCGGTTCATGCGAATGATTTCACGCTATATTTCCCGCCTGTCCGCGGTTTCCGTCGCCGGCCTCATCGCCGCGACGGCGTCGGGCCTGGCCCAGGAAACTATCAAGATAGGCGTTCTTCTCGACCAGACGGGACGAACGTCGTTTTACTCCCTTCCGGTCAACGAAGGCAGCGAGATGGCTGTCGAGGCGCTCAATGCGGCCGGCGGCGTTCTTGGCAAGAAGGTCGAACTGCTGCTTGAGGATGACAATGGCAGGCCCGATCTTTCCGCGACCAAGGCACGCAAGCTGATCGAAGACGGCGTCGTCGCCATCATCTCGAATTCGAACTCGGGGGCGACGCGCCAGGCGATCGGCATCACCGCCGAGACGCTGACACCGCAGCTCGCTTCGGCCAATGCATCGGAGACCCTGACAACCATCGAGAATTCCTGCTTCTTCCAGCTTGGTCCGGTCGAGTCCATCCAGATCAAGACCATGCTGGAATACGCCGCCACTCAGGGCTTCAAGAAGGTCGCGCTCGTCGGCGACAGCTCCGGCCTGTCGGTCTCGGTCGTCGATGAATTCCGCAAATATCTCAACGAAGCCGGATTCGAGATCGTCGAGGAGCAGCTCATTCCCGCCGGCGCGCAGAACGCCATAGCCCAGATGCAGCGCGTTCGTGCCGCCAATCCGGAGGCGATCTTCCAGGTCGCGCAGATGGGGCCGCAGGCCGTGCAGTTCTTCCAGGCCTATCACCAGCTCGGACTGACGGCTCCGATTCTCGGAACGTTCAACCTGTCGACCCCGTCCTATCTGACGACCGCCAAGGATCTTATGGACGGCACGGTGTTCACCGACGCCTTCGATCCCGGCAAGGCAGAGGCGGCGAGCTTCGCCGAAGCCTATCAGGAACGGACCGGCCAAGCGCCGTCCTCGCTTCAGGGCTACGGCTACGACAGCGTGATGCTGATCGCCGACGCCATCACGCGCGCGAATTCGACCGACCGAGCCGAAATCTGCAAGGCGATTTCGCAGACGCAGGGCCTCGCGCGCGTCATGGGCGCGAAGGACACCGGCTTCGATTTCTCGCATGGCGACCGGAGAGGCTTCCATCGCGATGGCGTCGTCGTGCGCAAGATCGAGAACAACGCCTACACGCCGGCGATCTTCAGCGGCGCCGACCGTTGATCCGGCATTAGCATAGGGGCACCTGACGTGGCCGATTTCTATGAACTTCTCGTAAGCGGCGTCGCATCCGGGTGCCTCTATGCCTTGATGGCGCTGTCATTCCTTCTGGTGATGCGCCCGACCGGGATCGTCAATTTCGCGGTCGGGCAGTATGCGATGCTCGGCGGCTTTGCCGCCGTGGCCCTGACCACCACCATTCTGCTTCCGTGGCCGGACCTGCCTTTCGTGCCCGGCCTCATCGCCGTGCTGGCGGTCATGGCGCTCCTGGGCGCACTGATCGAACGGGTGGCGATACGGCCTCTGGTTCTGCGCGGTGCCTCTCACCTCGCGCTGATGCTCAGCCTTCTCGGCGTACTTCTGGTGCTGATGGAGATTGGTGCGCGCTTCGGTGGAACCGAGGCGCTGCCTACCGAGCCCCCCTTCGGCTTCCGTCGCGTCGAGTTTGGACCATTCGCCGGCACGCCGCAGAGCTTCTTCACGATTGCGCTGACGCTGGGCGTCTTCGCCGCCGTCTGGTTCTTTTTCGAGCGCACGCTTTGGGGAAGGGCCTTCGAGGCGGTCGCCATCGATCGGCAGGCAGCGCAGCTCATGGGGGTCGACCTTCGCGTCGTCACCGTCGCGGCCTTCGCCTCGTCGGCCGTCGTGGCAGGCCTCGTCGGCGTTCTCATCAGCGGCAGCACGGGCGCATTCTACCAGATCGGCATGCCGCTTACGGTTCAGGGCTTCACGGCGCTGGTGATCGGCGGGGTCGGCCGGGTCGACGGCGCGCTGATCGGCGGCATTCTCCTCGGGCTGATCGAGGCCTTCGTGATGCGCTATCTACCTGTGCCGTCGGCGCTTGCACTGGCGGTTCCGCTGGTTCTGCTCCTCGCGTTTCTCGTCGCGCGCCCGACCGGCCTGCTCGCCAACAAGGGAGGGCATCACTGATGCGGTCACGCCTTCTCTTCCTTGCGCTGGTCGTCGCGCTTTGCGTGATCGGTTTCTATCTCAACTCCTACCAGGCCGACATCTACCGCAAGCTGCTGCTGTGGATCGCGCTGGGAATCGGCTTCAACTTCCTGTTCGGCATCTGCGGCCAGGTCGCGTTCTCGCATTTCGCCTTCTACGGTCTTGGCGCGTACTGGATCGTGATCGCCCTGTTCCAGTTCCATCTGCCATTGCCGGTCGCCATCCTCATCGGCATCGTTCTGGCGGGCGGCGTCGCGCTGCTCATCGCCATTCCATCGACAAGGCTCGAAGGGCCGTATCTTGCCCTTGCCACGCTGGCGCTGGCCCAGCTCTTCCATCTCGGGATCGTGTCGGGACGCGATTTTACCGGCGGTGACACCGGTGTCGGCGGATACAGGCTGCCCGACATCTTTGGCTTCACGGTAACGGGACCATGGTACACGGCCTGCCTCGTGCTGCTGTGCGCGGGCACCTATGTTCTGCTTAACCGCATCGACAATTCGTGGTTCGGCCGCGCGTGTCGCGCCGTGCGCGACAACCAGGCCGCCGCCCAGGCGATGGGCGTCAACGTTCCGCTGACCAAGGTGATCGCCTTCACCCTGACCAGCGTTCTGGCGAGCATTGCGGGCTTCTTCTATGCGTTCGTCGACAATCTCGTCGCGCCGGGCGCGTTCAGTCTCGAGAACATGTTCATCCTGCTGTTCATGATCATCGTTGGCGGCTCGGGCCGTCAGCTCGGCGCGGTGATCGGCGTGATCATCCTCTATGCCGCGCCGTTCTTCATCGAGCCGCTGATCGGGCATTTTCACTTCATGGCCTTCGGCGCTCTGGTCGTCGTGCTGATCATCTTCCAGCCAAAGGGCCTCGTTGCCCTGCTCGACCAGGCCGTGGCCCGCGTGAATGCCACCACGAAGAAGGGGGCGCAGTCATGAGCAATCCGACCCCGCTCCTGTCCGTGCGCGGGCTGACCAAACAGTTCGGCGGACTGACGGCCGTCTCCGATCTGGATTTCGATCTGGAGTCCGGCGAGATCCTCGCCATCATCGGGCCGAACGGCGCCGGCAAGTCCACAACCTTCAACCTGATCTGCGGCGCGATGCCCCCGACAGCGGGACAAGTGACGCTGGAAGGGCGGCGGATCGACGGCTTGCAGCCGAACCGGGTCGCCGAACTCGGCATCTACCGCACGTTCCAGCACAACATGCCATTCAAGGGAATGTCAGTCACCGACAACATCCTCGTCGGCCGTCATGCCCGGCGCACGTCGAGCCTGTGGAGCGTTCTGCTGGGTCGCGCGAGCGTTGCGGAGGCAGAGCGCGCCGCACGCGACAAGGTGCACGACATCGCCCGCTTCGTCGGGATCGACACCCTTCTCGACGCGGATGTGACGACGCTATCCTTCGGCCAGGGGCGTCTTCTGGAAATCGCCCGCGCGCTTGCCGGCGAGCCAAAGATCCTGCTGCTCGACGAGCCGGCTGCCGGACTTACGCTGTCTGAATGCGCGCGCCTTTTCGATCTGATCAAGGACGTCGCGCGGCAGGGCATCTCGGTGCTGCTCATCGAGCACGACATGCATTTCCTGCTGCCTCTGACCGACCGGATCGTCGTGCTGAATTTCGGCGGAAAGATCGCCGAAGGCACGTCCGCCGAGGTGCGCGCAAACCCGGCCGTGGTCGATGCCTATCTGGGCAAGCTCGGCGCGTCGAGCGATAATGTGGGGTCGTTCCATGCTTCGCGTTGAAGATCTGAGCGCCGGCTACGGCGCGGCTTCGGTTCTCAAGGCCGTTTCGCTCGATGTCGCACAGGGCGAGGTGGTCGCCCTGCTCGGCCCGAACGGCGCGGGGAAATCCACGCTCATGGCCTGCATCATCGGACTGCTGACGCCCACGTCCGGCACGATCACGATCGACGGCCACACGGTCAATCGCGAGCCGACCTATCAGACGATCAAGCGCGGTGTAGCGCTGGTGCCCGAAGGCCGGCGCGTTTTCGGCCCGTTCACGGTGCGCGACAATCTGCGCATGGGCTCGTTGCGGCTGCGAAGCAGCGGCTCAGTGAGCTTCGAGGAAAGGCTGGACTACGTCTATCGCCTGTTCCCGCGGCTTAAGGAGCGCGAAAGCCAGATGGCCGGCACCCTTTCCGGCGGCGAGCAACAGATGCTGGCGATCGGCCGGGCGCTGATGTCGAACCCGCGTCTGCTGCTGTTGGACGAACCGTTTCTCGGCCTCGCGCCGAAGGTTGTCGACGAGATCCGTGCCGCGGTGGAAGCGCTGCGCGCGTCGGGGTTGACGCTGCTTCTGGTGGAGCAGAAACTGGACATTGCGCTTGGCATCGCCTCGCGCGCCTATGTTCTCATCAAGGGCAAAGTCGGCCTCAGCATGACGTCGCAGGAATTGCTGGCGCGCGACGACCTCGCCGATCTCTACTTCTCGCTCGCCAGCCAGTCCGACGCGATGGAGAATTCATGATGTCTCGGCGCCAGCTGATCCGTGGCACCTCGGTGCTGACGATGGATGCCGCTCTGGGCGAGATCGACAGGGCCGACGTCCTGATCGAGGACGGCCGGATCGCCGCCATCGGCGACATCGCGGCGGACGACGCGGAAATCATCGACGGCAGCGGCAGGATATTGATGCCGGGCATGATCGACGGCCACAGGCATCTGTGGCAGGACATGGCCAAGAACTACCGCTTCGGCAATTTCATGTTCGAGACCAATGTGCGGTTCGGACCTGTTTTCTCCGCCGAGGATTTTCATCTCGCCAATCTGGTGGGCGGCCTGACCGCGCTCGACGCCGGCGTGACGACGGTGGTCGATTTCTGCCATCTGGTTCAGGACTACGAGCAGGCGCATGCGGCTGCTCTCGGCACCAGGGCTTCGGGCGTCGCGGGTTTCTTCTGCCCCCAGCTCCTGCCGCGCAAGCGAAGCTATGGGCCGGGTGTGTCCATCGACGCCGAGGAAGCGTGGTCGCAGACGATGGGGCCGGCGGACCCCGACCTGGTCGACGATCTTCTGCGCGTGCGGACGGAGCTTTTCTCGTCTTCGGACGACCTGCTCCAGTTCGGCCTGTGCCTGACCGCCTTCGAATTCTCCAGGCGGCATCCGCAGGAAGTTCTGGCGGAATTCGGCTATGCAAGACGCTTCGAGGTTTCGCTTCTCACCCAGCATCTTCTCGGCACGACCGGCGCATGGCGCATGGGCCTCGATCGGGGCTACCGTGTCATTCCCGAGCTTGCACGTGCGGGATTGATCGGCCCGGGCTATGTTGGCGCCCACGGCACCGGCCTGACCGACGACGAGTTGAAGATGATTGCCGATGCGGGCGGCTCGCTGGTCTCGACCGTTATGGGCGAGGCCGGCTATGCCCATCCACCCGCGCATGCCCGCTTCCGCATGGCGGGCGGCATGGCGGCCATCGGCGCGGACGGCACCGGACGCGACACTCATGACTACTTCCAGCACATCCGCGCCGCCAAGCATACGCTTTTCAGGGACGAACGGAATTTCATGCTCGGCCACAGCCTGGCACCGGAGCTCTATCTCGGCTTGGCGACGATCGAGGGCGCGCGCGCGCTCGGCATCGACGGGGAGGTCGGCTCGATCAGCGTCGGCAAGCGCGCCGACCTCGTTCTTCTGCGGTGCGACCGCAGCTTCTTCCCGCGCATGGGATCGCTGGCGTCGCGCGTGTTCGGCTATTCCAGCATCGAGGACGTCGAGAACGTCTGGGTCGCCGGCCGAAGGGTGAAGAAGGACGGCAAGCTGGTCGGCCACGACTGGAACGATCTCTACGCGCGCTCGGCCAAGGCTTGGGAGCGTATCGAGAAAGACGCCCTCAGCATCTCCTTTACGGGCGCGATGCAGCCGACCTTTCCGGCGAAGGACAGCTGAACCGGCGAAGGATAGCGGGGCGAGCCCCTCGGCGAATTTCCGTCACTGCTGCGCGCGCGGGCCCGTCATGGCTGCGCGCAGTTCCCCCGGTATGTCGGCAAGGCGTGCACCGGCGCGCAGATCGAGCGCGGCCGTCCACAGCGAGACGGCGCGGGCGCGCGGCAGGTCACGGATCACGATCTCTGTGCCGGCGGCGTCGATTGCCCGCGCATCCCATGCGGCGTCCGGCAGGTCGCGCCATTCGACGTCGAGATGAACCGTCGAATGGAAGATCAGGTTGCGCAGGGCCCCCGGCGGCAGCGTCGCGCCGAGCGCAACGGCATCGGGGTCCGCTGCGGCATGGAGCGGGAGCCGTCCGCCCTCCGTCTGGCCCTGCCGCATCGAGGCGAAGATTTCCGCCTGCGCCCGGGCGGCGAGCCCGATGCCGGCGACGATATGGGCGCGGGTGGCGCCCGCGCCGTCCAAAGGCATGAAAAGCGCCTTGTCGTCCATGCTGTTCAGGATACGGGCGAAATAGGCGGTCACGCTGCGCGCCAGCGCCAGATCGACGGTGGGCGCGTTGTCCGCATCGTAACGCGCCCCGGCGCCCTGGCGTGCCCGCAAAGCCGCCCGCGCGGCGTCGAGCGGATCGCTCACGGCTCGCGCTCCTCGACCATGACGCGGGCGAAATTGAGCCGCTCGATGATCGGCGCATCCGAGAATCGGAACAGATCGAACTGGGTTTCCGCCTGAAGCGACCACGAGACCCAGGACGGAACGACGAAGATGTCGCCGATGTCCAGCCGGTGCGTCACGCCGTCGATGACCGCCGCTCCGCGCCCGTCGAACACCTGGAACACCGAAGCGCCGACCTCGCGGCGCGACGGCGTTTGCGTTCCCGCGCGCAGGCGATGGAACTCGCAGCGGATCGTCGACATCACGTCGCCGCCCGTCGTCGGGTTGACGTAGCGGATGGCGGCGTGGCCCTGCTCGACCGTGGCCGGCTGGCCCTCGTCCTCAAGGAGCAACTGCTCGGTCAGCGCGCGGTCGGTATGTTCCCAGCGATAGGCGCCTATGGGCGACGATGGCGTGTCGCGCAATCCCGAAAGCGGGCGCAATCCCGGATGGCACCACAGGCGCTCCCCGCGAGAATAGCGTGGCGTCGCGTAGTCCGTCACCCGGTCCGATCCGAATTCGAAGAAGCCGACATCGTTCTGATAGCTGAACGGTATGTCGAGCCCGTCGATCCAGGCCATCGGCTGATCGGTGTCGTTGTGATGCCCGTGGAAGTGCCAGCCCGGCGTCAGCAGGAGGTCGCCCCGGCTCATCCTCACCGGGTCGCCGTTGACGACGGTCCAGACGCCCTCGCCCTCGACCACGAAACGAAAGGCGTTCTGTGAATGGCGGTGCTCGGGCGCGGTCTCGCGCGGCCCGAGATACTGGATGGCGCACCACAGGGTCGGCGTGATGTATGTATTCCCGCCAAGACCGGGATTGGCCAGGCCTAGGGCCCTGCGCTCGCCACCGCGGCCGACGGGAACCAGCTCACCCGATTTGCGGGCCAGCGGCAGAAGGTCCGCCCACTTCCATATATGCGGCAGTGCGCGCGGGGCCGGATGATGCGGCATCAGCCCGCCGATCTGGGTCCAGAGCGGCTTGATGTTCTGTGCCTCGAAGCCGGCATAGAGCGCACGCAGCTCCGGCGTGTCCTCCGGTTGCATTGCATTGTCCATCGTCAACTCCTGAATCCGGGCGACCTAGACCGCGTCGGGCTGGTTGGGCGGGGCGGCGTCGCTGAAGGCCGGAATGGCGTCCAGCGCGGCGAAGATGCGCGCGATGGTCGGCCAGCCTGCGGTCTCGATCGAAAAGCGACGGTTGTTCCAGACCTGCGCATAAAGGCAAAGATCCGCCATGCCCGGCGCATCCCCGTGGCAGAAAATACCGGTTTCACCGTCTTCGGCCAGCCGCGCCTCAAGCGCGTCGAAGGTGGCGCGAACCCAGTGGGTGAACCATTGCTTCTGCGCGTCCTCGTCGGCGCCGAACTGCTCTGCAAGCCGCCCCAGCACGCGAAGGTTGTTCAGTGGATGGATTTCGCAGGCGATCATCTGCGCCAGCGAGCGCACCCTGGCGCGCCCGTCGGCGGTGGCCGGCAACAGGGCAGGTTGCGGGCGCGTTTCCTCCAGCCATTCGATGATGGCTAGCGACTGGGTCAGGACCGTGCCGTCCTCGCGCTCCAGCGCCGGAACCAGACCGGCCGGGTTCAGCGCCAGGTATTCGGGCCGCCGCGTGTCGCCGCGTCGCAGCTGATAGGCGATGTAATCATACTCCAGCCCCTTGAGGTTCAACGCCGCCCGCAGCCTTACCGAGGTCGAGGAACGGAAGAAATTGTGCAGGCGCAGCGTCATTCCCGCGCCCCGATGGTGGTGGTTATCTCCCCCAGCTTCGCGATATGAACAGTGCATGTGTCGCCGGGCGTAAGAGCGCCGACACCCTCGGGCGTCCCGGTCATGATGAGGTCGCCGGACCTGATCTCGATCGAACGCGAAAGAAAGGCGATCACCTCCGGCACCGACCAGATCATCTTGATGAGGTCAGAATCCTGTCGGACGACGCCATTGACGCTCAGCCGTATCGTGCCTTCGAGCACATGGCCGACCGATGCCACGGAATGCACCGGGCCGATCACCGCCGAACGGTCGAACGCCTTGCCCCAGTCCCAGGGGCGGCCCTGCTCGCGGGCAGCAAGCTGGAGGTCGCGCCGCGTCAAGTCGTTGCCGATGGCATAGCCCCAGACGTGATCGAGCGCATCCGCCTCGGCAATGTCGCGGCCGCCCTTGCCGATCGCGACGACCAGTTCGCCCTCATAGTGGAAGTTTGCTGTCTCGGGCGGGTAGGCGACGGTTTCCCCGTCATCCACCACCGCGTCGGCGGGCTTGGTGAAGAAGAAGGGCGGCTCGCGGTCCGGGTCGCGACCCATCTCGCGCGCATGGGCGGCGTAGTTGCGCCCGACACAGAAGATGCGGCGCACCGGAAAACGATCTGTCGAGCCGGCAACCGCGACGGTTGGGGGCAGTGGCGCGTCGAATATCAAGGTCATTTGTGAGCATCTCCTTGGAGCGAGAGCGGTTCGTTCATGGGCGCGGACCGCGTTT
This sequence comes from Aquamicrobium sp., assembly GCA_047637695.1. Taxonomy (GTDB): domain Bacteria; phylum Pseudomonadota; class Alphaproteobacteria; order Rhizobiales; family Rhizobiaceae; genus Aerobium. The sequence goes on along the minus strand of JBLJBS010000135.1, from coordinate 13,194 downwards.
GACCAACGCCTGACGGTCGATCTTGCCGGTGCCGGTCTTGGGAAGCTCGGCGACATATTCGACGATGCGCGGATATTTGTGCGGCGTCAGACGCGACTTGACGAAGGCTTGCAGCAGGCGCGTCTGCTCCTCGGAGGCATCCTCGCCGTCGCGCAGGCGGATCACCGCCTTGAGCGTCATGCGGCGGTCGGCAAGCTGGATGCCCAGCACGGCGCATTCATGGACCTGCGGGTGCTCGTTGAGGCATTTTTCCACTTCGAGCGGCCAGACCCATTGCCCGGAAACCTTGATGAGATCGTCGGCCCGGCCCTGAAAATAGTAGTAGCCGTCCTTCTCTATGAAGCGGTCGCCGGTGTTCAGCCAGTCGCCGCGCATCGTCTCGCGGGTCTTGTCCGGACGGTTCCAGTAGAGCGGCGCCGACGAATGGCCCCGCACATACATGATCCCTTCCTCGCCCGGTTCGGCGGCCTTGCCATCCGCTCCCTCGAGGCGGATCTCGTAGCCCGGCACGCGCGCGCCAGCCGCACCGATGCGATGGTCGTCATGTCTATTGGAGAGATAGATGTGCAAGGCCTCGGTCGAGCCCAGCCCCTCGGTGGGGCCATGTCCCACCAGCGCCTTCCAGGCGTCATAGACGTCCTGTGACAATATCTCGGCCGCCGACATCGACAGGCGCAGCGAGCTCAGGTCGCGCGCCTCGACGCCGGGATGGCGGGTCAGTGCAGTGTATAGGGTCGGCAGGCCGAAGAACACGGTCGGGCGATAGGTTTCGATGGCTTCCAGCACCGGCTCCGGGCGAGGCTGGCCGGGAAGCAGAAGCGACGACGCGCCGACGGAAAAGGGAAAGATCAGCGAGTTTCCGAAACCGTAGGCGAAAAAAATCTTCGGAACGGAAAAGCACATGTCATTTGGCCGGAGGCCAAGGATATGCCTGCCGAACGATGCCTGGATATAGGCCGCATCATGGTGCAGGTGCACGATGCCCTTCGGCCGTCCCGTCGATCCGGATGAATACATCCAGAACGCCATGTCGAAGGGGGTGGTGTCGGCAACGTCCAGCGTCCCGGGCTGGCCTGCGAGAAAATCGGCCGCCGCCACCTGACCGGCGCCTGGATCGCCGTTGACGACCACCACCTGCTCGACGGCGGTGTTCTCCAGCGCCGTGGGGCCAAGCTGGTCGGCCAGATCGGCTTCACAGAGCGCGAAGCGCGCGCCGGTATCCTGAAGGAAGAAATTCAGGTCGTCAGGCCGGCTCTGGGTGTTCAGAAGCACCGGCACGAACCCCGCCCGCACCGCGCCGAAGAATGCCGCCGGGTAGACGGGTGTATCGTCGAGAAAGAACGGAATTCGCTCGCCCCGCCGCAGGCCGGCCGCCTTGAAGGCATTGCCCCAGCGAGCGGCTTCGGCGATCAGTTGCGCATAGCTCAGCCGGCCCGCCGGCCCGGTGATTGCGATGGCCTCGGGGTTCCGGGAAAGATTGTCCCACAGGATCGCCGAACAGTTGGGGTGGTTGGCGGGATCGAAGCCGACCTCCGCCGCGCCCGGCGTGCCTTGGCCGACCGGATCGGATATCTCGGTTGGCGCCGCCGCCTTGAAGGCATCATAACGCGCCATGAATTGCGGGGCGATCCCACGCAGCCGGTCCATGTCCATCCGGCCTGAGCGCGTCATGTAGTCGAAGGCGAAATCCAGCGGTGGCAGCGCCAGCTTGGCAGCGAAGTCCTCGTACCATCGGGCCGAGGTGTTCGCGGCATCGACGATCTTGCGCGCGACTGGCAGCCGCTCGCCCTGCCAGGCCCGAAGCGCCTCGTCGAGGTCGTCATGCGCGGTAAGCGCGCGGACCAGTGCTATGGCGTCCTCAAGCGCCAGCCTCGTTCCCGAACCGATGGAGAAATGCGCCGTGTGCGCTGCGTCGCCGAGGATGACATGTCGTCCAGCGGCCCATTTCCCGCACCATAGCCGTGGAAACTGGCGCCAGTTCGACTTGTTGGTGATGAGCGGCGCGCCCTCCAGAACCTCGGAGAATATTTCGCCGCACAAGCGCGCGCTTTGAGTTTCGTCCATGCGGTCGAAACCCCAGGCATTGAACGTGGCGTCGTCGCATTCGACGATGAAGGTGCTGCGATCCGGCGCAAAGCGGTAGTGATGTGCGTTGAGCGCGCCCTTTTCCGTCTGCACGAAGGTCTGGGTCAGGGTGTCGAAGCTGCGTTCGGTGCCGAACCAGGCGAAGTGGTTGCTAAAATGGTCGATGGAGGCAGCAAACGCTTCCGGGTTGGACTGACGCAAGAGCGAGTTCAGCCCGTCCGCGCCGATCACAAGATCGGCGTCCAGTTGAGACAGATCGTCGATCCTGGTGTCAAAGTCGATCTCGATGCCCAGTTCCTCGGCGCGCTGGCGCAGGATCTCGATCAGCTCAAGGCGGCCGATGGCCGAGAACCCCACACCGTCGAGCACGACCTGACCATCCGGGTGGTTCAGCGTCATGTTTCGCCAGCGTTCCATCCGAGGGACGAGAAGTGCGTGGGTTTCGGAATCGTCCGCGCGCAGGAAATCCAGCGCCTGATCCGAGAACACCACGCCGAAACCGAAGGTGGCGCCTTTCGGGTTCTGCTCCGTCACTCTGAGCTTCAGTTCCGGCCTGGCAAGGCGAAGCAGTATCGCGGTGTAGAGCCCCGCAGGGCCTGCGCCGAGAATCTCGACGCTGGACAGATAGGGCATCGCTTACCTCCCTTGCCTCCTCGACAGAAACAGCCGGGAGGGTTACATAGTTTTTCTATATATCGCAATCATTATTGTATAGTGGAAAATTTAATGATGCACTCGGCAGTGATAGACGTCAGTTTCGGCGATTGCGATCCGGCGGGAATCGTCTTTTATCCAAATTATTTCAAATGGATGGACAAGGCTTTCCATGATTGGTTGCGCCATTTCGGAGGCCACGCCGCCATATGCCGGAGCCTGCAATCGGTCGGGATCGGGTTGATCGATGCCAGCATGCGCTTCCAGTCGCCGGCAGCTGATGGCGATGAAATCCGGGTCATGCTCGATACGACCGAATGGACAGCCAGAACGCTGGTGCTGACCTATCGCTTGACGTGCGGCGAAAGGCCGGTCGCAGTGGGGCGCGAGGTCCGGGGGCTGTTTACCCGAACGGAAACTGGTATTCAGGCCGCAGACATTCTGCTGTTGAGAGATTTTCTTGTCCGGCGATCCTGACAACCAGCAAAAGCGCGCCTCCGGAGCCAGTTCCATCGATGCGGCGCTGCATCTTCTTTTGTCGATGTCGACACATCGGGAACCTGTCGCCTTGTCCGAGATCGCGCGCAGTTGCCGTATGCAACCCAGTAAGGCACACCGCTATCTCGCGGCGTTCATGGCTGCCGGTCTGGTCGAGCAGACTGGGCGTTCCGGGCGCTATTTCCTTGGCAAGATGGCCATTCAGATCGGGCTTGCCGCCATCGCGCGCAATGATTTCGTCAATGCCGCAGCCGACTCCCTTGCCGACCTGTGTGCCGACACCGGGTTGACGGCTCTGCTTTCTGTATGGGGCAGCAATGGTGCCACCGTCGTACGCTGGGAGCGCGCGGCGTCGCCCACCGTTACCTCGATGGGACTGGGCACGACGCTGCCGCTGCTGACATCGGCTACCGGGCGCGCATTCCTGGCATGGGCGCCGCCGAACACAGTGCAGGCCCTGCGCGAGAGCGAAATGCGTCGGATCAAGCGGAACCCGCAGTTGCAGATGGATTTCGACGTCAGCGCCCCGGGCATCGCCAACATGATAGAGAACATACGCCGGGATGGATTCGCCTCCGTCGATGGCCGCTTCATCCCCGGCCTGGTCGCGGCTGCGGCGCCCATCCTCGACTGGCAGGGCGAGGCCCAGGCGGTTGTGACGCTGATCGGCACCGACACATGCCTGACAAGTCCCCGCTCCGGCAAGCTCGGCGCGCTGATGGAGTATTGCCGCGAACGGTCAATCGTCGCCTCCATCGAGCGCCATGATGACCGAAGGGATCAGGTTCTGACTGACCGTTGATGTAATCGCGTTCCGATGAGCTCCCTGAAAATTGTCTTCGCTGGAGTAGGCTGTCGAGCCTGAGGGAAGACGTTCGAATGTCGAGAAGACGCACAAGCCGGAAGATAACGTCGCGAAAGCGTGCCGGATCGATGTTCTGCTCTCGTAAGGCTCCTTGGTCGGAGAAGCGGCTCGCGCGATCGGCGTGATGCAGTTCTGGGACCTTGCCGCCGACAGCGCCTTTCGGATCGAAGGCGAGATGTGAAGCGCCTGGCGATCCTTCGGATTCGCTCGTTGCGCTTTGCCGTTTAACTGCATGCCTGCCGAAGCAGGCTCCCGGCCTCGGCAGGCATGAACTAGCGAAAGCAGGCGATAACTTCGAGCGCCCGGTCGATCTCGGCCTCGCTGTTGAAATAGTGCGGCGCGGCCCGCACCAGCGTCGGCAGGTTGCGCCGCTCGGCATCGAGCCGCGTGCTCGCCATCGCGGAGACGCTGATCGAAACCTTGTGGTGCCGGGCATGGTCGACGATCTGCGCACAGTCGACCCCGGCGCGCGTGAAGCTGACGATGGCGCCGGGATTGCGCCCGAGGTCGTGAAGTTTCACTCCGGGCAGCGACGCCAGCCCGTCGCGCAGGCGCGCCGCCAGAAGTGAACACCTGGCCTCTATCCGCCCGACGCCGACCGCCATCGCGTAGTCGGCTGCGACGCCCATGCCGAGGCGCGCGGCATAATTGTTCTCCCAGCTCTCGTAACGCCGCGCGTCGGGCCGCAGCTCGTAGCGGTCGAACGAGACCCATGGCGCGCCGAAATGATCGATGAGCGGCGGTTCGACCTTTTCCAGCATGCTGCGCCGGACATGGAGGAAGCCCGCGCCGCGCGGCCCGCGCAGGAACTTGCGCGCCGTTCCCGCCAGGAAATCGCACCCCAGCGCCTCGACATCGATCGGCAATTGCCCCACCGCCTGACAGGCGTCGAGGAGATAGGGAACCCCGTGGGCGCGGGCGATCGCGCCGACCTTCTGCGCCGGATTGAGCAGCCCGCCATTGGTCGGCATCCATGTCAGGGCGATCAGCTTTGTCCGCGCATCGATCATCCGCTCCAGCGCCCCGGTGTCGATCTCGCCCGTCTCGTCAGAGGGGCAGACACGGATTTCTATGCCGTGGCGCCGCCGCGCCTGAAGAAGGGAAACAAAGTTGGCGGCATATTCGGCCTCCGCGGTGACGACGACGTCGCCGGGACGGAAATCGAACGAATGGAAGGCGAGCTGCCAGGCGACGGTGGCGTTCTCGACCAGCGCGACCTCGTCGGGCGAGGCATTGATGAGGCGCGCCAGCGACCCATAGACCCCTTCCAGCCTTTCCGCCTCGCAGGCCGCCGCCTGGTATCCGCCCTTGACCAGCTCCAGATCGAGATAGGCGACCATGGCGTCGTGGACCGGCCGCGGCATCAGCGAAGAGCCGCAGCTCAGAAGGAATGTCTGCCCCTCCAGGCCGGGCGTGTCGGCGCGCAGCCTCTCAAGCTCCTGACCGTCGATGGGCTGGCGAGGTTCGATCGTCATCGTCTTGCACTCACAGGCGGCCAGCGCATCCGCATCGCGCACGACAGGCCTGAAGGTGGCCGCCGCGGCTGACAGGGTAGGGGAAAGCCGGCGCGCGGAAGGCGCGCCGAAGGCGGCATGACCGCGCTAGTTCAGGCGCGCCCAGACATGCCCGTCCATGACGTTGTCGTTCAGCTCCACGCCGAAGCCGGGCGCATCGGACACGGGGATCAGGCCGTTGCTCGCGGTGCTCTCGAAGGCGACGGTCGCGACCTCGATATAGCCGGGAATTTCCGCCCAGTAGGGAAAATGCTCCTGGATGTAGAAATTGGGCAGGCAGGCGCTCATATGCGCGGCGACGCTGGCCGCCACCGAGCTGCCGCAGACATGCGGCTGGACCTTGAGCCCGTAGGCGTCGCCCATCGCCGCGATCTTGTGCACTTCCGCGAAACCGCCGGAATTGCCGATGTCGGGCTGCAGGATACTGACGGCGCGGTCTTCGAGAAGATCGCGGAAGCCATAGCGCAGATATTGCCGCTCGCCGGTGGCGACCGGGATCGTGGTGCCTTCGGCGATGCGGCGCAGCGCGCCGAGATCGCCCGGATCGTTGGCCTCCTCGACAAAGGAGATGTCGAACTCCTCGACGTCGCGGCAGAAACGGATGGTGTCGCTGACCGACAGCCCGCCGGCAAGGTCCAGCATCAGGCCGGTGTCGGGGCCGATGACCTTGCGCAGCTGACGAACGAGGTCGGTTGCGGCCTTGACCGCGTCGCGCTCGCCGGCATAGCGGCATGTCGGGTGGCGCAGGGTGCCGTTGGGCTGGATGCGGGCCAGCGGGTACATCTTGAGCGCGGGATGCCCGTCCCTGACCGCGGCTTCGGCCTTGCGCAGCAGGTCGTCGACCGAACGGGCGCCGAAATACCAGCCATTGGCGTAATAAGGCAGCGCGTCGCGCATGCGCCCGCCGAACAGTTCATAGACCGGAACCCCGAAGGAGCGGGCGCGGATGTCCCACAGCGCCTGCTCGATGGCGCTGAGGCCGGCACCGGCGATGCCGCCAGGATTCTTCAGCCAGAACGACTGATCGTACATCTCGGCGACCAGCGCATTGATGCGGGTGGCGTCCGCGCCGATGACGAAACGCTCGCACAGATCCTTTATCATGCCGGCGGCGGCGGTGCCGCCGCTGCCATAGGAAATCGCCGCCTCGCCGAGACCGACGATGCCCGCATCCGTCTCCAGCCTGACGATGACCGGCTTCAGCCCCTGCCCCTGCACGAAATAGATGGTCGCACCCGTAATCTTCACAGTCATTACCCCGGTTATGATTCAGATTTCTGCCGATGCGGATCGGCTATCGAGATTTCCGCGCAAGGTGCGATGCAGTTGCGCCGTCTCCTCAAGCCAGCCGAGACGCAGTTCGGCGACGGAGGAGCGCAGCAGCTTCGTGTAGGGATGGCGCGGCCGGCCGAGCACCTCGGCCGTCGCTCCCTGCTCGACGACCTTGCCCTGCCGCAGCACCATGATCTTGTCCGACATGCTGGCGACGGCCGACAGGTCGTGACTGATGAAGATGACGCCGATGTTCAGGCGGGTCTTGATCTCGTCGATCAGCGTGAGCACGGCGTCGGCAACGATGTTGTCGAGCGCGGACGTGATCTCGTCGCAGATGAGGATGTCGGGATCGGCCGCCAGCGACCGCGCCAGATTGACCCGCTGCTTCTCGCCGCCGGAAAGCTGACTCGGCTTGCGGTCGGCATAATGGGCCGGCAGATGGACATATTCGAGCAGTTGCGCGATCCGCGCCTCGCGTTTGGGCCTAGACGTTTCCCCGAAGAACCGGAGCACGCGGCCGAGAATGCGCCCGACGGTGTGATGGCGGTTGAGCGAGGTGTCGGCGGACTGGAACGTGATCTGGATGGCCTTGCGCGCCTGCTGCGAGCGCGCCAGCACGTCGCGCGGCAGCGCAACACCGTCGAGAAGCACGTCGCCCTCGCTGGCGGCGGTCAGTCCGGCGACGGCGCGGGCGAAGGTGCTCTTGCCCGAGCCCGACTCGCCGACGACCGCGATCATCTCGCCGCGGTGAAGGTCCATCGACGTGCCGGCAAGGGCGGCATGGCCGGAAGCACCGGCGCTAGCCGGGTAGACGACGCCGAGGTTCCTGATCTCCAGCAGCGGCTGCTCCGTGGCCGAGCTGCCGCGGCCGGGTTTCGCCGCCGGATCGAAGGCGCGATGCATGCCGAGCAATTGCTGCGTGTAGGGGTGGGTCGGGCGATGCAGAATATCGTCGACGGCGCCGCGCTCGACGATCTCGCCGTCGCGCATCACCAGAATGTGGGTCGCGACCTGAACCACCTGCGCGATGTCATGGCCGACGAGAATGGCGGCGGCGCGGTCGTCGGAGGCGATGCCGGTCTTCAGCGCCTTCAGCACCTCAACCTGCGTCGTGGCGTCGAGCGCGCTGGTCGGCTCGTCGCAGACGAGGATGTCCGGCCGCTCCTGAAGCCCCATGGCGATCATGAAACGCTGGAGCTGGCCACCGGACACTTCATGCGGATAGCGTTCGCTGAATCCCGGCGTGTCGGGCAGGTCGAGCGTGCGATAGACCTCATGGGCGCGCCTGCGCGCCTCTTCCGCCGGCATCGTGCGATGGATGCGGCTGCTCTCCGTCACCTGCTCGTCGAGCCGGATGCGCGGGTTGAACGACACCGCGGCGCTTTGCGCGATATAGGCAAGCTCCTTGCCGCGCAGGCCGTTCAGTTCGCCGACGCTCATGCGCAGCAGGTCGCGACCCCGATAGAGCACTTCACCGGCCCCGTGGACGATGCCGGGCCGCAGCAGGCCGAGAACGCTGAGCGCAAGGGTGGTCTTGCCCGAGCCGGACGCGCCGATCAGCGCCACGATCTGCCCCGGTTCCAGCGTCAGCGAAACCGATTTCAGGATGGTCGCGCCCCTGTCGGAGCGCAGGGTCAGGTTCCTGATGTCGAGCAGGGTCATTCGCCGCGCCTTCCGCTGTCGCGCTCGGCCAGGCCGTCGACGAAGAGATTGAGCGCGATCGCCACGACGGCGATCGCCGCCGCGGGATAGACGGCCGCCCAGGAGCCGATCTGCAGACCGTCGAGATTCTCGCGCGCCAGCCCGCCCCAGTCGGCCAGCGGCGGCTGCACGCCGAGACCGAGGAAGCTCAGCCCGCTCATGAAAAGGATGGCGAAGCTCATGCGCAGCGCGAAATCGGCCGCCAGCGGCACCACGACATGCGGCAGCATCTCGCCGAACAGGATCCAGCCCAGACCCTCGCCGCGCGAGCGGGCGACGATGATGAAATCCTGCGAGACGAGATCCTTGCCGAGCGCGCGGGCGATGCGGAACACGCCGGCGGCATAGACGACGGCGGTGAGGCAGACGATCGCCGTCATCGACGGGCCGACCGCCGCCAGAACCACGAGGCCGGCGATGATCTTCGGGATCGACAGCACGACATCGACGATGCGGCACAGCACCGCGTCGACCCATCCGCCGCGCATGGCGGCGAGAAGCCCCAGCGTGTCGCCGATGAGATGGGCGAGGATGGTGCCGAGCAAGGCCATGCCCAGCGTCAGGCGCGCGCTTTCCAGCAGCCGGGCGAACAGGTCGCGCCCGAGGAAATCGGTGCCGAGCCAGTATTGCGCCGAAGGCCGCGCAAAAGCCTCGTCGGAGACGAAGGCGGTGGGATCGTGGAGAGGCAGAAACGGCTGCAACAGGGCGAGCACCGCGACCACGGCCAGCACCGCGCTCGAAAAGCCGAAAAGCGTCATCCTGTGGCGCCGCGCGCTCTTGTCCATCCTCGTCGCCATCACGCGGCACCCCTTTCCCTGGCCCGGCTGTCGGAAAGATGGGCAACGATGTCGGCGAACATGATCAGGCCGATATAGGCGGCGCAGAAGATCATCGCGCAGGCCTGGACGACCGGCAGGTCGCGGGCCTGGACGGAATCCGCCATCAGCCGGGCAAGGCCGGGATAGGCGAAGATCGTCTCGACGATGACGACGCCGCTGATGAGATAGGCGACGTTCAGGCTAACGACGTTGACGAGCGGGCCGACGGCGTTGCGCACGACATGGTGCAGCACCACCCGCGACGGCCGGGCGCCCTTGAGCCTCGCCATCTCGATATAGGGCTGGGTGAGGATGTCGCCGACGATGGCGCGGGTCATGCGGGCGATCTGCGCGCCGACGACGATCGTCATCGTCGCGAACGGCAGGAGAATGGATTTCAGGAAGGGGACCAGCCCCTGACCCGGCGAAAGGTAGGAAATGGCCGGCAGCCAGTGCAGGTAGATCGAGAACACAAGGACGCCGATGGTGGCGATCAGGAATTCAGGCGTCGCGCACAGGCCGACGATGGTTATCGTGCCGATCCGGTCGATCCTCGTTCCCTTGTAGACGGCGAGCACGATGCCGACGGCGAGCGCCAGCGGCACGGCGACGAGCGTCGTCAGTCCCGCCAGCACCAGCGTGTTGGTCAGCCGTTCGGACAGCATGGTGGAAACGGGAAGACGCGTCGTCAGCGATGTTCCCCAGTCGGCGTGGAACATCCCCCACACCCATTCGAGGTATCGCTGCCACGAGGGTTTGTCGAGGCCCAGCTCCAGGCGCAGGGCCTCGACGTTTTCCTGGCTTGCCGACTGGCCGAGCATGATCTCCGCCACATCCCCCGGCAGAAACTCGCAGCCGATGAAGATGATGAGCGATACGGCCAGCAGCATGACGATGCCTGCCATCAACCGGCGCACGACAAATCGAAACAAGCCCGTGTTCCCTTCGATCAGGAGAGCCAGACCTGATCGGCGAAGCGGAACGCCGAGAAGTTGCCGGTCTGGTTCGGAACCAGCCCTTCCACCCGGCTGGAAACGCCATCGATATAGCTCATGAACACCGGCATCGACACCGCGCCGCTGTCGTGAAGGATCTGCTGGATCTCATGATACATGCCGGTCCGCTTTTCCATGTCCAGCGTGGTGCGGGAAAGATCGACCAGCTCGTCGAGGCGCGCGTTCGAGAAGTGGGAGTAGTTCCACTGCGATCCCGTCTTCCAGGTCACGTTCAGCAACAGGTTCGGCGTCGGGCGCGCGAAGAAGTTGGTCGCGAAGTAGGGCCGCTTGCCCGCAACCGCGGTCCAGTAGCTTTCCGACGGCTCGCGCCGCAGCTTGAGATCGAGGCCGGCCCGCGCCGCCTCGCGCTGGAGCAGCTGGGCGATCTCGACGCTGTAGACGACGCCGTCGCTGACCGACAGCTCGACCGGCGTCGTGCCCACGCCGGCCTTGGCGAGATGGAACTTGGCCTTGTCGAGGTCGAGCTCGCGCTGCGGCAGATCGTGGTTGTAGTAGGGGCTCATCTTGCCGATCGGATGATCGTTGGCAACGGTTCCATGCCCCTTGAGCACCAGGTCGAGAATCTTCTGGCGGTCGAACATATATGCCAGCGCCAGCCCGAGATCGGGATTGTTGCCGGGCGCGCGCGTCACATCGAACTGGAAGCCGGCATAGCGCGTGCTCTCGGTGGTGAACAGCTTCGTCGCCGGGTTGGCCACGATCTGGTCGATGCCGGCGCCGCGGACGTCGGCCGCCATGTCGATGTCGCCCGACAGCAGAGCGCTGACGCGGGCGTTGACGTCGGTGATCGAGATCATCTCGATCTCGTCGAGATAGGGCTTGCCCTCCTGCCAGAAGCGCTCGTTGCGCTGGAGAACGGTGCGGATGCCCGGCTGGAAATCCGCCATCACGAACGGGCCGGTGCCGACCGGGTTCGAGAAATCGGTGGTGCCGTCCTTGACGACGGCGAACTGGAGCAGGCCGAGCAGGATCGGAACTTCCACATCGGCGCCGGCGAGCGTGACGACGATGCCGTCGCTGCCCTCGGTGCGCACCGACTGGATGTTGGCGACCAGGGGCTTTGCCGAGGAGGCGATGGCCTCGTCCCGATGGCGCATGATCGAATAGACGATGTCGTCGAGCTTGAGCGGCTGGCCATCGCTGAACACGACGTCGGGGCGGATCTTGAACCGCCACTCGGTGGCGGTGTCATTGCTTTCCCACGACAGCGCCAGTTCGGGCTGCGGCATGCCGGCGGGATCGACGCGGGTCAGGGTGTTGTAGACGGAAGAACCGCGGATGTAGTCGTTGGCATTGCTGAAGCGTGCACTGTCGAACGTGTCGTTGGTGCTTTGCTGCGCCATGGCGACGCGCACCTTGCCACCGGATTTCGGCGTCTGCGCGAAAGATGGGCGCGGCATGAGCAGCGCACTGCCGAGAGCGCCGCCGAGCAGCGTGTTGAACTTGCGACGGCTAAGGGACGTATGGGGCACCTGAGACCTCCTCTTGAGTTATGAATGAATGGAAGACGCCCGGCCACCAATTGTCAATTTTCCGCATTCTCTCTGTTAGAATATTGATTTATATTGATAAAAATATCAGAATTGGCAATCATCAAAACCACGCAATATCCTAATCATAAACAGTGGTAATCATATGCGGACGAAATTGCCCCCTGCGCACGTTCTTTACGCCTTCGAAGCGGCGGCGCGGCACGGGAATTTCTCCCGCGCGGCGAAGGAACTCGGCGTCACCCAGCCGGCGATAAGCCGCGCCATCGCCGGCTTCGAGGCGGCGACCGGACGGCCGCTGTTCGTGCGCTCCGGACCGAAAGTTGCCCTGACCGCCAGCGGCATCGCGCTGAGCTCGATCCTGACGGAAGCGTTCGATTCGCTCGAAATGCTGGTCTCGTCATGGGAAAGGCGCCGCGACAGCCGCAAGTCGGTGCTGCTTTCGATTTCGACCTCGATGGCGGCGCATTGGCTGATCCCGCGCCTGTTCGAGTTCGGGCAGGCGTTTCCCGACGTCGATCTGCGCTTCGAGCTTCTGTCCGGCGGCGTCGGCAATTCGGCGGTGACGGCCGATCTCGGCCTTCGCCGCTTTCCACCCGGCCAGGCACGCTTCGACGAGACCTTCTATCTCGAGGAGTTCATCCAGCCGATCGCCTCGCTCGATTACATCAACCGGGTCGGCACGCTGGGCAGGCCGCGATCGGGCCGTACGCATACGCTGATCACGCTCAGCGATCACTGGTGCGACTGGGAGACATTCGCGCGGCTGGCCCGGATCGAGCTGCCGAAGAAATACCAGCTTCTGGCCTTCTCGGACCATTCGGTGGCGCTCCAATCGGCCCTCAACGGACAGGGAATCACGCTGGGCTGGCTCTCCGTCAGTTCGCGTCTTCTGGCGATGCGGGCGCTGCACGCGGCCTCGGACGCCTATGTCAACACCGGCGCCACCTACAATCTGGTGTCGCACAGCCACAACAATCCCGACCCGGTCGTGGCGCAGGTGCGCAAATGGATGATCGCCCAGATCAAGCCCGATCTCGAGCGGATCAGGAAGAATGCGCGCCTGCATGCGCGTGTTCATGCGGTCGCCCTGCCCGAAGCGAAAATCTGACCGGCTCGACGGGACAAGCCGGAAACGGCGATTGCCGCTTGCTGCTTGCGGTCAACGCCGCGAGGCGCGGCTGAAAACGGCTTCGCCCAGCGCGATGACGCAGCCGCAGATGGCCATCAGCACGATCGAGATCACGGCGGCCGACGGCAGGTCGGTGCCGGTCTCGG
>JBLJBS010000134.1:0-15136 GCA_047637695.1 Aquamicrobium sp. | reverse complement strand
AGTTCGCCACCATGTATCTGGCGCTGCAGAACCCGAACATGACCGCCGAGCAGGTCACCGAATATATCGAGCGCGTCATCCGTCCGCGCATGTCGACCATCCCCGGCGTCGCCCAGGTCGAGATCATGGGCGCCGCCAACTATTCGATGCGGGTGTGGGTCGATCCGATCCGCCTCGCCGCGCGTGGCATGACGGCGTCGGAAGTGCTGGCGGCGATCAACTCCTCGAACTTCCTCGCCGCCCCCGGAAAGACGCGCAACGAATACGTCACCTATCCGGTGACCATGGAATCGACCCTGCAGACGCCGGAAGCCTTCGCCGCGCTGCCACTGAAGGCCAGCGGCGACGACGTCGTGCGCCTGCGCGACGTCGCCGAGGTCGAGCTGGCCGCCGAGAACGCCGACATGGTGGTGACCTTCAACGGCCAGCCCGGCACCTTCATCGGCGTGTTCCCGACACCCTCGGCCAACCCGCTCGACACCGCGTCCGCCGTTCTCGACGAGCTCCCGGCCATTCAGGCCAGCCTGCCGGACGGGATGTCGATCACGCTGATGTACAACGCCACCGAATCGATCAGCGCCTCGATCACGGAAGTGTTCAAGACCATCGCCGAGGCCGTCGCCATCGTCGTGGTCATCATCCTGCTGTTCCTCGGCTCGTTCCGCTCGGTGCTGATGCCGATCGTCACCATTCCCCTGTCGCTCATCGGTGTCTGCTTCCTGCTGTTCGTGCTCGGCTACTCGATCAACCTCCTGTCGCTGCTGGCGATGGTGCTGGCCATCGGCCTGGTCGTCGACGACGCCATCGTCGTGGTCGAGAACATCCACCGCCATATCGAGGAGGGCCTGCCGCCGAAGCAGGCAGCCTTTGTCGGCATGAAGGAGATCACCGGCCCGGTGGTGGCGATGACCATCACGCTTGCCGCCGTGTTCGCCCCGCTGGCCTTCACCGGCGGCTTGACCGGCGCGCTGTTCCGCGAGTTCGCCATGACACTGGCCGGCGCGGTCGTCATCTCAGGCGTCGTCGCCCTGACCATCACGCCGATGATGTCGGCGCGGCTGCTCAAGCGCGGCGGCCACAGCCGCTTCCAGCAATGGGTGGACAAAACCTTCGACAGCATCTCCAACCGCTATGAGCGCCTCGTTTCCGGCTCGCTCAAATACCGGCCGGTGACGTTGTTGATGGTCATCGTGCTGGTGGCCCTGACCGGCTATCTGTTCATGAAGACGTCGAGCGAACTGGCGCCGGAAGAGGACGAGGGCGCGCTGTTCGCGCTCGTCACCGGCCCGTCCTATGCAACGACCGACTACACCAACGCCTATGCCGAGCAGATGCGCGCCCTGACCAAGGACCTGCCCGAGCTCGACGCCAACTTCTCCGTCATCGGCTTCGGCGGCCAGACCAATTCCGGCTTCATGCTGTGGGCGTTCAAGGACTGGTCGGAACGCACCCGCTCGCAGAAGGAAATCCAGGCGGACATCCAGGCCCGGCTCGCGCCGGTCGCCGGCGTCGAGGCGCTGGTGTTCGCGCCGCCCTCGCTGCCCGGAACCGGTGGCGGCCTGCCGATTTCCATGGTCATCCAGTCGACCGGCGATTCGAGCCGCGTCTTCGAGGTGGCCGAGCAGATCCGCCTGAAGGCGCAGGAGACCGGCCGCTTCATCGTGGTGCAGAACTCGCTCGCCTACAATGCGCAGCAGGTGGTCATCACCATCGACCGCGACCGCGCCGCGGCGCTGAACCTGCCGGTGCGCGACATCGGCATGACGCTCAGCCTCCTCGTCGGAGGCGGCGCGGTGGCCCAGTTCGACCGCGATTCAAACAGCTACGACATCATCATGCAGGTGCCGCAGGAATATCGCGACAATCCCGAGCGGCTGGGCGATTTCTTCGTGCGCAGCGCCACCGGCGAGATGGTGCCGCTGTCGGCGGTCATCACGGTCTCGACCGGCGTCGCCGCAACCGCCATCGAACAGTTCAGCCAGCTGAACTCGGCAACGATCGCCGCCCTGCCGATGCCCGGTGTCACCACCGGCGACGGCCTGGCCACGATCGAGGAAATCGCGCGGCCAATGCTGCCCGACGGCTTCTTCATCGACTATTCCGGCCAGTCGCGGCTTGAGGTCGAGCAGGGCAACACGATCATGATCGCCTTCGCTCTGGCCGTCGTCGTCATCTATCTGGTGCTCGCCGCCCAGTTCGAGAGCTTCCGCGATCCGCTGATCATCATGATGTCGGTGCCGCTGTCGATCTTCGGCGCCATCATCCCGCTCAATCTCGGCCTCGGCACGCTGAACATCTACACCCAGGTCGGCCTGATCACCCTGATCGGCCTGATCACCAAGCACGGCATCCTGCTGGTCGAGTTCGCCAATCAGCAACGCCACGATCACGGCCTCGACCGGTTCGAGGCGATCGTCGCCTCGGCCAAGGTGCGTCTGCGGCCGATCCTGATGACCACGGCGGCGATGTCGCTCGGCGTGGTGCCGCTGATCATCGCTTCCGGCGCCGGCGCTGCCGCGCGCTATTCGATGGGCCTGGTCATCTTCACCGGCGTCATCATCGGCACGATGTTCACCCTGTTCGTGGTGCCGATGTTCTACACCCTGATCTCCGCCAAGGAGATCGCGCCGGACGACGACGAGGTGCCGCAGGCCGCGCCGGAAACCCCGGCGCACTGAGGCGCTGCTCGATCATGAACGGAAAGGGCCGGCCTTGTGCCGGCCCTTTCGTCATTGCGGCAGCGAGGCGAGGATCTCCGCGAACGCGGCCCTGGCCTTCAACGGATGCGGTCCGGCGACCGCCTTTTCCAGCGCCGTCCGGTCCGGCATGTCGCCGACGACCACCAACGCCACCATTCCGACCGCATAATGCGACTTGCAGATGACGGGATAGACGCCCTCCACCGTCAGCTTCACGGTGAAATCCTCGCCGATCCCGCCCTTGAAGGCTTCGGCGCCCTGCGGGAACAGGTTCCGCACCGTCTCGGCATTGTGGTAGCCGTCGACGGGCATGAACCGGATCGTGTCTCCGGGCGCTGCATGGATGAAATCGGGCTCGAACGCCATGTCGCCGTCGGGACCTTCGCCCAGCATTCGCATCGTGTGCTCGGCGCCATGGCCCGCGCCGACAGTGGCGAGCAGGCCCAGCGCAGCGAACATCGTCGCGGCAATCGCGGTCATTCTCGTCATCCCCGCCCCCTCATGCCGCCGCGCTCACCGCGTTCATCAGGTGGCCCTGCCATGCGCCGCCAGCACCGCGCGCAACCAGGCATCGACCGCTGCCGGCGCCGGGGCAAGCGTCGTCCCGTACTCGCCGGCGAAGTCCTGCCAGGCCGGCAGATAGGCGTCCTGCACGGCCGTCAGCACCGGAACGCCGTCAAGCAGCGCCCGCTCGATCGCGGCGCGGAAGCCATGGCCTTCGGCCTCGCCCTTGCCGAAGCGGTTGAGCACGAGAATATCGGCGCCCCACGCCAGAGCGCCTTCGAGCAGGCCGCATAACCCGGCCAGCGCCTGCGGATCGAGCCGGCAACCCTTCGAGCCGCTGCCGAGCGGCTGCGAGATGAGATGGTGCTCGGCCGTTGCGATGTCTTCGAGATGCAGCGTGGCGCAGCAATTCGCGCCGGCGTCGCTCTCGCGCTGGACGAAGCCGGCGACACACGCGCCCCGCGCCTGAAGCTCGCGCGCCATGGATTCCAGCAGCGCGTCGACGCCATCGTCGCGTCGGTAATGAATGGCCGCGAGCGGCGCGGGCGAAGAGCTCATGTCGGCGTTCCTGTTTTCATGCGGCGCGGCATCGTCGGTCGCTGCCTTTTCCGTTTCCGCCACGCGTCACCGGATTCGCGACCGGCATCCCGGCCGGGCGATGATGCTGCGTCGTTCGCACATCCGCTCGAGCCGATCGTCGACCCGTGATCTCACGGCGTCCGCATTGGCGTTGCCCAGCGTAAGTCGCGGCGTTGATTCCAGCTTGATATGGATCAAGGGACGGGCGACCGAACTGGGAAACAAGGGGAAACGGGGCATTCTGCAAACCAGGAGGCGGCGTGGCCGTCTCCCGCGTGGAACCCGCATATGCAAGAATCTCCGTCGGGCGAGGTCTGGAGAAGCATCAAGCAGAGGGCGCATGAGAGCCACCGATCTGCCGCAGGTAAGGGCGCTGCCGCTGTTCGAGAGCATGGCCGAGGCGAATTTCGAGCAGCTGATGCAGGCCGCCCATCCGCAGCTGTTCCCCGCCCAGCTCGAGCTGATCCGCGAGGGCGAGCCGGCCGATTTCCTCTTCGTGGTGATCGAGGGCTGCGTCGAGCTCTACGCGCGCTGGAACAGGCACGAGACGGTGATGGAGATGGTGCGCCCACGTGGCAGCTTCATCCTCGCCGCCGTGCTCAAGGACGCGGTCTATCTCAAGAGCGGGCGCACCAGCCAGCGCTCAAGGCTGCTGATGATCCCGGCCGAAGACGTTCGCGAGGCGCTTCGCAACGATGTCGCCTTCGCCTGCGCCGTCATCGACGAACTGGCCGGAGACTATCGGGAGGTGGTCAAGCAGCAGAAGGATCTGAAGCTGCGCACCGCCGTCGAACGGCTGGCCAACAGCCTGCTCGCCCTCGACAGCGAACAGGGCGGCAGCGGCTGCGTCGAGCTGCCTTACGACAAGCGCACCCTTGCCTCGCTCCTCGGCATGACGCCGGAAAACCTGTCGCGCGCGTTCAACACCCTGAAGCCCTACGGCGTCGGCGTCGACGGCGCGCGGATAAGGCTGAGTAACATGGCATCGCTGGAACGATTGGCCAAGCCGACCCCGCTGATCGACAACGCCAGGATTTTAGTGGACGACGCCTTGGGATCAAGGGTTCGTTACGGAACCGTATCGAAATGAAGTGACGAAACCAATGAAGGGGCGGCGCCGGGCGCCGCCCCTTCGATGCCCGGCCGGCAACGGTCAGTAGATGTCCTTCTGGGTGTTGAGGACATTGAACTTGCCGGTCGGCGTGATCAGCCCCTTGTCCTTGATCACCGCTTTCAGCTGAAGCGTCTTGTCGTCGACCACGACGATGGCGCTTTCCTTGTCCTTGGCGTTCCAGACCGAGAACCAGACCTCGGTGCCGTCCTTGTTGAATTCGGGCTGGACCACGCGCGGCTGGCCTTCGGTAATGCCGGCCCATTCGACAATCGGCAGGGTGGCGAATTCCGGGTCCTGTTCAGGGTTGCCAGTCATCGCGCCGATGTCGAACACCGCCGCCGCCGCCGAGATCTCGGCCTCGGGATTAAACGTCGCATCGACATAGAGATGCTTCGAATTCGGATGCGTTTTGATGAACAGCGAACCGCCGCCCAGCGCCGGGAAGGTGTCGACGATCTTCCACGCATGGTCGGGATGGCCCTCGGGATCGGTCCCGACCAGCGCCACGGTCTCGTCGCCGAGATGCGACGTCGCCCACACCGGTCCGTAGACTGGATGTTCGAAATTCGCCCCGCGCCCCGGATGCGGGATCTGGCCGCCGGTCTCGACCAGCGCCGTCAGCTTGTCTTCCCTCGTGTCGACCACGGCGATCTTGCCGCGCTGGTTGGCGGCGACGAGGAAGTAGCGCTTGGTGCTGTCGAAGCCGCCATCGTGCAGGAAGCGTTCCGCCTCGACCTCGACCGACTTCAGGTTCTTCAGGTCGGTGTAGTCGACGAACAGAATCTTGCCGGTCTCCTTGACGTTGACGATGAACTCCGGCTTGAAGTGCGACGACACGATCGAGGCGACGCGCGGCTCGGGATGGTAGACCTGCTCGTCATAGACGTTGCCGCGCGTCGAGACGATCTTCAGCGGCTCCAACGTCTCGCCATCCATGATGACATATTGCGGCGGCCAGTAACCGCCGGCGATGGCGTACCTGTCCTCGTAGCCGGCGAACTTGGACGTCTCCACCGAGCGCGCCTCGATGCCGATCTTGATCTGCGCGACGTTGGCCGGGGTCTCCATCCACAGATCGATCATGTTGACGAGGCCGTCGCGGCCGATGACGAACAGATAGCGCCCCGAGGCTGAAATCCGGCTGATATGAACGGCATAGCCGGTGTCGATCACCGCCTTGATCTGATAGGTGCCGCCATCGATCAGCGCCACCTGCCCGGAATCGCGCAGCGTCACCGACATCAGGTTCTCGATGTCGATGTCGTTCATCTTCTGCGTCGGCCGGTCCTGCGGCTTGACGAGAACCTGCCATGTCCCGCGCATTTCGGGCATGCCCCATTCCGGCGGCGCCGGCGGCTCGAGCAGCAGGTATTTAGCCATCACGGCGATCTCGTCCTCGCTCAGCTCGCCCGAGGTGCCCCAGTTGGGCATGCCGGCCGGGGAGCCGTAGGTGATGAAATCGCGCAGATAGTCGAAGCCGTGGCCGCGCGTGATGTCGGTGGTCAGCGCCTTGCCGGTCGCGCCCTTGCGCAGCACGCCGTGGCAGCCGGCGCAGCGCTCGAAATAGATCTTGGTGCCGGCGTCGAATTCTTCCTTCGACATCAGCGGGTCGTCGGGGGACATGCCCTCGACCTCGATTCCGAGCTGGGCAAGCGTCGCCATCGCGCCGCCGGCCTGCGCCTGCGGTTCCTTCGCCGCCAGCGGCCCCGCTGCAAACAACAATGCCAATGCGGCAGTCCCTACCAGCGTCGAGCCGGCCTTCAAGGTAAGCGCTCTCATCTGCATCTCCGATCATTCAGGTGTGCATGCACAGGCTGCACCCGGACCGGAGCCCAGTCATTGCTATTTGTCGAAGTAGAATGCGGATGTGTCCGGCCGTCGCCTCAGCCGGCGAGTTTCGCAAACGCCGTCGCGCCGGCGCAGCCCGGCTTCGGCCCACCTTCCTTGCCGCGCGGATCGTTCAGAACAGTTCGACCGCGCCGGTCTCGGCCGGCACCGCCGCCGGGCGAATACGTTTCTCGACGTCGAAGACCTGGGCGCTTTCCCGCTCCATCAGCGATTGCCGCGCCCGGCCGGAGACCGGCCAGAACTGCACCTTGCGGCCGTGCTCGCCGCGCAGACTTCCGCCGACGTGGCGGATGCCTTCGGCGGCGAGAAAGCGCAGGGCGAAATCCGCGTTCTGGCTGCCGATGTCGGTCAGGCCGTCGATCAGCCGGGCACCGCCGAACAGCTTGGCTTCCAGCCGCTCGCGCCGGGCGCCGCTCGACAGCAGCGCATTGACCAGCAACTCCATGGCGTGGACGCCATAGCGCTGCGCCGCGCGATCGACGCCGGGCGAATGGCCGCCGGGCAACAGGAAATGGTTCATGCCGCCGACGCCGGCGACCGGATCGTGGATGCAGGCGGCAACGCAGCTGCCGAGCAGCGTGGTCAGGACGGCGTCGGCATTGTCGGTGATGAAATGCTCGCCCTGGACCACATGGACCCGCATCACACCGCCTCGCGGACCAGATTGCACTGGTTGACGATTTCCGCGCCGATGCGCTCCAGCGGCAATTGCCGCTCGACCGCACCGATCTCGTGCGCGACCTTCGGCATGCCGTAGACGACCGAGGTCGCCTCGTTCTGGCCGATGGTCGAGGCGCCGGCATTGCGCATGGCGAGAAGCCCGCGCGCGCCGTCACGGCCCATGCCGGTCAGGATGACGCCCAGCGCGGCATTGCCGGCGCTCTTCGCCACGGATTCGAACAGCACGTCGACGGAAGGTCGATGGCCGTTGACCGGCTCGTCCACGACAAGGCGGCAGCGCTTCTGGGCATTGCCGACGATCTGGAGGTGGCTTTCCCCACCCGGTGCCAGCCAGACCCGGCCGATCTCCAGCGGCGCGCCCTCATGCGCCTCGGCCACCTGCGCGGCACAGGAACGGTTCAGGCGCTCGGCAAAGCTGCGGGTAAAGGTGCCCGGCATGTGCTGGGTGATGACGGTTGGCGGGCAGTCGACGGGAAAGACCGACAGCACCGTCAGCAGCGCCTCGACCCCGCCGGTCGACGAGCCGATCGCCACCACCCGGCCGTCAGGCCGGAAATCGCCGGTCGCGCAATGGGCGGACGCATGCGCGAGAACCCGGTCGGAGCCGGGACGGACGCGCGCGCGCCCCGCCGCCTTGACCCGCGCCGCTAGGTCGGCGAATGCTCGCTCGGCCGGCATCCCGGCCGTCGGCTTGCCGATGCAGTCGACCGCGCCGAGTTCCAGCGCCGCCAGGCTGACCTCGGCGCCGGCCTGCGTCAGCGTCGAGACCATCACCACCGGCATCGGCCGCAGCCGCATGATCTTTTCGAGAAAGGCCAGCCCGTTCATGTTCGGCATCTCGACGTCGAGCGTCACCACGTCGGGATTGAGCCGCTTGATGGCGTCGCGCGCCTCGAGCGGGTCGCCCGCCTGGCCGATGACCGCTATTTCCGGGTCGCGGCGCAGCATCGCGGTGATCAGGCCGCGCATGGTCGCGCTGTCGTCAACGACGAGGACCTTGACCGTGCTCACCCGCGACCGCCTCTCAGCCGGTAGGTCGTCAGCCCGTCGGTCTCGAACCGGTCCATGTCGGTCACGCGTTCGGAATGGCCGACATAGAGCCGCCCGCCCGGATTGAGCAGCGGCGCGAAGCGCGTCCAGATCCGCGCCTGCGTCGGTTCGTCGAAATAGATGACGACGTTGCGGCAGAAGATTGCGTCGAACCGGCCCTTCATCGGCCAGTTGCCCATCAGGTTGAGCTCGCGGAAGGCGACCAGCCGGCGCATCTCTTCGCCGGCACCCCAGGCCTCGCGGCCGCCGCCCCGGTCCCCACTGCGGTCCCCGCCACGATCATTCTCGCGCACGCGCACCATCCAGCGGTCACGCAAGGACGCGGGGACCGGCTGCACCGCCTCGTTGGAATAAACCGCCGCGCGCCCGGTGGCGACGACGTTGGGATCGATGTCGGTGGCGAGGATGCGCACGTCGAGGCTTGCCGCCTCCGGCAGCAGGTCGAGGAGGGTCAGTGCGATCGAATAGGGTTCCTGGCCGGTCGAGCAGCCGGCCGACCAGATGCGCACGCGCCCGCGCGCCCGCGCCCGGTTGACCAGATCGGGCAGAACCGTCGTCCCGAGATGCTCGAAATGATGCGGCTCGCGGAAGAAGCGGGTGACGTTGGTGGTCAGCGCCGCCAGCATGTTCTGCCGTTCGCTGACGCCTTCCGCCCCCGCAACCAGCCGGCAATAGTCCTGGAAACTCTCGATGCCGAGCGCACGCAGCCGCTTGGCGAGGCGCGAATAGACCAGCGATGCCTTGCTTTCCGTCAGCGCGATGCCCGCATCGTCATAGAGCATGCGGGCGATGGCCGAGAAATCCTCGTTGGTGAAAAGGAACTCGCCCTCGACCAGCGTCTGACCGCGCCCGTCCCGGGAACGGACCGCGTTCGTCATGCCGCCTCCGCTTCCTGCTCCGGCAGGATGCGCTCGAGGCCGATCAGGCCGATCATGCGTCCCTCGACGGCGAGGATGCCGCGCACGAACGAGCGGACCGCGTCGCTGGCGACGTTGGGCGTCGGCTGCACCATGTCGTCGGTGACGGAGAGGATGTCGCAGACCGCGTCGACCAGCAGGCCGACCTCCTGCGCGCCGGTGCGCACGACGATGATGACATGGCGCGCCTCGGGCACCGTCATGCCGAAGCCGAGCCGGGCCGACAGATCGATGATCGGCAGCACCGAGCCGCGCAGGTTGATGACCCCGCGCATGAATTTCTGGGCATGAGGCAATGGCGTCGCCGGCGTCCAGCCGCGGATCTCGCGCACCGCCATGATGTCGACGCAGAATTCCTGCGTCCCGATCATGAACGCGATCAGCTCACGCCTGCGATCGGACGCTCTCCTGTTATGCTCCTCGCTCATTTCCGTTCCCCAAAGCCTCGGCTGTCACGGCTGACGCCGGAATTGCTGCCTCTTTCCCCGCGCGTTCAAACTGGAACGATCGGGGTTAATTTCGGGTTTAGAAGGATCCCGGCGGAAGCCCCCCTCCGCCGGGATCGCGGCGGCCGGGAGCGTATCCGCGGCAGCCGCATCCGAGGCTTCAGAACTCTTCCCAGCCCTCGTCGGCGGGCTGGCCGGCAAGCAGCGCAGCCGCCTGCCCGCCACCGGCGGACACGCTGCGCAAAGCGGCGGCGCGGCCTTGCGGCCGCGGCGCGGCAGGTGCCGATGGCTGCGGCCGGCGCGGTTGCGCCTGGCCGGCATCGGTCTCGACGCCGAGACGGAACTTCGCCACCAACTGCGCCAGCTCGTCGGCTTCCTGGGCAAGGTTGTGGCTGGCCGCCGTCGATTGCTCGACCATCGCCGCGTTCTGCTGCGTCACCTGATCCATCTGGTTGACGGCCGAATTGACCTCGGCGAGCCCGGTCGACTGCTCGCGGGCCGAAGCGGCGATCTCGCTGACCAGCCCGGTGATCTCGCCAACCTGAACCACGATCTTCTCCAGAGCCTCGCCGGTCTGCCCGACCAGATCGACGCCCTGCTCGACCTGATGGGTCGACGTCGAGATCAGTTCCTTGATCTCCTTCGCGGCTTCGGCCGAACGCTGCGCCAGTGCCCGCACTTCCTGCGCCACCACCGCGAAGCCCCGTCCGGCATCGCCGGCACGGGCGGCCTCGACGCCGGCGTTGAGCGCCAGAAGGTTGGTCTGGAACGCGATCTCGTCGATGACGCCGATGATCTGGCCGATCTGCTGCGACGACTTCTCGATCTGCGCCATCGCCGCCACCGCCTGGCGCACGACATCGCCCGACCTTTCGGCGCCGATCCGCGCCTGCCCGGTGACCTGCGAAGCCTGATGGGCGCCCTCGGCTGTCTTCTTCACCGTCGCGGTGATCTGGTCGAGCGCGGCAGCGGTTTCTTCGAGGCTCGCCGCCTGCTGTTCGGTCCGGCGCGACAAATCGTCGGCCGCCTGGCTGATTTCGCCGGTGCCGTTGCGCATGCCGCCGATCGCCTCGGCGATCGTCGCCATCGTGTCCTGAAGCTGCGCCGCCGTGCCATTGAAGTCGTCCTTCAGCTTCTGGGCCTTGACGGAGAACGGCTCGGTGATGCGGTAGGTCAGGTCGCCGGAGGCGAGAGCCGACAGACCGTTGGCGAGCGCCGTCACCACCGCGTGATCCTCGGCGGCGTCGCGCGCCTTTACCGCCTCGTTGCGGCTGCGCTCATCCTCGGCCGCCGCGCGCGTCTCGTTGGTTTCGACCTCGAGCCGGGTCTTCTCGATCGCCGCGTCCTTGAACACCAGCACCGCGCGCGCCATTTCGCCGATCTCGTCGCCCCGCGCCACCGCCGGAACCTCGACCGAGTTGTCGCCGGAAGCGAGCTTGCCCATGACAGCGGTCAGCGCCGTCACCGGCGTCGCGATCATCCGCGACAGCAGCCAGCCGAGAACGGCGGAGAACAGGACCGCAAGGCCGACACCGATATAGAGCGCCATTTCAGTCAGCGTCGTCACGGCATGGCGCTGCTCGATGGCGGCGCCGGCTACCGCGCGTTCGCTCTCGGCCAGCGCCGCGAGCGCATCCTCGATCGGGCCCATCAGCCCGTCGGCCTTGCCGCTGCGCCCGACCATCTCCACCGCCTTGAACCGGTAGATCGGATCGGCGGCAAGCCTCTTGCCCTCGTCGACGATTTCCTGCTGCCAGACATTCATCTTCCGGGTCACGTCGGCTATGGCCGCCGTGATCGCTGCCTCGTCGGCGCGGCCCGCCTTGGACTGGCGCAGTTCATCGAGATGACGGTCGAAACCGGCGCGATGGCTTTCCAGCCGCTCGATATAATAGGGATCATTGGTCAGGAGGAATCCGCGATAGCTGTTTTCCTGGCGCGCGAGGCGGAATTCGGCGCGTGAAATGATATCCACCGCCAGATTGGCCTCAGCTTCGGCCTGTGTCGCCTTCTCGAGCTGCGCGATGTTCCAGAAGATCACGCCGCTCATGACGACGATGGTTGCCACGACGGCGGCGAACGCAAGCCCGAGCTTGCGCGAGATTCCAAGATTGTTGAATGGCACTTTATAACCCCCAAGGCCCCTGCTGCCGACCCGGGCCCCACGCCCGGCGCCACATCCCAAGGCGGGAATGCGCATCTCACTCTTCTCCGGTGTCGATTAACAACCCGCTAATGAAACTGCCGCGCGGCTTGAAAGTTAACTCAGTTTCGTCAGAAAAGACGGCCATCGTTTCGTTTCCGAATCGGACGATGCTTGACGGAGCGCACGCCGGTCGAAGATGTCGCGGGTCAGGCCGGCAGCAGAGCTTCCATCCCGGCGCGAATCCGGGCGGCCGCCTCTTCCTTGACCGGTCCGTAGCCCCTGATGTCCATCGGCATCTCCAGCGCGCGGCGCAATTCCTCGTGCGGCTGAAGATCGAGCCTGGAGACGGCACGGCCGACCATTTCCGCGTACCAGCCGATCAGCTCACGCTCCATGCGCCGCTCGGCGGTGTAGCCGAACGGATCGAACGGCGTGCCGCGCAGGCGCTTCAGCCGCGCCAGAACCCGCATCGGCACCCTGATCCACGGCCCGAAGGCGCGCTTCAGCGGCCGGCCGCGCGCATCCATACCTGAAGAGAGAAAAGGCGGCGCAAGATGATGGACGATGCGGAAATCGCCCTCGAACTGCGTTTTCAGGCTCTCGGCGAAACCCGTCTGCATATGCAGCCGCGCCACCTCGTACTCGTCCTTGTAGGCCATCAGCCTGAACAGGGATCTCGCGACGGCCTGAGCCAGGAGATCGCTGCCGAACCGCGCTTCCGCCTCGCGGACGTTCTCGACCATTGCGGCATAGCGGGCGGCGTAGCCGGCATCCTGATAGGCGGTGAGGAATTCGACCCTGCGGGCGACGAGCCGCTCGAGCGTCTCTGCCGGTCGGGCTTGCGGCGCGAGCAGGCCGGCAAGCCGCTCCGGCATCGCCGCGGCGATCCGGCCGAGAAGCAGCGCCCGGCGGTTGGCCTCGACGGCGACGCCGTTCAGTTCGATCGCCCGGTCGAGCGCGGCGAGCCCGACCGGCACAAGGCCCTGCTGCCACGAAAAGCCCAGCATGATGACGTTGGCGAACACCGCATCGCCCATCGCGAGTTCGGACAGATGGTTGGCGTCGAGCGCCTCCAGCCCTTCGCTGCCGACCGCGTCGCGGATCGCGGCCAGCCTTGAATCGACGGCAAGGTCGGCGTCGCGGCGGCGCACGATGTCGCCGGTCGGCATCCTGGCCAGATTGAGCACCGCCTTCATGCCGGGCCGGTAGCAGGCGGAGGCCTTGGGCGAGGACGAGACGACGATGTCGCAGCCGATCAGCGCGTCGGCCGCGCCGCGGTCGATGCGAACCTGATTGATGGCTTCCGGCGCCTGCGCCAGCCGCACGAAGGAAAGCACGGGGCCGAATTTCTGCGCGAAGCCGGTGAAATCGAGAACGGACGCGCCCTTGCCTTCGAGATGCGCCGCCATCGTCACCAGCGCACCGATGGTGACGACGCCGGTGCCGCCGACGCCGGTGATCAGCAGATCGAAAGGCTGCTCGAGCCCAGGCAATTCCGGCTCTGCAAGCCCCGATGCGAGCGCATCGAGATCGAGCCGGGCGCCACCGGTCTTGCGCCGCACCGCGCCTTCCAGCGTCACGAAGCTGGGGCAGAAGCCGTCGACGCAGGAAAAATCCTTGTTGCAGGACGACTGGTTGATGCGCCGCTTCGGGCCGAATTCGGTTTCGACCGGCTCGACGGACAGGCAGTTCGACTGCACCGAGCAGTCGCCGCAGCCTTCGCAGACCAGTTCGTTGATGACGACGATCTTCTTCGGGTCCGCCATCGTGCCGCGCTTGCGCCGCCGGCGCTTCTCGGTGGCGCAGGTCTGCTGGTAGATCAGAACCGAGACGCCCTTCTCCGACCGCATCTCGCGCTGCAGCGCATCCATCTCGCGACGATGGTGAAGCGTCGTGCCGGCGGGAAAGTCGGGCATGGAGAATTTTGCCGGCGCGTCGCTGACCAGCGCGATGCGCCGGACGCCCTCGGCGCGGCAGACATGGGCGATGGCCTCGACGCTGACCGGCCCGTCGACCGGCTGGCCGCCGGTCATGGCCACCGCGTCGTTGTAGAGGATCTTGTAGGTGATATTGGCGCCGGCCGCCACCGCCTGCCGGATCGCCATCGACCCGGAATGATACCAGGTGCCCTCGCCGAGATTCTGGAAGACGTGGCCGCCGCCGGTGAACAGCGACGACGCCGCCCAGTTCACGCCTTCGCCGCCCATCTGGATCAGCGAGGTGGTGTCGCGGTCCATCCAGCTCGCCATGAAATGGCAGCCGATGCCGGCCAGCGCCTGGCTGCCTTCCGGCACCCGGGTCGAGGTGTTGTGCGGGCAGCCGGAGCAGAAATAGGGTGTGCGCGTCGCCCCCGGCACCGAGATCGAGATCGCCGGCCCGGCATCGAGCCGCGCCGCCCGCGCGGAAAAACCGTGGCCGGGAAAGACGCCGTCGAGCCTTTTCGCCACCAGCGGCGCCAGGAGGCGCGGCGACAATTCCCCCGTCCACGGGACGAGGCGCGCGCCGGTCTCGTCGCGCTTGCCGACCATGACGCGCGGCTTGTGGCCGGGCCAGTCGTAGAAATATTCCTTGAGCTGGCTTTCGACGATGCCGCGCTTTTCCTCGATCACCAGCACCTCGTCCTTGTCGCGGACGAAATCGAGCGCGTCGCGCCGCGCCAGCGGCCACACCATGCCGACCTTGTAGATGTCGATGCCGAGCGCGCGGCATTCGCGCTCGCCGATGCCGATGAGCCGCAGCGCCTCCATCAGGTCGAGATGGCCCTTGCCGGTGGTGACGATGCCGAAGCGGGCGTCCCTGACCTCATAGATGTGGCGGTCGATGGGATTGGCCTCGGCGAAGGCGAACACCGCCTGCTTCTTGGCCTCCATCCGCTCCTCGATCTGCGGGCCGGGCAGGTCCGGCCAGCGGTAATGCAGCCCGCCGGCGGGAAGCTGGAGGTCGGGCAGGACAAAGGCGCGGTCGGGCCGGAGTTCGACGGAAGCCGCCGACTCGACGGATTCGGAGATCGCCTTGAACCCCACCCACATGCCGGAGAAACGCGACAGCGCGTAACCCCACTCGCCGAACGCCAGATATTCACCGACAGAGGCCGGGTTCAGCGTCGGCATGAACCAGGCCATGAAGGCGACGTCCGACTGGTGCGGCATCGA
>JBLJBS010000133.1:0-5564 GCA_047637695.1 Aquamicrobium sp. | reverse complement strand
GTGTTCGGCGGCGGATAGAAGACATCGCCGCCGTCACGCGGGTTCTGGTCTTCCAGCGCTCGGATTTCGTTCGGGCTGTAGACGCCCCATTGCAGGCCTTTGACGTAGGCCTCCCAGCGCGCCTTGATGTCGCCCTTGACGAGCGCCGCCCGGTTGAAGCGGGCGTAGAGCATGTCATTCGCACCGATCAGGTCGCGGTTGATCGCCTCTTCCCACATGGTCAGATGGTCTTCGAGCGTATAGGCGACGAAGCCGATCGACTGCTGCTCGATGCCGGTGCCCCAGGACGTGCTCTTTTCCGTGTCGCCGATCATGTGCGGCGGCACCCCGAAAAACATGGCGATGTCGGTGCGGCTGAACTTTCTGGCCTCCAGCCACTGCGCATCCTCGGCCGTCATGGCGATGCGGGCATAGTCCATGCCCTCTTCGAGGATCAGGTTCTTTCCCTCCTGCTCGCCGCCGGAGCGGAACTCTTCGAGCCCGGCCTTGAGATTGGCGACAGCCTCTGGCCCGAGCTTGTTGGGATGTTTCAATACGCCGCTGACGCGCGCGCCATTGCGGAAGGTGGCCGCGCCGTGATCTTCCATGGCCAGCGACAGGCCGATGGTCTCGCGGGCATAGGCAATAGCCGACACGCCATGGACGCCATCCAGCGTCAGCCCGACGAGATGGAACATTTCCATCTGAGCCAACCGGATGCGCCGTCCGTCCTGGCGGGTGTAGATGTATTCCAGCCCGAGGTCGTCGGTCTGCTTCACCTCGACGCGATCGGGATGCAGCGGGATCAGTTCCTGCACCAGTCCGCGCGAGCGCACGATCATGGCATAGGCGTTGCCGCGCAAAAGCAGATGCGCCTGCAGCATGCGGCGAAACTGCGATGGCGTCTGCCAGC
The DNA here is from genome assembly GCA_047637695.1 of Aquamicrobium sp. GTDB lineage: Bacteria > Pseudomonadota > Alphaproteobacteria > Rhizobiales > Rhizobiaceae > Aerobium. The sequence goes on along the minus strand of JBLJBS010000133.1, from coordinate 4,672 downwards.
GGTTCGGCCGTCGTCGCAGCACCTTCCAGATCGGCGTGTCGGACGCATCCTGCCGGGTGCGCTCATCCACCCGGCGCTTGATGTGCAAGGGCAGCGTCGCCACAGCGCCCGAGATGATGCGCACGCAGGCATAGACGGCCGCCACCCGCATGGCGCTGTTCGGCGTCACCGCGGTTCCCGATGCCGTCACCGCTCCGGACCGCAGCGCCTCTGCCAGTTGTTCGCTCGTCGTGATGACCAGGCCACCGCCGGCATCATGGAACGACGCACGCGGAGATGCGGCCGGCGGTTTTGCCCCGCCGAACCAGTTTTGCCAGAATGCCATTTTTCCCGTTTCTTTCGCGCCTGCGCCTACAGCATCAGGATGCCGCGGTTCTCATAAACCGAGCGGCCGGCATTGACGTCACGGGCCAGCGCCCGACCAAGCGCGTTGCAGATCGCGACAATGCCGTCGATGCGTTCGCTCGAGCGCTCCTTGTCCGGCTTGATGTTGCCGGCCGGATCATGACGCACGGCAACATTGGACGCATTCCAGCGCAACACCGGATGGCCGCCATGCCAGAGCGATCGTGACACCGACAGCCGTTCCAGTTCCGCCGTGGGCGCCGCCATGGACAAAAACCCCTGGCCGAACTGAACGAGGTTCAGCCCTTCATCCTGAAGATGCTGGACGATCTCGCCGGCAAAGGTGCGGTCGTAGGAGAGTTCACGCAGATCGTAGCGGCCGGCAAGGTCGAGGATTTCCTTCTCGACGAAGGCGAAGTCGGTGGCGTTGCCGGGGGTGGCGGTCAAAAATCCCTGATCACGCCAGACATCATAAGGCACGCGGTCGCGCCGTACCCGGCGCACGATGTCGTCTTCGGGGATCCAGAACCGGCAGAGCACGATCCATTTGTCGGCCAGCGCGCCGAGTTCATCGTCGAGCGTCGGTGGAAACACCAGCACGAAGGCGGAGAGATCGTTGACCCGCGCCAGGTCGAGCCCGCCATAGCATTCGCGCCCAAGCAGCTTCTGCTCCAGTTCTTCCAGCTCGTGTTTGACGATGCGCCAGTCTGTGGCAGCCTTCAGGCCTCCTTCCTCCCACACGCTCATGTCGAGCCAGCGGGTGACCTGCTCGGTCCATTCGTTGAGCCGCAGCCGGCGGATCGCGTTCTGCTGCGCCGGCATTTCTTTCGCTTCATCGATCTGGCGCTTGAGGTCATCGCGTTTGACGGTGACGCCAAGGCTGGGATTGGCCTTCACCCAGACCTTTGGGTCGGCCCAGTCGTCGCCCTCGTCGATGGTGGCGATATAGGCAAACCAGCTGTCTGAAGACTCCGTCGGCACCGTGCCCTCCAGCGCCTTGACCGAGAATTCGTGATGCTGGCGGCAGACCGAATGGCGATCGTAACCGGCCGTCGTGATCTCGAAGATCAGCGGCTGGCGCCGCGCACCGGTTGCCGTGTTGAGCTTCTGGATGATCTCTGGGCCCGGATGTTCATGCACCTCATCGACCGCGGCAAAGTGAATGTTCAACCCATCCATCTTGGTGGCGTCCGCCGATAGCGGCCGGAACCAGGAAGAGGTCGGCAGCACCGCCAGATTGTTCACCGTGCGGGTGATCCGCGCCTGCAGGGCCGAGCTTGCCGCCACCATGTGCTCGGCCTCGCCAAAGACGATCCTTGCCTGATCGCGGGTCGTTGCCGCCGAATAGACATGCGCACCCGGTTCACCATCGGCAATCAGTGCATAGAGAGCAGTGCCAGCCAACAGCACCGACTTGCCGTTCTTGCGCGCCACCTCGACATAGGCCGTGCGGAAACGGCGCAGGCTGTCCTGACCAGGACAATTCTTGCGCGTCCAGCCATAAAGCGAGCCGACAACAAACTGCTGCCACGGCTGCAGCACGAAGGGCTCGCCCGCCCATTCGCCAGTGGAATGGCGCAGATGGCCAAAAAAGTCGATCGCGTGGCGTGCGGCAGCACCGTCCCAGACCAGGCCACGCTTGCCGCCGGATTTGAGATCGGCGAGATGGCGTTCGCAGGCAAGCTTCACCAGGCGGCCAGCAACGATCCTGCCGCTGACGACAGCGCGGGCATAGGTCGTGACCGGACAGGATGACGCTTTCCTGACCGCGCCGGATTTACGCTTTTCGGCCACGGGTCAAAAAATCCTCGAACGGATCGTTCGTTTCAGCAGGCTCTGCCATGCGGATGCGCGAGCGGCTGGAGGGTGTGAGCCCGAACTCGCTTTCGATCTGTGCCATCTGCGCCAGGCACTTGTTGGCAACAGCCAGGAACGGGTTCTGGATGATGTTGTCGTTCGACGTCTTCACCACATGGCCGCGGCGTTTGACTTCCTGCTCGGCTTCCAGCCAGCGTCGCCAGATCACCACGTACCGGGCCAGCGCATGCGTATCGAGCTCGGTCATCACGCCATGGCGGGCCAGCAGCTCGGCCATCTCGGAGAACTTTTTCCGGGCGTCCTCATCAAGATGATCGGGCGGCGCAGGAACTGCCACCACCGGTATCGGCTCGGCCTTGTTCAAACGATGCGGACGGGCCGTGCCCTTCACCAGCTTCAGATGCGTTGGCAGCGGCTTGCGGCCGGCCATGTCAAAACTCCATGCATTATCCAGTGCCGTCACCGCGAAGGCGTACCGCCTCGAACAACCTGCGCAGACAGTAACTGCGTGCGATCGACACCACGGTGAAGATCGCGCCCATCGCCATGTTCTCGGCCAGCGTGGTGGAAAGCCCGAACAGTGGGAACACCAGGATCTGCGTGATGACGGCGATGCCATAGCCGATGGCGACATTGGTGAGCGATTCCACCAGCGACATGGTGCGCGACTGCTTCATGCCGCTGCATCCTTGGCCGTATCTCCTGCATCGAGCACACGCTCGGCGGCGATCGCGTCAAAGCTGCGGCCGTCGCCCTCGAGCGTTGCCTGCTTGCCGGTGAATTCCTGCCAGCGCTTGACGACGACATCGCAAAAGGCTTCCGACAATTCGAGGCCATAGACCTTGCGGCCGATCTTTTCGCCCGCAATCAGCTGCGAGCCGGAGCCGGAAAACGGCTCGTAACAGATATCGCCGGGATGGGTGTGCAGTTGCATCGGCAGCGTGAACACCCGCACCGGTTTCGAGGTCGGATGCTCTCGGGTCTCGATTTCCGAGGACGGGATGTTCCAGACCGTCGTCGGCCAGCTTTCGAACCCCTCGCGATTGATCCTTGGCTTCTTGCCGCGAACCCAGCCGAACAGGCAGGGCTCGTGCGCCCACAGCATGACAGAGCGCGTCAGCACCGGGCGGGATTTGGCCCAGATGATCTGCTGATGATGCAGCACGTCGAACTTGTCCCAGACATTTTCCAGCATGCGCTGGCGTCGCGAGGCGTGCCAGCAATACCATGCGACGTCCTCGGCAATGGCATGCTCGATCGCCGTCCTGCAGAAGGCCTCGTAGAACTGCGGACCCTGGCTGGAATCATCCCAGTGCGGCTGTTCGATGTAGTCTTCGGACCAATCCTTATTGGCGGTCTTCTTGGCTCGTTTGGAAGCGTTCTTCTTGGTCGGATGGTTGGTGCCATCATAATCGACGAGATAGGGCGGATCGGTCGCGAACAATGCCGCCCGCTCGCCATTCATCAGGCGGGTCACATCATCCGGGTCTGTGCTGTCACCGCAGAGCAAGCGATGATCGCCGAGCAGCCACAGATCGCCGCGTCGGGTGACCGGCGTTGCCGGCACTTCCGGAATGGCGTCATCCTCGGTCAGCCCGTCCTGTTCGTTGCTGCTGCCGTAAAGCAGGTCCTGCAATTCGTCGTCATCAAAGCCGGTCAGGCCGAGATCAAAGCCTGCCTCCTGTAGATCGGAGAGTTCCAACCCCAGCAGATCCTCGTCCCAGCCAGCATTCATGGCGATGCGGTTGTCGGCCAGCACCAGCGCCCGGCGCTGCGTCTCCGACAGGCCCGTCAGCACGATGGCCGGCACTGTCTCCATGCCGAGCTTGCGCGCAGCCAGCACCCTTCCGTGGCCGGCGATCAACGTACCGTCCTCGGCAATCAGCACCGGATTGGTAAAACCGAATGCGCGGATCGAGCCGGCGATCTCGGCGATCTGCGCGTCAGAATGCGTGCGCGCATTGCGGGCGTACGGCACCAGCGCATCGAGCGGCCGGTATTCGACGGCAAGCTGGCGATCGCCGTGAATGGCGTCGATGGTGGCAGGATCAGCCATTTGCATTTTTCGTATCCAACAAAATCAACATCTTGGTCGCGTACCCCCCCCATCGCCATTTTGGCCACGGATGAGTTCTTGGTGGCGCGCGGTCCTGAGGTCGAACTCTCCAGAGATTTGACCTCCCCGGAGGCTATGAGCAGCGCCGCGCATTGCCAAAACCACCATCGTTGCCGGCCGTTTTCCGGCCATGGCACGATGCGCACAGCGCCTGCCAGCGACTGCGATCCCAGAACACCGTCTCGTTGCCGCCATGCGGATCGATGTGATCGACGACGCTCGCCGGACGGATCAGATCATGACGCTCGCATTCCACGCATAGTGGATGATCGTGCAGGAACGCGGCACGTTCTGTGCGCCATCGCTTCGAGCGGTAGAGCGCACGGGCGACCGGATCACGCTGGCGGGCATAGTCCTGGTCGCGCTCACGCTTCTCGCGCCGGCCAACCGGGC
>JBLJBS010000132.1:0-10196 GCA_047637695.1 Aquamicrobium sp. | reverse complement strand
GCACCCCGTCGGCGGTGTCGATGCAGATCAAGAAGCTGGAGGAGACGCTGGGCGTATCCGTATTGTCGCGCGATGCCCGTTCGGTGTCGCTCACTCAGGATGGCGAGATCCTGATGGGTTATGCGCGGCGGATGCTGGCGCTGAACCGCGAGGCGGTGTCGAAGTTCATCGTCCCCGATATCGCCGGTATCGTGCGCCTCGGTTCTCCCGACGACTATGGCGAGCGGGTGCTGCCCAACGTGCTCAAGCGCTTTGCGCAGACGCATCCCTGCATCGCGGTCGATGTCACCATCGACCAGAGCGGCAATCTGCGCCGGCGGATGGCGGAGCGCCAGCTCGACATCACGCTGTTTACCGTCTGTCGCAACCTGCCGACGGAGGCTGAGGTTCTGCTGACCGAACCGATCGTCTGGGCAGGAGCCAGGGGCGGCAGTGCCCATCTGCGCGAGCCGCTGCCGCTGTCGATCTGGGAGGAAGGCTGCGCCTGGCGCGCTGATGCGCTTGAGGCGCTGGGGCGCGAGGGGCGCGATTACCGCATCGCCTATATGAGCGCCCACACCGCCGGCCAGCGCGCCGCGATCCTGGCCGATCTTGCCGTGGCGCCGTTGCCGAAATCGTTCATCGGCGACGACATCGTGGCTCTGGGGCCGCAGGAGGGGTTGCCGGGGCTGTCGAACTACAATCTGGCGATGATCGTCGCCCATGACGCCTCGGCCCCGGTCAGGGCGGCGGCCGAGCATATCCGCGCCGCCTTCGACGCATTTCGCGAGACGGGCGGCTTCTGACGCGCGATCGCGGCGTCAGGACGAGAGAAAGGCGACCATCCTGTCGCGCGCGGCTTTCGCTTCCGGCATGTCGATCAGCGGCCAGACATGGAACATGCGCTCGCCGGTGACGAGATCGACCTGCCGGCCGAGCGCACGCGCCCTTTCGGTGAAGAGCACGGTGTCGGGGTAGAGGATATCGTGGGTGCCGGAGAAGGCCAGTACCGGCGGCAGCACCGAAAGGTCGCCATGGAGCGGGCTGATGCGCCAGTCATCGAGGGGAATGTCGCCGCCGTAGAGCCGCATCGCCTCGGTGCCGCCGGGTATGTCGAGCCACGGATCGACCTTGGCGTAATCCCGCACCTCGGGATTTGCGAGCGTCATGTCGAGGCCGGGCGAGATGAGGACGAGGCGGGAGGGAAGGGGACAGCCCTGCTTTGCCGCCGCCATGGTCAGCGCCAGCGCCATGGTGCCGCCGGCGGAATCGCCCATCACCGCGACGTCGCCGCCGTGCCCGAGCGCGTCGCGATAGACTTCCGTCATCATCGCTTCCACCGCGGGCAAACGATGCTCCGGCGCAAGCGGATAGATCGGCACGGTGACATGGGCGGCGGTGCGCTCGGCCAGTTCGGCGATGAGGTTCCAGTGATGCGGCGTCATCTCGAAGCAGAACGCGCCGCCGTGAATGTAGAGGATGCGCCGCGTCACCGTCGTCCCTTTCGGCTTCACCTCATAGACCGGGAAATTTCCGACCTTGCGCTCGGTGATGTCGAGCCGGGCCGCCACCTTCGCCGGCGGGCGATGGTCTTCCCGGCTCCGCATCTTGCCGATGCGGGCGTGGAGCGCCTCCGGGCTGGCGAACGCCTTCTTGCGGGTGTGGCGCAGGACGAAGGCGACGAGATGGTATTTCAGACTCGGCATCTGCTTTTCCGGTCCCTCTGGATTTTTACCGGCAGTGCATTTCTCGTGCCAGCGCCATCATTGGCACCGGCCGCTCCGGCCGAATCGAGCCGGACCATCCTGCCTGACGACAATCTGACCTCTTTTGCGAATTTGGGGAACGGGTCGATCCGTGCGGCATCGATATGGTATCGACATCGCGTGGTTTGCCGTACTTGGCAGCCGAAGCTCGAACGGCAAGCGAGGATGAGAAGGTATGGCGGAACCTGCCCAGACTGATCCGGTCTCGCGGGTTCGCGCCGCGCTCGCGCCGAGCGGGCTGATCCTGCGCGGAGGACTGAATTTCTCAGCGGGTGAAGCGCGCCCCGACGGTCCGGCAGGGCGGCCGGCGCGCTCCGTCATCCTCGTCGGCAATGGCGGCGGCGCCTGTTGGTCTCGTTTTGCCCGCTGGCACGAGCACCAGGGGCAAAGGATCGCCGATCCGCTCGATACGTGGTCGAGGCTGGCGATCGGGCGGGCAGCGGAAGCGGTCGGGGCGCGTGTAGCGCTGCCCAATGACCGACCGTACATGCCGTTGCAGCAATGGGCGATGCGGGCGGAAGGACTGAAGCCTTCGCCGCTCGGATTGCTGATGCATCCCCGTTTCGGACTGTGGCATGCCTATCGCGGCGTGCTGCTTCTCGATGTCGAGCTTTCGGCCCATGCACTTCAGGAATTGAATCAGGTCGCTGCCGAACCGATTCATCTTTGCGATCTATGTGCCGGAAAACCTTGCCTGAACGCCTGTCCGGTATCGGCCCATTCCATGGAAGGCTTCGCCTATGAGGCGTGCCTTGCCCATGTCCGGGGCGAGGGTGGCGCTGCCTGCCGCGGCGCGGGTTGCCTCGCACGCAATGCCTGCCCGGAGGCGGTCGAATGGCGCTATCCGGCGGAAATCCAGCAGTTCCACCAGCGCGCTTTCGCCGGCTTGTAGGGCGGAGCCGGCCCGTTCAGGCCGCCATCTTCTCAATCCGGTTGCGTCCGCGGTTCTTCGCCTCGTAAAGGCCGGCATCCGCCAGCCGCATCAGCGCATCGCGGTCTTTCGGTGCGCTCGAGCTGTGGCAGACGCCGCCGCTGATGGTGATGCGGATGGATTTGCCGCCCGACGAGGTCGCGGAGGCGGCGATCGCCCGGCGGGTATGCTCGACAACGGCATGAGCCTCGTCGCGGTCGAGGCCATAGAGGATCATGGCGAATTCCTCGCCGCCGATGCGGGCGGCCGTGCCGGAGGCACCGGCATGATCGGCGCAGATGCGGGCGCAGTGGCGGAGCGCCGCGTCGCCGGCCGCATGGCCGTGGCCGTCATTGACCTGCTTGAAATGGTCGACGTCGAACAACGCCAGCGCAAATGGTCGATCGTCCGCATTGCACAGCGCACGCTCCAGTTCCGCCTCGAACGCGCCGCGATTGTGAAGCCCGGTCAGGGCATCGTGGGTTGCAGCGTAGTGAAGCTCCTTGTTGGAGCGCTCATAGGCGAGCGATAGCGCGAAAGCGCCGCTGGCCACGGTATGGAAGACGGCGATCACCAGATGAATGGCGAGGGCAAGATCGTGCGGGATATGATAGGGCATCGCTTCGGCGCCGAAGACGCCGAGGCCGATCCTCCACCCGAAGGAAGCTCCCATAACGGCATAAGCCAGAACCAGCGCATAGCGCGAAGGCAGGCCGTCGTCGCGGTCGCGCCAGAATTCCCAGGCCGATGCGAATGACAGGAAGGTCAGGAAGACGTTGGCGAGGGTGAAAGCCGGCGCATAGGAGATGCCGGCGAATGGCGCAGCCCCGACGAGGAAGACGACGACGGGCGACCAGACCAGCCAGGCGGGGGCGGGCCTGTCGCTGAATTCGCGCGCGGCGCGCCAGCGCAGGCTGAGGCCGAGCACGAGCAGGCCGTTGGGCAGGGTGGCGGCGATGAGCGGCGGCAGCTGCCAGTCGAAGGTGAAGACAGCGAGTGCCGCCCCGAGCACGATGTTGGCGAGCACCCACGACCGCCAGTAAGGCGCATCGCGGCGACCCTTGCCGGCGCCGGCAAGCGCAAGCGCCATCACCCACAGAATGATCATGTTGGCGGCGAAAAGCGTCGTCGTGTCCAGTGTCGATCCCCCCGATCCCCAAGCCAGATAGCCAAGGCCTGACCGGCCAATGCGCCGGCAGCAGCTTCCCTGGAGGAAAGCATGTCCGGGCTACCGTTCGGTTAGGGCATGTGGTTGCCGTTGCGTTAAGCTGCGGGACAGGTCGAAATTTTTGCTTGTGCTGACCCAAGGAATGGCGAGATTGCGCCGTCAAACGGTCGATGATGGCGCTGATGATGGTGGAACGCATTCCCGATGCCGAGCTGGCCCGCAACGCGGCGGACGGCGACAGGGAATCGTTTTCCGTTCTTGTCGAGCGGCATTACGGCTTCATCTTCCGGCTCGCCTGGCGGCTGACCGGCCACAAGGCCGATGCCGAGGATATCGCCCAGGAAGTGTGCGCTCGGCTCGGCCGGGCGATCCGTTCCTATCGCGGCGGGTCGGCCTTCACCACATGGCTCTATGCCATCGTGGTCAATGCCGCGCGCGATGCCGGGCGGCGGACGGCTCGCGAGACCGCCAAGGCGAACGCATGGGCCGTTGAGACGTTGATCGAAGGCGGCGAGGCGGCCGAGGACCATCCGGGCGAATGCCGCGAGGACCCGGCGGAAGCGCTGTGGGCGGCGGTGCGGCAATTGCCGAACAAGCAGCGCGAGGCGGTCACGCTCGTTTATGGCGAGGGCATGAATCACGCCGATGCGGCCGAGCTGATGGGTTGCTCGGAGGCGACCGTCTCATGGCACATCCACGAGGCGAAGAAGCGGCTGCGCCAGATCATGGCGGCCGGGGAAGTCTGACATGGCGAAGAGCGAATTCGACGAACTCGACATCCTGCGCGGCGCAAGGACGCCGTTGCCCGACGACGGCGCCAAAGCCCGCGCGCTGGCCGCGGCGATGACCGCATTCGACGCCGCCGAAAAAAATTCGCCGGCGACCCAAGGAACTGCCGGCGCGTCTCGTCTTACCGACAGAACGATGCGGTTCTGGAGGGAAATGATGCAGAAGAAACTTGTCGCCGCGCCCGCGCTTGCCGGCCTCGTCGCATTGCCCGTCGCCGGTTACGTCGGCTGGCAGGTGCTTGAGGAATTCCGTCTTGCCAAGGTGCCGGGCGAGGCATTCGTCGAGACAAAGGCCCCGACGCGTCAGCGCACCGAGATGCCTGCAGCGCAGGAAGAGGCTGAAATCTCGTCGCGGGGCGGCGCCGACGCGCTGATGGAGCCGGTGGCTCCGGCGCCGCAAACGGACCAGACGGCCGTGCTCAATCATGCCATCCGCCCGGCCTCGCGCGACATGCAGGTCGGCGGTCATGCGGTGTCGAAGCACATGGTGGTTCCGGCCGTGCCGACGATGATCGCACCCGAACCTTTCGTCACGCCGGAAGACCGCGAGCGGTTCGAGAGCTTCGGCACCAATCCGGTGCGCTCGGCGCAGGAGAACCCGGTTTCGACCTTTTCCATCGACGTCGACACCGCGTCCTACGCCTTCGTCCGCCGCTCGCTGAAGGAGGGTTTCCTGCCCGACCGCGACAGCGTGCGCGTCGAGGAGATGATCAACTACTTCCCCTATGACTGGGCCGGGCCGCAGGGCGCGCAGGTGCCGTTCAACACCACAGTGACGGTGATGCCGACGCCGTGGAACGACCATACACGGCTGATGCATGTCGCCATCAAGGGCTACGACATTGCTCCCGCCGAGAAGCCCGCCTCGAACCTCGTCTTCCTCATCGACACCTCCGGGTCGATGAACGCTGCCGACAAGCTGCCGCTGCTGAAGAACTCGTTCCGGCTGCTGGTCGAGAAGCTTGGAGCCGAGGACACCGTCTCCATCGTCACCTATGCCGGAGCCGCCGGAACGGTGCTGGAGCCGACAAGGGTTTCCGACAAGGCGAAGATATTCGCCGCGCTCGACCAGCTGGAGGCCGGCGGGCGCACGGCCGGCGAGGCGGGCATCGTCGAAGCCTACCGGCTGGCCGAGCAGTCCTTCGTCAAGGATGGCGTCAACCGCATCATGCTGGCGACGGATGGCGACTTCAATGTCGGCCAGACCAGCGACGAAGCCCTGAAGCGGCTGATCGAGGACAAGCGCGAAAGCGGCGTCTATCTCTCGGTCCTCGGCTTCGGCCGCGGCAATCTGAACGATCAGATGATGCAGACCATCGCGCAGAACGGCAACGGCGTCGCTGCCTATATCGATACTCTGGCCGAGGCCGAGAAGGTGCTGGTCGAGGAGGCGAGTTCATCGCTGTTCACCATCGCCTCGGACGTCAAGATCCAGGTCGAGTTCAACCCGGCGCGGATCGCCGAATACCGGCTGATCGGCTACGAGACCCGCGCGCTCGCCCGTGAGGATTTCAACAACGACAAGGTCGATGCCGGCGACATCGGCTCGGGTCATACGGTGACGGCGATCTACGAGGTCACGCCCGTCGGCAGCCCGGCGAGGATGATCGACGACCTGCGCTATGGCGAAGCTAATCACGAAGGCAAGGGCGTGTCGGACGCGGGCGAGTATGCCTTCGTCAAGATCCGCTACAAGGCTCCCGGCGAAGGGACGAGCCAACTGATCGAGACGCCGGTAACGGATGACAATGTGGTGGACACCCTTGCCTCGGCCAGCGACGACCTCCGCTTCTCGGTTGCGGTCGCAACCTTCGGACAGAAGCTGCGCGGCACCGATGCCGTCGCCGACTTTGGTTATGACAAGATCATGGAAATTGCCGCCGCCGCACGCGGGGCCGATCCCTTCGGGTATCGCGCCGAATTCCTTTCCCTCGTGCGTCTGGCCTCAGCGCTGCAGGGAAAGCGGTAGGCGGCAAAGCGGACGGCCGGCGCCACGATGGGATCGTGTGAGCGGCGCCGACTGTCCAAGGGCGGGTGAGGCAGGCCGGCGGGGCAATCGTCCCTGCCGGCCTTTTTTTCGGTACAGCCAAGGACTTCGGGAAGGTTCTTAAAGGAACTCTGGAGCGGGCAGCGGGAATCGAACCCGCACCAAAAGCTTGGAAGGCTTTTGTGATACCATTTCACCATGCCCGCAGCGAGAAAATCCCTAGTTTAGCCTGTGCCCGAGGTCAAGCTCCGGCCGCGTCCTGCGCATGACGAATTTCAAGCGCTGATCGGCAAGGTCGGCCACCATTCGGCGATTTCACCGCCATCGAACACAGCGATGTCTCCGAACAGCAGGAAGACGGCTTCGCTCTGGTCCGGGCGCAGGAAGGCATGGTCGCCCGGCGACAGCGTCACGCCGGCGGAACCGGTCAGCAGTTCCTGATTGCTGGAGCGACCGTAAAGGCCGCTGTAGCGCAAGCCTGCCGGCGAGACAGGCTTCGCCAGCCAATGGCCGCCATGGATGAAGAAGCCGCGCCGGCTGTTGCGGTCCCACCAGTGGAGCAGGGGGCTGGCGAACTCGACGCCGGGCAAATCCATGCTGCCGCTGGCCTTCAGCACCGGCGTGGCAATGAAGGCGGCGGGAACGAGATCGTCGAGATCGGCGAGATCGAAATCGCCCGGTTTGACGAATGCCGAGCCGACCGCGACCTCGTTGGCGACGGTGCCTCCGGCGTGACGGCGGAAAGTCGGGCTGCCGGCGGCGTTGAACGTCAGCCGGTCCTGTCCGGCAATGCCCGCCTCGCCGAGCGCGGCGATGAAGCCGGCATAGGCGGCCTGTGCCGCCTCATAGGCGCCAGGCCATGGCATCTTCGGAACATGGGCATCGTAACCCATCAGGCCCGAGACCGTTATGCCGCCGTGCGGCAACGCCTGCCGCAGGGATTGAACAAGCACGGCAGGTTGATTGAAGCCACCGCGGTGCAGGCCGACATCGATCTCGAAATTGGCTTTCAGCGCAATGTTGCGCGCTTTCGCGGCTTGGCCATATTCATCCAGCCTTTGCGGCGTATCGATCAGCCACTGGATGCGGGCGGCCGTTTCCGCGCCCATCGCGTCGGCGAAACGGATGAATTCCCCAACCGGAAGCGGTTTGCCGAGCAGGATATCGGCTTGCGGTTGAAGCGGTGTCACCTGTTCGAGCATCGCCTCGCTGAACAGCATCAGGCGATCGCTCGCCATGCCGGTCATGACCGTGTCGATCAGGCGCGGCGAGGGCAGCGACTTGGCAACCACCCGCAGCGGCAGGCCGGATGCGGCAAGCGAGGCGCGCACAGCCTTGATGTTGGCGTCGAGGCGCTGGCGGTCGATGACCAGCACCGGGCGATTGACGCCGGCGCGCGCCAGTGCCTGCGACAGCCAGGCGAAATAGGTGTCATGGCCGCCGCTGCCCTGTTCTGACGGGCGCAATGCGGCGCCGATGCCGGCAAGCGCCAGCGCGCCGCCGCCGAGCAGCACCGCGCGGCGTGTTCTCTTCGTCTTCCTCGCATCAATCATCGGTGAATATCCCCCTCAGATGCCGGTTCAACATCTTCCCCCCCGGATCGAGCGTCCGGCGCACCCGGTCGGCTTGCTGCCACATCGGATAGAGCGCGCGCAGTTCGCCGGCCTTCAGCGAATGCAGCTTGCCCCAATGCGGCCGCCCGCCCGCCTCGCGCAGAACCGGCTCGATCAGAGAATAGAGGAACTCATGGTCGTCGCGATAATAGGAATGGACGGCGATCGAGCCGGAAGGCCGGCGATAGAACGGCGACAGCCAGGCATCGTCTTCGGCGACGATGCGGGCCTCGATCGGGAAGAAGACGTCGCGCCGGCCGGTTTCGATGCGGCGCAGCACCTCGCGCAGCGCCTCCACCTGCGCCTCGACCGGGACGTGATACTCGATTTCGTTGAAACGAACCGGCCGTTCGTTGGCCAGCAGCTTCCAGCCTTCGTCCACCGCTGTCTCGGCCGGCGCGCGATCGAGAAAGAAGGCGGCGGCGCGGCGGCGCAGGGCCGGCGCGAATTCGAAGATGTCGCGCAGCAACTTCAGCTGCATCAGCCCCTCGGCATCCCTGTCCGGTCCGCGCGGGACGATGTCGTCGTCGGTTTCATCGAGGGTGATCAGCAGCGTGCGCCCCGAAAACGGGATGACCATGAACTCGACATTGCGATGCCGGTCGGCCAGCGCCGGCCATTGGCGCAGCAGTTGCTCCGTCTCGACGACCGACGTGGTCTTGCGCACCCGGCGCAGCGGCGCGTTCTGAAGCGTGACCTCGGTGATGATGCCGAAGGCGCCGAGCCCGACCCGCGCAGCATGAAACAGGTCCGGGTTCTCGTCGCGGCTGCAAGTCATCGTCGCGCCGGATGGGGTGACCAGCCGCATGGCGACGACCCCGCCGTGAAGCGCCTGCATGGTCTTGCCGGTGCCGTGGGTGCCGGTGGCCAGCGCCCCGGCGAGCGACTGCTTGTTGATGTCGGGCAGGTTCGGCATCGCCTGGCCGATCGCGGCAAGCGCCTCGCCGAGAGGCGCAAGCCTTGTTCCGGCGCGAACCGTTGCCTGATGGACAGCCGGATCGTGCGAAACGACGCCGGAATGGCGGTCGAGCGAGATCAATGTCGCGTCGGTCGGCACCAGTTCGGTGAAGCTGTGGCCGGCCCCGACCGGGCGAACGGGCGCGGCCGCCTGCGGCATCAGCGCCGCCAGTTCCGCCTCGTCGGCGGGTGCGAGGCGCGTCGTCGGCCAGGCATGGGCATTGCCTGCCCAGTTGGTCCACAGCGCATGGCCGTGCTCGTCGATCGGTTGCGGCGAGGGCGGCTCGCGGTCGAGCCACATGCGCCGTCCCGCCAGTCCGCCGGCACCGAGCGCCAGCACGCCACCGCCGGCGGCCAGCGCCTTCCTGCGCGATATCCTCATTCTGCTTCCTCCAATTGTTTCCCCGATTCTCAGCTACCCTCGCGCCCGGCCATGAAACGGGTCAGCGCAAGCAGATCGGCGGGCGTGCAGGCAAAGCATTGACCACCTGCCGGCATGCCGTTCTTGCCGGCAATCGCGACGCGCAGCAGCGCTTCCTCGCCCTGCTTCCAGCGCTTGTCCCACTGGCTGCGATCGCCGGTGAGCGGGGCAAGCGAATCGCGCACCGTATGACAGGTCTTGCAGGAATTTTCGTAAAGGCCGGCGAGACGCGGATCGGACGGGGCGAGGGCGGCACTCTCCGCCTCGCTCGGCGGCGGCGCGGCGCTGTCGCTGCATCCGGACAGGATGGCGACGGCGGCAAATGCCGATAGTGCGACGGCAACAGCCGCCCCGACGCGTCGAAACGGTGGCATGGATGCTCCTCCCATCGGGATAATTATAGTTAAAGCTATAATTCAGTCAACCCGACTTCAGCCCTGCGCGCGAAACGGGTGTCCCGCCCGCATTCCACTCCCTGCTTGCAATCCCGCGCCTCGTCGGTCATGCGTCATTGCATGAGCACTTCGACGGATGGCCGCAAGCCACAGCAGGACCGTTCGCGCAGAACCTATGAGCGGCTTCTCGACGTCACCGGGCAGTTGCTGGA
>JBLJBS010000131.1:0-12388 GCA_047637695.1 Aquamicrobium sp. | reverse complement strand
CAATCGTGCCGATGTTCACATGCGGCTTCGTACGCTCAAATTTACCCTTCGCCATGTGACTTCTCCATTCCTTGCGCGCCCATGCGGGCTAGTCTTGTCTCTAATCGCGGCCGGCGCGCGGCTACGCGTACTTCTTCTGGATTTCCTGAGCCACCGCGCTCGGCACCGGCTCGTAGTGATCGAACTGCATCGTGTACTGGGCGCGGCCCTGCGACATCGAGCGCAGCGTATCGACGTATTTGAACATGTTGGCCAGCGGCACCATCGCATTGATGACGACAGCGATGCCGCGGGCTTCCTGCCCCTGGATCTGGCCACGACGGCTATTCAAGTCGCCGATAACGGAACCGACATAGTCTTCCGGCGTCACGACCTCGACCTTCATGATCGGCTCGAGCAGCTGGGCACCGGCCTTCTGCGCACCCTCGCGGAATGCGGCGCGCGACGCGATCTCGAACGCCAGAACCGAGGAGTCGACGTCATGGAAGGCGCCGTCGATCAGCGTCGCCTTGACGCCGAGCATCGGGAAGCCAGCCAGCGGACCGGAAGACAGGACGCTCTGGATACCCTTCTGGACGCCAGGAATGTACTCCTTGGGCACCGCGCCGCCGACGATCTTCGACTCAAAGACAAACTCTTCGCTCTCCGGGTTCGGCTCAAAAATGAGCTTGACGCGGGCGAACTGGCCCGTGCCGCCGGTCTGCTTCTTGTGCGTGTAGTCGATCTCGGCCACGCGGGTGATCGTCTCGCGATAGGCAACCTGCGGCGCGCCGACATTGGCCTCGACCTTGAACTCGCGACGCATGCGGTCGACGAGGATGTCGAGGTGAAGCTCGCCCATGCCGGCGATGATGGTCTGGCCGCTTTCCTCGTCGGTCTTGACGCGGAAGGACGGGTCCTCGGCGGCGAGACGGTTGAGCGCCAGGCCCATCTTCTCCTGGTCGTTCTTGGTCTTCGGCTCGATGGCGATCTGGATCACCGGATCGGGGAATTCCATGCGCTCGAGGATGACCGGCTTCAGCGGGTCGCACAGCGTGTCGCCCGTCGTGGTGTCCTTGAGGCCCGCCAGAGCGACGATATCACCGGCGAAGGCTTCCTCGATGTCCTCACGTGAGTTGGAATGCATCTGCAGCATGCGGCCGATGCGCTCTTTCTTGCCCTTGACGGTGTTCTCGAGCGTGGTGCCCTTGGTCACCTTGCCCGAATAGATGCGGGCAAAGGTCAGAGAACCGACGAACGGGTCGTTCATGATCTTGAATGCCAGCATCGACAGCGGCTCTTCGTCCGACGACCTGCGGGTGACCTCAGCCTCGGTCTTCGGGTCGATGCCCTTGATGTCCGGCACTTCGTCCGGGGCCGGCAGGAAGTCGACCACCGCATCAAGAAGCGGCTGTACGCCCTTGTTCTTGAAGGCGGTTCCGCAGAAAACAGGATGGAACTTGACGCCAATGGTACCGATACGGATCAGGCGGCGCAGTTCGTCATTCGACGGAATGTTGCCCTCGAGATAGGCGTTCATCGCCTCATCGTCCATCTCGACGGCCGCTTCGATCATCTTCTCGCGATATTCCTCGGCCTTGGCCTGGAGATCGGCAGGGATGTCGGTGACGTCCCAAGCTGCGCCGAGCGCCTCGTCATGCCAGACCAGCGCCTTCATCTCGATCAGATCGACGACGCCCTTGAAATCGTTCTCGGCACCGATCGGAAGCTGCATGGCGACAGGGATCGCGCCGAGACGCGAACCGATCATCTCAAGGCAGCGATAGAAGTCCGCGCCGATCTTGTCCATCTTGTTGCAGAAGATCATGCGCGGGACATGATACTTCTCGGCCTGGCGCCAGACGGTCTCGGTCTGCGGCTCGACGCCGGCATTGGAATCGAGCAGCGCGATGGCGCCGTCGAGCACGCGCAGCGAACGCTCGACCTCGATGGTGAAGTCGACGTGGCCGGGCGTGTCGATGATGTTGAAGCGGCGCTGCTTGCCGTCGCGGCCCTTCCACGAGGTCGTGGTCGCAGCCGAGGTGATGGTGATCCCGCGCTCCTGCTCCTGCTCCATCCAGTCCATGGTGGACGCGCCGTCATGCGTCTCGCCCATCTTGTGGTTCTTGCCGGTGTAGTAAAGAATCCGCTCGGTCGTCGTGGTCTTGCCGGCGTCGATATGCGCCATGATACCGAAATTGCGGTAGTCTTCGATCTTGAATTCGCGGGCCATCGGGGGTGCCTCTCGTTTCGCTCGCCGGGATTACCAGCGGTAGTGCGCGAAGGCGCGGTTGGCTTCAGCCATCTTGTGCGTGTCCTCACGCTTCTTGACGGCAGTGCCACGATTGTTGGCCGCATCGAGCAGCTCGCCCGAAAGGCGGTCGACCATGGTCGTCTCGTTGCGCTTGCGCGCCGCCGCGATCAGCCAACGGATGGCGAGCGCCTGACGGCGCTCCGGACGAACGTCGACCGGCACCTGATAGGTAGCACCGCCGACGCGACGCGAGCGGACCTCGACGTGCGGAGCGACATTGTCCAGCGCCTGATGGAACAGCGCGACCGGCTCCTGCTTCGCCTTGCCCTGCACCTGATCGAGCGCGCCATAAACGATCGATTCCGCAGTGGACTTCTTGCCGTGAAGCATCACGGCATTCATGAACTTGGTGATAATCAGATCGCCGAACTTGGGGTCCGGGTTGATCTCACGCTTTTCTGCTTTATGGCGTCGGGACATGTTCTTCGTCTCTCACGATCATCGGCAACGGCACGTCCGGAGAAGCGCCGACGCCGGGGAAACCATTACTTCGGACGCTTGGCGCCGTACTTCGAGCGGCGCTGCTTGCGGTTCTTCACGCCCTGCGTGTCGAGCACGCCGCGGATGATATGATAACGGACACCGGGAAGATCTTTGACGCGGCCGCCCCGGATCATAACCACGGAGTGCTCCTGAAGGTTGTGGCCTTCACCCGGAATGTAGCCGATCACCTCGAAGCCATTGACGAGGCGGATCTTTGCAACCTTGCGCAGAGCCGAGTTCGGCTTCTTCGGCGTCGTCGTGTAGACGCGCGTGCAAACACCGCGCTTCTGCGGGTTGGCCTGCATGGCCGGAACCTTGTTGCGCTTCACCGGCGCAATGCGCGGCTTGCGGATCAGCTGGTTGACGGTAGGCATCAAACCTTCCTTCTATCTCAAAACCCGTGCCTCAACCCTGTTCAGGGCCGTTTCGGCGACCTTTTCAATACGGCAATTCGGGCAACAAACCACCAGAAGCGGTCCCGCCCGAACAAAACGCAGAGGAAACGGCAACCCGTTTCATGCAAGCCGGCAATGTGTAATCGCTCGTAAAACGAACCCTGTTTGAGGCGAACTTCAGGGCGTGTCGCCCCGAATGAACAAGCCTCACATTGGCTCAGACGAGGCGGCTTCTACTCGCAACGTCCGCGACCGTCAAGCCCGCGACGTCAAGAAAGCTGCGGGTTTGGCCATATTTTCTCCCCGTCCGTGTCCGGATAATAGACCTGGATAATTAAATTGCGTCATGACGGCCGCATAGATCGGGCAATGCTGTCGACGTTGCGGCGCCGCCCTGTCGTTCCCGAGGGAATCATGACAAACAGAATCACCAACCGGAGCACAAACCCCGTGAACGACAACGATCAAAGGCCCGTCATCATCATCGTCGGCCGCGTCTGGCGTGACAAGGGCGGACAATCGGAAGGCGTCCATGTGATGCTGACGGCGCCGGACGATGATTCCGCCGTGCGCAAGGCGCTCGAAGCTCTGGCGGCCGAAGGCTATGCCGAGGCAGAGCTTGACCAGATCGGCGAGATGGAAGGCGCGCCCGACGAGGAGCCGCATCTTTCCGCCTGGCAGGGCGCGATCGAGGGCGAGGTCTCGATCGTCACCTTCGACGAACCATTCTGATTCTAAGGAAGAATCAGCTTCCTTTGCCGCGGAAGCGCGAAAACAGCGCCATGCGCGGCCGCCATTCGCTGACGATGACGGCGACGACGATCAGCGCGCCGCCCAGGAGCGCCAGCGGCGGCAACCTGTCGCCGGCGATGCGGCCGAATATCCCGCCCCAGACCGGTTCGCCGGCATAGATCAACGTCGCCCGCGTCGGCGGCACCACCTTTTGCGCCCAGTTCATGGTCAACTGGATCAGGGCACTGGCCAGCCCGAGACCGACGGCGCAGGCGAACCAGACCCAGTGGAAATCGGGGATGGCTTCCCCCGCGACAGGCATCACCATCAGCGACATCGCTCCGCCCGCCAGCAACTGGATGGCCGTGACGCGGCGGCTGTCGACACCGGCCGCGAAGGCGCCGATCATGATGATCTCGGCGGCGATGGCGAGCGCGCCGAGCAGGCTGACGATCTCGCCGGCCGACAGCGTGAAATGGCCGGCCCCCGGCCCCGCGAGCATGATGAGCCCGGCAAACGCGAGGCCGATGCCGATCCAGCTCATCAGGCCCGGCCGACGACGCAGAACGACCCATTGCAACAGCGGCACCATCGGCACGTAGAGCGCGGTGATGAAGGCCGACTGGCTGCTGGTGATGGTCTTCAGCCCATGGCTTTGCAGCGCATAGCCGAGAAACAGCGCTACGCCGATCGCCGTTCCGGCCATCACCTCATGCCATGTCAGCCCGGCCATCGCCTTGCGAAAGACGAAGGCGGTGGCCGCGCCGGCGATCAGGAACCGGACGCCGACGAAGAACAGCGCGCCGCTGTACTGCATCGCCCACTGGACGATCAGAAAGGTCGTCCCCCAGATCATGGTGATGGCGACCAGCGCGAGTTCGTGCCTGGATATGGAGCGGAAGGAGGATATCATCGTAAAGACTTGAGGAGCGCGGAACGACAAAAAGAGATGGAAGCGGCAGAACGGCCTGTCGGCGCGGGGCTAAAGCGTGTCGCGATCTTTCAGAATCGTTTGCCGCAAGTCCGTGCGCCGCACCGTTGCGGCCGGCCGGCAGCCTGTTCTGGTTCATGGAAATGGAAACAGCCTATCACCTCGACGGCAGGAGGCGAGGGAAATGCAATGGGCCATCGGCAGCCGGCCGGCTCAATGGCCTTCGAAGGAAACAAGCGTTCGGACAGGAACGTCCAGCGCTTCGAGCTTCGCCCTGCCCCCCAGATCGGGAAGGTCGATCACGAAGCAGGCCGAGACGATTTCCGCGCCCATCTGGCGGATGAGCTTCACCGCGCCTTCCGCGGTGCCGCCGGTCGCGATCAGGTCGTCGACCAGGATCACCTTTTCGCCCGGCGCGACCGCGTCGCGATGCATCTCCATCTCGTCGAGGCCATACTCGAGGCTGTAGGCGACGCGCACCGTCTCGTGCGGCAGCTTGCCCTTCTTGCGTATCGGCACGAAGCCGGCGGAAAGCTGGTGCGCCACCGCGCCGCCGAGGATGAACCCGCGCGCTTCCATGCCGGCGATCTTGTCGATCTTGGAGCCGGCCCAGGGATAGACCAGCTCGTCCACGGCACGGCGGAAGGCGCGCGCATCGCCGAGCAGCGTGGTGATGTCGCGAAACAGGATGCCCGGCTTGGGATAGTCGGGGATCGTGCGGATCGCGGCGCGCAGGGAGTTGTCTGGCGAGGATGTCATTTCTGGCCCCGATTGCTGTGCGTCGGTGATGCCGGAGCGGAGGACGAAAGAAAAGGGGCGGCCCGGCAAGCCGCCCCCTTTATATAGCGCCGATTTGCCGGCGGTCAGTGATCGATATTCGACCAGACCTTGCGCTTGGTGAGATAGACCAGCGCGCCGAACAGCACGAGGAACACCATCACGTTGAAGCCGGTGCGCTTGCGCGCTTCGAGATTTGGCTCGGCGGCCCACATCAGGAACGCCGTGACGTCGCGGGCATACTGATCCAGCGTCTCGGGCGAGCCGTCCTCATAAGAGAACTGCTCGTCGAACATCGGCTGCGCCATCGACAGCACCGCACCCGAGAGGAAGTGGGGGTTGTAGTAGGTGCCGGGCTGAACGTCGACATGCTCCGGAACGTCTTCCTCATACCCCGTCAGAAGGCCGTAAATATAGTCCGGTCCGCTTTCCGCGTACTGGGTAAAGATGTCGAACACAAAGGTCGGGAACCCGCGCTCGACCGCCCTCGCCTTGGCGATCAGCGAGAAATCCGGCGGAACCGCGCCGTTGTTCGACACTGCCGCCGTCTCGGCGTTCGGGAACGGCGACGGGAAACGGTCCGACGGAATGCCCGGACGCATGAACATCTCGCCGTCGGCGTTGGGGCCGTCCTGAACCTCGTATTCGGCGGCAAGCGCCCTCACCTGCTCCTCGGAATAGCCCAGCGCCTCGAGGTTGCGGAAGGCGACGAGGTGCATCGAGTGGCACGACGAGCACGATTCGCGGTAGATCTTGAGACCGCGCTGCAGCTGCCCCTTGTCGTAGGTGCCGAACGGGCCGGCGAAGGACCATTCCTGCGGCACAGGCTTCTTCAGCGGATACTCGGCAGCATTGGCGGCGCCGATCGAGCCGAAGGCGATGCCGATTGCCGCCAGTCCCTTGAGAATTGTCTTCATGATCAAGTCCTTGTCTCTTCAGGGACGGCTCAGTTCGTCGACTGCGGCGCGGCCGCGGTCTTGTTCTTCTCGAGCACCGCCTCGGTGATCGAATTCGGCAGCTTGCGCGGCGTCTCGATCAGTCCGAGGACCGGCATGATGATCAGGAAGAACGCGAAGTAGTAGAACGTGCCGATCTGCGACATGATCACGTAGGCGCCTTCGGCCGGGCGCGAGCCGAGCCAGCCGAGGAAGACGCTGTCGATGACGAACAGCCAGAAGAACAGCTTGTACCACGGACGATAGACCGCCGAACGGACCTTGGAGGTGTCGAGCCAGGGCACGAAGAACAGCACCGCGATCGCGCCGAACATGGCCAGAACGCCGCCGAGCTTCGAGTCGATCGGCCCGATGTTGAAGGTGATGGCGCGCAGGATGGCGTAGAACGGCAGGTAGTACCATTCGGGCACGATGTGCGCCGGCGTCTTCAGCGGGTCGGCCGGGATGTAGTTGTCCGGGTGGCCAAGATAGTTCGGCATGTAGAAGACGAAGTAGGCGAACACCGCCAGGAACACGACCATGGCGAACCCGTCCTTGATGGTCGCGTAGGGCGTGAACGGCACGCTGTCGGTCTTGTGCTTGATCTCGATGCCGGTCGGGTTGGTCTGGCCGGTGACGTGGAAGGCCCAGACGTGCAGGATGACCACGCCGGCGATCATGAACGGCAGCAGGTAGTGCAGCGAGAAGAAGCGGTTCAGCGTCGGGTTGTCGACCGCGAAGCCGCCGAGCAGCAGCTGCTGGACCCATTCGCCGACCAGGGGAATGGCGGTGAAGAAGCCGGTGATGACGGTGGCGCCCCAGAAGCTCATCTGGCCCCACGGCAGCACGTAGCCCATGAAGCCGGTGGCCATCATCAGCAGGTAGAGAACGACGCCAAGGATCCACACCACTTCGCGCGGCGCCTTGTAGGAGCCGTAATAGAGACCGCGGAAGATGTGGACATAGACGGCGATGAAGAAGAACGACGCGCCGTTGGCGTGGAGATAGCGGATCAGCCAGCCGGAATTGACGTCGCGCATGATCTTCTCGACCGAGTCGAAAGCCAGCTGCGTCGAGGCGGCATAGTGCATCGCCAGCACGATGCCGGTGACGATCTGCACGACCAGCATCATCGCGAGGATGCCGCCGAAAGTGTAGGCGTAGTTCAGGTTGCGCGGAACCGGATAGGCAATGAAGGAATCGTAGACGAGACGCGGCACCGGCAGGCGCGAGTCCATCCAGCGGCCAAGGCCGGTTTTGGGCGTATAGGTCGAATGTCCACCGCTCATTTTGTGTTGCCCTCTGCTTGCCTCAGCCGATCCGGATGACCGAATCGGAAATGAATTCATAGTTGGGTATGTGCAGGTTCTCGGGCGCCGGCCCGACGCGGATGCGGCCGGCCGTGTCGTAGTGCGACCCGTGGCAGGGGCAGAACCAGCCGCCGAAATCGCCGGCCTGGCCGAGCGGCACGCAGCCGAGATGGGTGCAGGAACCGATCATCACGATCCAGTTTTCCTTGCCCTCGCCGGCCGAACGGGAAAGATCGTCGGCGGGCGCATCGGCGGCGATGTTGGCGTTGCGCGCGTTCAGATCCTTGAGGTCGGCCATCGGAACGGCCTTGGCCTCCTCGACTTCCTCGTCGGTGCGGTTGCGAATGAAGATCGGCTTGCCGCGCCACTTGGCGGTCACCGACATGCCGGCCTCGATCGACGAAATGTCGACGTCGATGGTGGCGAGCGCCAGCGTCGACGCGTCCGGCCGCATCTGGTCGATGAAGGGCCATACGGCCGCGCCGGCGCCGACGACGCCGGTGACGGCGGTAGCGATATAGAGAAAATCGCGACGGTTGTGTTCAGTGGCTTCGTTCGCGCTCACGGGGACCGGGTCCTTTCGCCTTATTTTCACCGGCAGGAACCCGCATAACCATAGCCCGACTCACAGTCACCTTTCCTTGCAGATGTGCTGGCGGCTGGCGACGGCTGGCGGATTCCCCCTGCATTTGGCGATGGTTTCTATGCGCGAGGCGCGCGCTTGTCCAGTATTACAAGCCACAGATGGCACAATGTCGCGGAATAGGCTTGTGGATCAGATCGCACCCAGACGGATAAGCACCTCGGACGGGATGGCATAGTCGCGAATCGCATCGTTATGGCGACGCAAACCGCACAATTCGCGCTGGATGAAATAGGCGTAAACCGCCTGGACTGCCGCCCTGAGGCATTGCGCGCGCTCCGCACCGCAGGGGTCGCAATCCCGCAGGCGGGCAAGGGTCTGTTCAACCTTTTCACCCGCCCGGCCGAGCGAAGACGCCTTCTCGGCGGCGATCTCATGGTCGAGCGGATCGAAACGACCCTGGCCGATTCCCGCGCCTGAGAGGGCTGAAGCGGAATATTGCGCGGGCGGGCGCAGGCTCAATGCGCCCTACTCCGCGGCAAGGCTCGACGCGAGGAAACCGCCGGACTGCCGCTTCCAGAGCTGGGCGTAAAGACCATCGTGCGCGACGAGCTCGTCATGCGTGCCTTCCTCGACGATTTTACCGTGATCGAGCACCACCAGCCGGTCAAGGGCGGCGATGGTCGACAGCCGGTGCGCCACGGCGATCACCGTCTTGCCCTCCATCATCCGATAGAGGTTGTCCTGGATCGCGGCCTCGATTTCCGAATCGAGCGCCGAGGTCGCCTCGTCGAGAATCAGGATCGGCGCATCCTTCAGCATCATGCGGGCGATGGCGATACGCTGGCGCTGGCCGCCGGACAGCTTGACGCCCCGCTCGCCGACATGGGCGTCATAGCCGCGCCGGCCCCTGGGGTCCGTCACGCCGAGAATGAAGTCGTGCGCGGCGGCGCGCTTCGCCGCCTCGATCACCTGCTCGTCGCTGGCGCCGGGCCTGCCATAGGCGATGTTGTCGCGGATCGAGCGGTGCATCAGCAGCGGTTCCTGCGCCACGACGCCGTATTGCGCGCGCAGCGAAGCCTGCGTGACATCGCGGATGTCGGCGCCGTCGATGAGGATGCGTCCGCTTTCGACGTCGAACAGCCGGAGCGCCAGATTGACCAGCGTGGTCTTGCCGGCGCCTGAAGGCCCGACCAGCGCCACCCGCTCTCCCGGCTTCACATGCAGATCGAGATGCTGGATGACGCCCTCGCCCTTGCCATAGGTGAAGCTGACATCCTCGAACTTCAGGTCGCCCTTCACCCGCGACAGGACGACCGCGTTCGGCTTGTCGCGCAGTTCCGGCCTGACCGAGATCGTGCCGGTCGCGTCCTGCACGGTCGCGAACGAGCGGATCAGGCCGTTGATGTTGAACATCATGTAGCCGGACATCTGGTTCAGCCTGAAAACGAGACCCATGGCCGCGGCGATTTCGCCGGTGGTGGCGTTGCCGGCCATCCAGCCGCGGATGGCGAGCAGGAACACCGCCGCCATCATGAAGCCGTTGACGATGGCGACCGCCGAGCGAACGCGGGTGATCGCCCGGGACAGCGCCTTGACCGCCCCGAGAAACCGTTCCATCGCCTCGCGGACATAGTCGTTCTTGCGCATGCCGCTGTCGAACAGCTTGACCGCCATGATGTTGGTGAAGGCATCGACCAGGCGCCCGTTCATGATCGAGCGTTCGTCGGCGCTCCTGCGGCCGGCTGCGCGCAGCGGCGGCAGATAGCGCCACGCGACGAAGCCGTAGACGACGATCCACACCGCAAGGACGACGCCCATCACCGGGTCGAGCATCGACAGGATGGTTCCCGCCAGAACGAGGAAGGCGAGGAAGCTCCACATCGTCTGCAGCGACGAGACGATGAAGTCGCCGGTTGCTTCGCCGCCCTGCAATATCTTGGTGGCGATGCGGCCGGCGAAGTCATTCTGGTAGAAGGCGTAGGGCTGCTCGATGACGCGGCGGAACGACTGCCAGCGCACCAGCTGGTAGAAGGACGGCACGATCACCTGCTGCTCGACAACGGCATTGGCGATCATGACGACGGCGCGGATGACCAGAACCAATGCCAGGAAGGCGGCGAGCTCGCCCCAATGGTCCATCAGGAGCTGCGTCGGAGAGGACTTCTCCAGAAGATCGATCAGCCAGCCCAGCGACCAGTAGAGCGCGGCGTCGACCGCGCCGGAGAGGCCACCCGCGATCAGCAGCAGCAGGAAAGGCCCCTTCGCCTGACGGGCGAAAAACAGGATGAAGGCCCACGCATCGCGCGGCAGCACCTCCCTTTCTGTATCGGCGAAGGGCTCGATGACGCCTTCAGCCTTGCGCCAGACGCGCTCGGCGAAGCCCTCATCCTTTTGTTGCGATATCTCGCGATCTTCTGTCCGGCTCATTCCGCTGCGGCTTCCTTTTCCTGCGCGCCCGGTTCGTCCTCGATCAGGAAACCGCCCGACTGCCTCTGCCATAGCTGGGCATAGAGGCCGCCCTTCGCAATGAGCGCCTCATGGGTTCCTTCCTCGATGACGCGCCCCTTGTCCATGACGACGAGGCGGTCCATCGCCGCGATGGTCGACAGCCGGTGGGCGATCGCGATCACCGTCTTGCCTTCCATCAGCCGGTAGAGGTTCTCCTGGATCGCCGCCTCGACCTCGGAATCGAGCGCGGATGTCGCCTCGTCGAGGATCAGGATCGGCGCATCCTTCAGCATGACGCGGGCGATGGCAATGCGCTGGCGCTGGCCGCCCGAGAGCTTGACGCCGCGCTCGCCGACATGGGCATCCATCCCCTTGCGGCCCTTGGCATCGGACAGGTTGGCGATGAAGTCGAGCGCCTCTGCCCGGCGCGCCGCCTCCTCGATCATCTCCTCGCTGGCGTCGGGGCGGCCATAGGCGATGTTGTCGCGAACCGAACGGTGAAGCAACGAGGTGTCCTGCGTGACCACGCCGATCTGCGCCCGCAGGCTGTCCTGCGTGACAGCGGCGATGTCCTGGCCGTCGATCCGCACGGCGCCACCCTCGATGTCGTAGAAACGCAGCAGGATGTTGACCAGCGTCGACTTGCCCGCGCCCGAGCGACCGACGACGCCGACCTTCTCACCCGGCCGGATCGCCAGCGACAGGTCCTCGATGACGCTTTTCTTCTTGCCGTAGTGAAAACGGACCCCGTCGAAATCGATCGCACCGCGCGCGACTTCGATCTCCTTCGCGCCCGGCTCGTCCTCGACCAGACGCGGCAGCGAGATCGAACGGATGCCGTCCTGTACGGTGCCGATGTTCTCGAACAGCGCTGAGACCTCCCACATGATCCACTGCGACATGCCCCACATGCGCAGGACGAGGCCGAGCGCGACCGCAACCCCGCCGATCGAGACGGTCTCGTTCAGCCAAAGCCAGATCGAGATCGCGCCGATGGATGCCAGAAGCAGCGAATTGAGCACGTAAAGCGTGCCGTAAAGGCCGGTGACCAGCCGCATGGTGCGGTAGGCCGGATCGAGGAAGCCCTCCATGCTTTCGCGGGCGAAGGTAGCCTCGCGCTGGGCATGGCTGAACAGCTTGACCGTCTGGATGTTGGTATAGCTGTCGACGACGCGCCCGGTCATCACGGAGCGCGCGTCGGCCTGCTCCTCCGACACCTTGCCGAGGCGCGGGATGAAATGGCGCAGCAGCACCAGATAGCAGGCGACCCAGACGCAGAGCGGGACGGCCAGACGCCAGTCGGCCGAGCCGATCAGGAACAGAACGCCGATGAAGTAGACGATGACGTAGTTCAGTACGTCGATCAGCTTGACGACGCATTCGCGCACGGCCAGCGCCGTCTGCATCAGCTTGGTGGCGATGCGGCCGGCGAACTCGTCCTGATAGAAGGTCATCGACTGCTTGAGCAGGTAGCGGTGCACCTGCCAGCGGATGCGCA
>JBLJBS010000130.1:0-3098 GCA_047637695.1 Aquamicrobium sp. | reverse complement strand
CGAGCGCCACGGCGCAGGCGACCGGATGCCCGGAATAGGTGTAGCCGTGATAGAATTCCCCGCCCCTCTCGATCACCGTTTGCGCGACGCGATCGCCGACCAGAAGCGCCGACAGCGGCTGGTAGCCGGAGGTTAGCGCCTTGGCGGTGGTGATGGTGTCGGGCTCGATGCCCATCGACTGGGCGGCGAACCACGCGCCCGTGCGGCCATAGCCGGTGATGACCTCGTCGAGCATCAGCAGCACGTCATATTTCTTGCAGATACGATTGATCTCCGGCCAGTAGCTGGCCGGCGGGATCTTGACGCCGCCGGCGCCCATAACAGGCTCGCCGATGAAGGCGGCAACGTTTTCCGGACCCGCCTGAAGAATCGCCTCCTCGACGGCCTTCGCGGCGCGCAGACCGAAATCATGGTCGCTTTCGCCATGCAGCGCCAACTCATAGGAATAAGGCATCATGACATGAACGATGCCCGGCACGGCGCCGCCGAGCTGGGAATGCATCGCCGCCATGCCGCCGAGCGACGTGCCGGCCACGGACGAGCCGTGATAGGCGTTCTTGCGCGAGATGATGATGTTTTTCTGCGGCTTGCCTTCCAGCGCCCAGAAATGGCGCACCAGCCTGAGCGCGGTGTCGTTCGCCTCCGAGCCTGACGAACCGTAGAACACCTGCTCGAAGCCGGCCGGGGCGATCTCGGCCAGCTTTCTGGCGAGCAGCACCGGCGTCGGCGTCGCGCAGCGGAAGAAGGAATTGTAGTAAGGCAGTTCCTTCATCTGTTCGTACGCGGCTTCGGCCAGTTCGTCGCGGCCGTAACCGACATTGACGCACCACAGCCCGGCCATGCCGTCGAGGATTTCGTTTCCCTCTGAATCGTAGATGAACGGTCCGTTGGCGCGGGTGATGATGCGGCTGCCGGCGGCGCGCAGATCTTTGTGATCTGTGAACGGATGCAGATAGTGGGCCGCGTCGAGTTCCTGAAGCTGCTTCAGGGAATAATTCTGATAGGTCATGGTGATGGAAACTCCGGTTGAACCGTGCCGGCAGCGATGCCGGGGCGAATTCAGGCCGGAAGATGCGGCGAGTAGCCGATGCGCGCGCACAGCCGCAGCAACTCGGAATGCAGCGTTCGCGGCGACGGTGTGGTCGCCGCTGCAAAACCGGATTCCGACTTCGCGCGCCATATGTGCATGCACCAAGTCTAGCCGAGAATGCGTCGTTCGTTCAAGCGGCTCGCATGCCGGTGCAGCGCAAGCGCCTCCTCTCGATTCGGCATCAATCGCCGGGGCAAAGACACGGCAGCCGTAAGCTTAAAAAATCGGAGAAATCGTTGCGGCAGCTGGCCGCGTGCGCAAAGGAGTGCGGCGAGCATTCTTTCGCTACATGAGGAAATCTTTGCAAGCTCTGGGGATTGTTGGTGGGTGATGTAGGGATCGAACCTACGACCCGCTGATTAAGAGTCAGCTGCTCTACCGACTGAGCTAATCACCCCAACGGCGACTTCAAAGGTCGTTGTCCGGCCCTATAAAGCGTCTTTTATGACCTGTCTAGACACAAACGGCGACTATGCGAGAAATCGGTTGCCCGGCGCGAACAATGTCCGCAATTGCCGTCTCCGACGTACGCGGAATTCAGCCGGCAACGGGTTTCCTCGCTCCGGTCGTGTCCCTCTCTGGCTAACGCATGCGCTGATGGTGGCAAAAGGGTCTTTGAATTCCCTGGACATCCGCGACGGTGCGCGAGCTGCGGCGAACGCGATCCGCTGCTTCAAAGTCGCCGCATGCGAGGTGCCGCGCATCCCCTCTCCTATCGGCAACCGGCGGCGTCGATCTCGACCTGATAGGTCGTCTTGCCGACGCCTTTCGGCGGAACGGGCATGAGGTGGACCTGAAGCTCGCATTGCCGGGTTTTGATCCGCCATTCGACGGCGCCGTCCTTGCGAGTCGCGGTCTGGGAAAGGTCATGGATCGGCGCCTGCCGCACCGCATCGGCGACCTCCTCGCTCGACAGGATCGCACCGATCTGCTCGGCGCTGTCATAAAAACCCGAAAGAGCGGCATGAGCCGCCGTTGCCGTCAGGCTGAAAGCCAAAGTGAGGTGCGTGAGTTTCATTTGCTTACAATCCTGATCTCGGTCGATCGTGGGTCGTTCGGCAAACCATACCCGAAAATTGTTAGATTGTTCAGCTGTTCGTCAAAATGCGGCTATCGGCGGGAACACGTTCGGGCTTCGCCGAGCGCGCGGATGACGCGATCTACATCAAAGGAAGCAAAAACGTCCTGTTGAGGACGCTCATAGCCACCACGGAAGGGAAATCGGTGGGAAGCTGTGTTACCGGGTTTATACCGATATGGCGGAGAGAGAGGCCGCCATTTCTATGTCGTGTTTGGTTTTGATGTGTCTCATTTAATGACGTAAGATCAATGTGTTGCAAATTTCGCAACAACTTATCAGTCTTGACCTGTCTCATCCAGAGATGATAAATCTCATCCGTATTGGCGGGTACGATGACGGGTGAGAGAATGCCGCGAAAAGCAAAAGACCTGACCGCGATAGAAGTTGCGCGGCTGCGGCATCCCGGAAGCCGGGGCAATGTCACTTTTGCGGTTGGGAATGTCGCCGGACTACTGCTGCAATGCACCCCGACAGGCGCACGCACGTGGCTGCTCCGAACGATGGTTGGCACTAAGCGGAGGGAAATCGGAATTGGGGGATACCCCGATGTGCCGCTGGCCGATGCAGTACGCATCGCCCGTGAAGCGAAAGAGAAAATCCGGCAGGGGATCGATCCCGTCGAGGAACGGAAGGCGGCGCGCGCTGCCCTTGCCGCACAACAGGCGCGCGGCCTGATATTCAGCGATGCGGTGGACCGCTACCTTGCTGCAAAGCTCGTTGCCTTCAAAAACGCAAAGCATCGCCAACAGTGGGAAAACACGCTCAAGACATACGCGCTGCCTGAACTCGGCCCCATGCTGGTTTCGGAAATTACCGTACAGGATGTCTTGCGCGTCCTCGAACCTCTGTGGATCGAGAAAACCGAGACGGCTTTGATCCACCCCCATTGAACGGGTCCACCTTGAAGTATGGTTTTGACCATGAAGG
>JBLJBS010000129.1:0-3488 GCA_047637695.1 Aquamicrobium sp. | reverse complement strand
TTGTCGCGGAAGCGGATGCCGGTCTTCTCGACCTTGCCGTTGACCTCGATATAGATGTCGCGCGCGCCGTTGACCATGATGTCGGCGATGTCGTCGCGGGCGAGAAGCGGCTCCAGCGGGCCGTAGCCCAGCACGTCGTTGCAGATGTCCTCGAGCAGGCCTTCCTGCTCCGAGATCGACATCGCGAAATTCTTGATCGCGATGATGTCGTTGACGATGTCGCGGATTTCCTCGCGCGCGGCTTCCGCGTCGAGCTTGGCGAGCTGGGAAAGGTCGATCGTGTCGATGAGCGCGGAGAAGACCTGGCTCTTGGTGTCGTAGTAGCTGTCGCTGCGCTCGCGCGGCGCGCGCTGCTTCGGCTCGGGGGCGAGCGGCGGCGCGTCGATCGTGCGCTTGGGCGCGACCTCGGGCGCGGCCTCGGGCGCGGCCGGCGCGCGGGTCTCGGCCGCCATGTCCTGGCGCGGCGCGGCCGCCGGCGCGGAGCTTGCCGGGCTTGCCGGCGGCCTGAAGGCCGGAGCCTCGCGCGTGACGCTGTCTGAGCCTCTCTTGCCGAACATGCCGCCTACTTCCTCAGCTTCAGCCGGGCGATGAGGTCGGAGAGCGCCGGCTTTTTCTTCGACTTGATCTCGGCGCGTCCGGTCAGCACATGCGCGATTTCCTCGATCGTCCTGACGGCGGCGTGGCTCGCGTCCGTCTCGCCCAGCATGCGGCCGTTGTTGGCGGCGTTGCCGAACAGGGCGGCGTCGAACGGGATCACCGCCATCGGCTCGATGCCGAGCGGGTCGGCGAAGTCCTCGGCGGCGATTTCCGGGCGCTTGGGCACGCCGGCCTGATTGATGACGAGGCGCGGCGGGCCGTCATTCGGGCGCAGCCGGCGCAGCGTGTCGATCAGGTTCTTGGTGTTGCGCAGATTGGCGAGTTCCGGCGTCGCCGTGATGACGACGTCGTCGGCCTGGATCAGCACCGATTTCGACCATCCGCTCCAGACGTGCGGCAGATCGAGCACCAGAAGCGGCGCGGTGCGCTGGGCGACGTCGATGATCTGCGAGAAGGCGTCGGCGTCGAAATCATAGGTCCGGTCGAGCATCGACGGCGCGGCGAGCAGCGACAGCCGCTCGGCGCACTGCGTCAGGAGCCGGTCGAGATAGACCTCGTCGATGCGCTCAGGCGCGAACACGGCTTCCGCGATGCCCTGCGCCGGGTCCTGGTCGAAATTGATGTTCGCGGTCCCGAAGGCGAGGTCGAGATCGGCGACGACCACTTCCGAGGAGAACAGGGTCGACATCGCCCAGCCGACATTGTGCGCCAGCGTCGACGAGCCGACGCCGCCCTTGGCGCCGATGAAGGCGATGGAGCGGCCGATGGGCGCGGCGGCCGGATCGACGAAGATCGTCGATATGACCGACAGGATGTCGGCCATCGAGATCGGGGCGACGACATATTCGGAAATGCCGAAGCGGATCAGCTCGCGATAGAGCCAGACGTCGTTGTAGTGCCCGACGACGACGACCTTCGTCGACGGATCGCAAACCTCGGCCAGCTGCGACAGCGTTTCCATCAGCCGCTTCGGCTCTTCGCGTGATTCGACGATGATCAGGTTCGGCGTCTGCGCCGACTGGTAGAATTCGATGGCGGTGGCCATGCCGCCCCTGTGCACCTTGAGATGGGTCTTGGCCATGCGGCGGTCGGCGCCGGCGCGCTCGATCGAGCCGGCGACGGCTTCCGTCTCGCAGAAGGCCTGGATCGAGATGCGCGGCACCGGCCGCAGTTCGGCCATGGCCGAGACTTCGGCTTCCGATGCCGGCTCAGCCGGCAGGTCGGCGTCATAGGCGAGATTGCTCATGTCATGCGCCCCCTCGGCTCATCAATACTCGACTTCGCGGTTGCCGCGCATGTCGTCTGCTATGGCCCGCTCGCGATACTGGTCGATCGCATCCGACCTGTTCTTCGCGTCGATATCGCCGGGCTTGCGCGGTCCGAGCAGGTCGGCGGGATTGGCGATCTGGGCGGCGAGGTTGTTCTGGTAGGAACAGCCGAAATTTGCCCAGTGCTTGTTCTCGCTGTTTTCCAGCATGTCGCCCGGCCAGCGGCCGCAGGGCCCGGTCGAGGCCTTCATCTCGGCATAGGACAGCCGGATCGGAGCCGAGTCGCCATAGCGCGCGGCATCGTAGGGCTCGTGCAGGATGCGGCCTTCCGGAACCCCGGCCTTGCGCATGCGCTTGACGAGATCGGCGGCGACGACGGAGGCAGCATGCTGATTGCCGGAGCCGTAAGGCACCATGATGCCGACCAGCGGCGCGGCGCGGCGGTCGTAGTCGGCGATGAAGCCGTCTACCGCCACCTTCTGCAACCGCGTCATGCCGCGGTCGGCCATGCCGACCGGAATGTCGATGGTCTTGTCCCGCTCGGCGATGACGATCGGATGGTTGGTGCGATAGTCGTCGGGAATCGAGCCGACCTTGATCGAGTCGCGGTTGGCGCAACCGGAGACAAGAGCAGCGGCGACGGCGATGGCGGCAATGCCGGCCATGCGCTGCGACGAAACGGAATGGAGGAACCTGTCAGACATCGGTCTGTCCCCGATCACTTGTAGATGAAGCCGACGACGCCGTGATAGCGTCCGGCGGGCCTGTCGGTCTGCATGGTGCCGTAGACGCGGTTGACGCGGTTCAGGAACATGCCGGCGCCGTCGCTGGCCGGGTTGAAATTGTCGTCGGGCTTGGCGAGCGCCGTGCGCGCCACCGGCTTCGACAGATAGGGCGTGACGATGATGACCAGCTCGGTCTCGTTGCGCACGAAATCGCGGCTGCGGAACAGCGTGCCGAGAACCGGCACCTTCGACAGGCCGGGCAATCCTGCCGCGACCTGGCGCACATCGTCGCGGACAAGGCCGGCGATCATCATCGAGCCGCCGGAGGGAAGCTCGACCGTGGTGTCGGCGAGGCGCTTGCGGAGCGAGATTATGTTCAGGCCCGGCCGGGTGACGCCGCTCGACAACGCGACCGAACCTTCCGAAGTCGGCTCCGAGACCTGGGTCCTGATCTTCAGGCTGATGCGGCCGGGCGACAGCACCACCGGCATGAATTCCAGCCCGATGCCGTACTCGATCTGCTGTATCTCGTAGCTGAGGCCGCCGGTCTTGTCGTCGACCTCCTGGTTCCTCACCATATTGAACTCGCCGCCGACCTTGAACGTCGCCTTCTCGCCGGAGACGGCTGTCAGCGTCGGCTCCGCCAGCGTCTTCATCACGCCGGCCTGCTCCATCGCGTTGAGGTAGGCGTCGATCAGCGATCCGCTGACCGACAGCTGCGAAGGTGAAAGATATTTGCCCAGACCGGTGAAATTGTCGCTGATCGCGCCCCACTGGATGCCGTCGAGAGAGCCCGAGCCGATCATGTTGACGCCGAGCTGCTTCATCACGTTGCGCGACACCTCGGCGACCGTGACCTTCAGCGTCACCTGGTCCTCGCCGACGATCTTCAGCATGT
>JBLJBS010000128.1:0-19474 GCA_047637695.1 Aquamicrobium sp. | reverse complement strand
GCGCGGTGCCGCCGGTCAATATCGGCATCCTGTCGCAGAAGGGCTCGCTCTACCTGACCCGCCCGACGCTGTTCGCCTATATTGCCAGCCGGGCGCAACTCGAGGAAAGCGCTGCGGCGCTGTTCGACGTCGTGCGTTCGGGCGCTGTCGAAATCCGCATCAACCAGCGTTATCCCCTGTCCGAGGCGGCGCAGGCGCATCGCGATCTCGAAGGCCGCAAGACCACCGGCACGACGGTGCTGATCCCCTGATTTCATCCCGAAAGTGCAATCGTCAGCCTTTGATCGGCTGGCGATTGCGTGGCTCTGGATTGAAAGACTTGATGCACTTTCAACGAAACTATGAGTTTGCGCCGAAACAAGGCCGCGCCTACCATGACCTTCGGGAACACAGAACACGTCCAAAACCGGAACCGGGAGGCACTGTGAGCGAAACGCGCGATAACGGCGCCGCGCCTCTGCTTGAGGTGCGCGGGCTGACGAAGATATTCGGCCAGCTCAAGGCTTGCGACAATATCGACCTGACCATCGGGAAGGGCGAGATCCACGCGCTTCTCGGCGAGAACGGCGCCGGCAAGTCGACCTTCGTCAAGATGCTGTTCGGCTCGCTTGAGCCGGCCTCGGGCGACATCTTCTGGAACGGAACCAAGGTCTCGATCAAGAGCCCCGGCCAGGCGCGCAAACTCGGCATCGGCATGGTTTTCCAGCATTTCTCGCTGTTCGAGGCACTGACGGCAGCCGAGAACATCCTGCTTTCGCTCGATGACGGCACCTCCATCATCGAGATCGCCGAGAAGGCGCACAGCGTTTCCAAGGCTTACGGGCTGCCGCTCGACCCTTATGCACTGGTCGGCGACCTGTCGGTCGGCGAGCGCCAGCGCATCGAGATCATCCGTTGCCTGCTGCAGAAGCCGGAACTCATCATCCTCGACGAGCCGACCTCGGTGCTGACGCCGCAGGAGGCCGACAAGCTGTTCGAGACGCTGGAGCGGCTTCGCGACGAGGGCAAGTCGATCCTCTACATTTCGCACCGGCTGGAAGAAGTGAAGCGGCTTTGCGACCGCGCCACCGTTCTGCGCCACGGCAAGGTGGTCGGGCATTGCGACCCGCGCAAGGAAACCGCTGCCTCGCTGGCGCGGATGATGGTCGGCAGCGAGGTGCTGGCGATTCGCCGCGAGGCCGTGCACGCTGTGCAGGAACCGGCCGAGCTTCTCGGCATATGCGGGTTGTCGCGCAAGCCGGCCGGCCCGTTCTCGATTCCGCTCCGCAACATCTGGCTCAGCCTGAAGGCCGGTGAAATCCTCGGCATCGCCGGCGTCGCCGGCAACGGGCAGGGCGAGTTCTTCGAGGCGGTGTCGGGCGAGGCGCTGCAAGAAAGCGCCGACGTGGTGCGCATTCGCGGCAATCCGGTCGGACGGCTCGACATCTCCGGGCGCAGGCTGCTGGGCGCGGCCTTCGTGCCGGAGGAGCGGCTGGGACATGGCGCGGCTCCTTACATGAAGCTGTCGGAAAATCTGCTCCTGTCGCGCTTCAAGACCGATGCACGGGCATTTCTCGGCCGGCTGGGCATTGTCCGCACCGGACCGATCGCGGCAGCGGCACGGCGCATCGTCACTGAAATGGATGTGAGGAAAAGCGCGGAAGACCCCGAAGCAGCGTCGCTTTCCGGCGGGAATTTGCAGAAGTTCATCATCGGCCGCGAACTCGACCGCAAGCCTGCCGTTCTCATCGTCAACCAGCCGACATGGGGCGTCGATGCCGGCGCCGCCGCCCGTATCCGCCAGGCGCTGGTCGATCTTGCCCGCAGCGGCTCGGCGGTTCTCGTCATCAGCCAGGATCTCGACGAACTGTTCGAGGTTTCCGACTCCATCGCCGTCATGCATGACGGGCAGCTTTCCGCGCCCATCCCTATCGCCGAGGCGACGGCCGAACGGATCGGCCTTTTGATGGGCGGGGCGGACACCGGCCATGGCGCCCGGCACAGCGGAGAGGCAGCCTGATGCGCATCGAACTCGTCAAACGGCCACAGCAATCGCGCCTGTTCTCGGCGCTGTCGCCGTTCATCGCCTTCGCGCTGACGCTCGTCGCCGGGGCCATCCTGTTCATGGCGCTCGGCAAGAACCCGACGACCACGCTCTATTACTATTTCATCGACCCGCTGATGGAGGTGTGGTCGCTGCACGAACTGGCGATCAAGGCCGCGCCGCTGATCCTGATCGCCGTCGGGCTGTCGGTCTGCTTCCTGTCCAACAACTGGAATATCGGCGCCGAGGGCCAGTTCCTGATCGGTGCGGTGATCGGTTCGGCGCTGCCGGTTCTGCTGCCCGATTTCCAGTTCTGGTTCGTTCTGCCGCTGATGCTGATCATGGGCATGGCGGCGGGCGCGGGCTATGCGCTGATCCCGGCCATCCTCAAGGTGCGCTTCAATACCAACGAGATCCTGACCAGCCTGATGCTGGTCTATGTCGCCCAGCTGTTCCTCGACTGGCTGGTGCGCGGGCCGTGGCGCAACCCCGGCGGCATGAACTTTCCCGAGACCCGCTCTTTCCATCCTCAAGCGATCCTGCCGGAAATCCTGCCCGAATCGGGGCGCGCCCATTGGGGCTTCGTCTTCGCGTTGGTCGCCGCCGTTCTGGTGTGGTTTCTCCTGTCGAAGACGCTGAAGGGGTTCGAGGTCAAGGTTCTCGGCCAGAGTCCGCGCGCAGGCCGCTTCGCCGGCTTTTCGGCCGGGAAGATGACCATCTTCGCCTTTGCCGTGGCCGGTGCGCTCGCGGGGCTTGCCGGCATCTCGGAAATCGCCGGGGCGGTCGGGCAGCTTCGGCCGAACATTTCGCCCGGCTACGGTTTTACCGCGATCATCGTCGCCTTTCTCGGCCGGCTGAACCCGCTCGGCATCGTCGCCGCCGGCCTTGTCCTGGCGCTCACCTATCTCGGCGGCGAGGCGGCGCAGATATCGGTCGGGCTGTCGGACAAGGTGGTGCGCGCCTTCCAGGGGCTGATCCTGTTCTTCGTGCTCGCCTGCGACACGCTGATCCACTATCGCATCCGCATTACCCGCCCCAAGGCGGCCGCGGCGGGGGAGGCTGAACATGCTTGAATCGGTCCTCATCACCATTGCGACGGCGGCGACGCCGCTGCTGATCGCGGCGATCGGAGAACTGGTCGTCGAGCGTTCGGGCGTGCTCAACCTTGGTGTCGAGGGCATGATGATCATGGGCGCCGTCACCGGATTCGCCGTGGCGCTGACCACCGGCTCGCCCTGGCTCGGCGCGTTGGCGGCGATCATCGTCGGCGCGCTGTTCTCGCTGCTGTTCGCTTTCCTGACCCTGACGCTCGTCACCAACCAGGTGGCAACGGGGCTGGCGCTGACCCTGCTCGGCCTCGGCCTTTCGGGCATGATCGGCGAAGGCTTCGTCGGCCAGCCCGGCGTCAAGATGATGCCGCTCTATATCCCCTTCCTCACCGACCTGCCCTATGTCGGGCGGCTGGTGTTCGGGCAGGATCCGATCTTCTACATCTCAATCCTGCTGACCGCCGGCACCGCCTGGTTCCTGTTCTACACCAGGGCCGGGCTGACGCTGCGCTCGGTCGGCGACAATCATGGCTCGGCGCACGCGCTCGGCATCAACGTCATCGCGATCCGCTATATGGCCGTGCTGTTCGGCGGCGGCTGCGCCGGGCTTGCCGGGGCCTATCTCGCGCTGGTCTACGTGCCGCAATGGGTCGAGGGCATGAGCGCCGGCCGGGGCTGGATCGCGCTGGCGCTGGTCGTGTTCGCCTCGTGGCGGCCCTGGCGGGCGCTGGCGGGGGCCTATCTGTTCGGCGCCGTCACCATCGGCCAGTTGCACGCGCAGGCGCTCGGCTGGCCCATTCCTTCTCAACTGCTTTCTTCGCTGCCCTATCTGGCAACCATCGTGGTTCTTGTTCTAATCTCGCGCAACCGGCGGCTGACGCTCCTGAACACGCCGGCCTGCCTCGGCCGGCCGTTCGTCCCGGATCGTTAGCCGCATAATGAGATCACCATCCGGAATCGTAACCCTCAGAGGATGAACTACCCATGAAAAAGTACCTTCTGGCTCTCGCGGCATCGGCGGTGGTTCTCGCCCCGGCGGCCGCGCTCGCGCAGGACAAGACCAAGGCCTGCTTCGTCTATGTCGGTCCGCGCACCGATGGCGGCTGGACCCAGGCGCACGACATCGGCCGTCTTCAGGTCGAGAAGGAACTGGGCGATGCGGTCGAGACCGTGTTCGTCGAGAGCGTGCCCGAAGGCGCGGACGCCCAGCGCACCATCGAGCGCTTCGCGCGTTCGGAATGCGACGTGATCTTCACCACCTCGTTCGGCTTCATGGACCAGACGCTGGCCGTCGCGGAGAAGTTCCCGGACGTGAAGTTCGAGCACGCCACCGGCTACAAGACCCTGCCGAACATGGCCTCCTACAATGCGCGCTTTTATGAGGGCCGCTACATTCAGGGCGTGATCGCGGCTTCGGTTTCCGAAAAGGGCGTAGCCGGCTACATCGCCTCGTTCCCGATCCCGGAAGTGGTGATGGGTATCAACGCCTTCGTGCTCGGCGCGCAGACCGTCAATCCCGACTTCAAGCTCAAGGTGATATGGAGCAACACCTGGCACGACGCCGCCCGCGAGGCCGATGCGGCCAAGGCGCTGATCGACCAGGGCGTCGACATCATCACCCAGCACACCGACTCGACCGCGCCAATCCAGATTGCGGCCGAGCGCGGCATCAAGGCTTTCGGGCAGGCTTCCGACATGATCGCGGCCGGCCCGGAGACGCAGCTGACCGCCATCATCGACACTTGGGGCAACTACTACGTCAAGCGCATCAAGCAGGTTGCCGACGGCAGCTGGGAGACAGGCGCGATCTGGGATGGCCTGAAGGAAGGCATCCTGACCATGGCGCCCTACACCAACATGCCTGACGACGTGAAGGCCAAGGCCGAGGAGATCGAGGCCAAGATCAAGGCGGGCGAACTGCACCCCTTCACCGGCCCGATCAAGAAGCAGGACGGTTCGGACTGGCTCGCCGACGGCGAAGTCGCCGAGGACGGCGTTCTGCTCGGCATGAACTTCTACGTCGAGGGCGTGGACGACAAGCTGCCGCAGTAAACCTGCGCGTCATTGCCGGAAGAGGAAGGGGCGGCCTGTAGCGGGTCGCCCTTTTTGCTTCGGCCGGACGTCCTCAGGTCAGCATGGTGCGCAGTTCCGCCTGCACAGTCCGCAGTGCCGGCAGGTAGAGATCGACAAGTGCCTCTGCCCGCGCATGAGTGGCCGGAACGCCGACATTCATTGCCGCAATGGTGACGCCACGGGCATTCAGCACCGGGACGGCGATCGAGCGCAGGCCGATCTCGACCTCCTGATCGTTGAGCGCGTAGCCCTGGGCGGCGACGCGTGCGAGATCGTCGAGGATCGGGTCGATTTCGGTGCGCGTGTGGATCGTCCGTGCCGGCCGGGGCCATGAATCCAGCAGGGCGCGGGCATGCGCCTGCGGCATCGCCGCCAGAAGGACACGGCCCATCGAGGTGCAATAGGCCGGCAGCCGGGAACCCGCCATCAGGCTGATCGACATCACCTTGCGCTGGGCCGCACGGGCGACATAGACGATGTCCGACCCGTCGAGGATCGAGACCGAGGAACTTTCCCCCAACTCGTCGGAAAGCCGGTCGAGCAATGGCTGGACGATCTGCGGCAGCGGCATGGCGGCAAGGCATGCGGTGCCCAGCCGCAGCACGCGCGGCGTCAGCGTGAAGAACTTGCCGTCATGGTCGGCATAGCCGAGATGGGAAAGCGTCAGCAGGCAGCGCCTTGCCGTCGCGCGGTCGAGCCCGGACAAGGCGGACACTTCGGCGATGGTCTGGCGCGGCCGTTCCGTTGCGAAGGTCTCGATCACCGCCAGCCCCTTGGCGAGACCGTGCATGATGTCGCGTTCGGCAATGGTCATTGCATTTCCCCGTGGTCGTCGCTTTCATGGGCTTATCGGCGGTTTCACACTATCGAAGTGCGATATCCGAACAAATTGTATATATCGCACAAATACATTGTCGCCAACGCCGCGCTCGCATAAGGCTGCTGGCGGCGGAAGCCGGCAGGTGTTCGGCGGCGACGCCCGGATGCGGTTTCGTCCGTATGCGCCCACCCCATGCCCGGCGTCGCTGCCGCCGGTCCTGATCCTTGCGGAGTTTCGACATGAGCGAAGCCTATATCTGCGATTACGTGCGCACCCCCATCGGCCGTTTTGGTGGCTCGCTGTCCGCCGTCAGGGCCGACGATCTTGGCGCTGTGCCGCTGAGGGCGCTGATGGCGCGCAATGCAGGCATCGACTGGGAGGCGGTCGACGACGTGGTCTATGGCTGCGCCAACCAGGCCGGAGAGGACAATCGCAACGTCGCGCGGATGTCGCTGCTTCTGGCGGGGCTGCCGCAGATTGTTGCCGGCGCCACCGTCAACCGGCTTTGCGGCTCTGGCATGGATGCGCTGACGATCTGCGCCCGCGCCATCAAGGCTGGCGAGGCCGATCTGCTGATCGCCGGCGGTGTCGAGAGCATGAGCCGCGCGCCCTTCGTGATGCCCAAAGCCGATGCCGCGTTCTCACGAAACGCCGAGATCTACGACACCACCATCGGCTGGCGTTTCGTCAATCCGGTGATGAAGAAGCAGTACGGCATCGATTCGATGCCGGAGACCGGCGAGAATGTCGCGGCCGAGTTCGGCGTCTCGCGGGCCGACCAGGATGCCTTCGCCGTCCGCAGCCAGGACAAGGCGGTCGCCGCGCAAGCCAATGGCCGGCTGGCGAAGGAAATCATCGCGGTGACGATCCCGCAACGCAAGGGCGATCCGGTCGTCGTCGACAGGGACGAGCATCCGCGCGCCGGCACGACGCTCGAATCGCTGGCGAAGCTGGCGACGCCGTTCCGCAAGGAAGGCGGCACGGTGACGGCGGGCAACGCCTCGGGGGTCAATGACGGCGCGGCGGCGCTGATCGTCGCTTCCGAAGCGGCGGTGAAGAAATACGGCCTGACGCCGATCGCCCGCTTCGTCGGGGGCGCCGTCGCCGGCGTCGAGCCGCGGATCATGGGGATCGGTCCGGCGCCTGCGACGCAGAAGCTCGCCGCCCGGCTCGGGATCACGCCTGCCGATTTCGATGTGATCGAGCTGAACGAGGCATTCGCCGCGCAGGGCATCGCCGTGCTGCGCCAGCTCGGCATCGCCGAGGACGCCGCCCATGTGAACCCGAATGGCGGCGCCATCGCGCTCGGCCATCCGCTCGGCATGTCGGGCGCGCGCATCGCCGGCACGGCGGCGCTCGAGCTGCGCGAGCGTGGCGGAAGACTGGCGCTGGCGACGATGTGCATCGGCGTCGGTCAGGGCATCGCGGTGGCACTCGAGCGGGTTTGAGGCCGCTTTCGGCGGCGCCCGGCCGGCTCGGCGCAGTCGTGCCGGACGATGCAGTTTTGCGGTTGACCGCAACGCGATGCGTTCTTATGTTCCGGCCCAATTTCGAAGCGCTGCGCGCTTTCGGGAGCGCGTAGCTCAGCCGGTAGAGCAACTGACTTTTAATCAGTAGGTCCAGGGTTCGAACCCCTGCGCGCTCACCAACGAAAAATAAAACAATATCAATTCATTATAGGTGACGCTTCTGTGCGCGTAACGGGAACGTGCGGATAGATCTATCCGCACGATCCACCAGTCCGGCTGGCGGCGCCGGCCGCCGTTTTCGATGTCGTGCAGGATGCGCTGGACCGTGCCGGCGCGGCCGGTCGGACTTATCCTCGATCCAGATCGCCCGCGTCGAACCGGAACCATCCTGTCGCGGCCGATGAACAGCGACCCTATGCCACGCTTTGGTGATTGGAGGCTTGGCGGGCGAGGGGCTATATCAGGCGCGGACTTTGGAAGCGGGAGTTTGCGCGCATGGCAATCGACATCGGCTATATGAGCGCCGTCGGCGCGGGGGCGCTGTCGTTCCTGTCGCCTTGCGTGCTGCCGCTGGTTCCTCCCTACCTATGCTACATGGCCGGGGTTTCGATCGACGATTTCCGCGGTGATGCGGCACGTCCCGCCGGCGGGGCCGCCGTCATGGACGCGGCCGGAGGGCCGGCAATGGCGGCAGCGCCGGCGCGGCTTGCGCTGGTCGGCGCATCGCTGGCCTTCGTCCTCGGCTTCACCACGGTGTTCGTCGCGCTCGGCGCTGGCGCTTCGTCGATCGGCGGCCTGCTCAGAACATGGCAGCAGGAACTGGCGGTGGTGGCCGGCATCCTCATTATCGCCATGGGGCTGAACTTCCTCGGCGTCATCCGCATTCCGCTGCTGTCGCGCGAGGCGCGGTTCCAGGGCGCGGGCAAGCCGGCCAATGCGCTCGGCGCCTATCTGATGGGGCTCGCCTTCGCCTTCGGCTGGACGCCGTGCATCGGCCCGGTGCTGGGGCCGATCCTGACGCTGGCCGGCGGCCGCGAGACGGTGGGCGAGGGGGCGATGCTGCTCGCCGCCTATTCGCTCGGCCTCGGCATCCCGTTTCTGCTCGCGGCATTGTTTTCCGGCGCGTTCATGCGTTTCCTCGGCCGGTTCCGGGTCCATCTCGGTCGCGTCGAGAAGGTGATGGGGGTGCTGCTGGTGCTGGCGGGCATCCTGTTCCTGACCGGCGGCATGCAGGCGATGGCTTACTGGCTGCTCGAAACGTTCCCCGGCCTCGCCGCCCTCGGATAAGCAAAAGGGCCGCGAAGCGCGGCCCTTGCTATATCCGAACCCGACATCCGGATGTCGTCTCCGCCCCACGGCGGATCAGTCGTTCCACGTTTCCATGGCGCTGACGGCCTCCGGCGCTGCATTCAGCGTCAGCCGGTTGTTCTCCCGCGTGAACTGATCAAGGGGAATGACGACGTCGCGGTCGGCGTAGCCGGCCTTGCCGTCAAAGTCGATAACCAGCGCCGACGGCGTTCCGGCGTCCGGGCCGACAACCTCCTCGACCTCGCCGATCTCGACGCCCGAAGCGTCGTAAACGTCCCAGTCGTCCACCTGATCGGCTATCGCGCCGAATGCGGCCACATGGACGTTGTCGTTGACCTCGACCAGCGCGGTCTGAGCCAAGGCGGCTCCGGTCATCAGACTGCCAGCCGCGAGTCCGAGCAGGATGTTTCTGTAGCGCATGGAATTCTCCGTTGATTCAGGCGATAAACCAAACGGATAACGCGGCAGCGCGTCGATCGTTCGGCTGTTGTTGCCGATCCTCGTTCACGCCTTCGTGAGAAAAGGGAAAGGCGGCTTTTAAGCCGCCTTTCGATCGCTGCCGGCCTGATGGAAAGGAAGGCGATCAGGCCA
Organism: Aquamicrobium sp.; assembly: GCA_047637695.1. Classification (GTDB taxonomy): domain Bacteria; phylum Pseudomonadota; class Alphaproteobacteria; order Rhizobiales; family Rhizobiaceae; genus Aerobium. The sequence goes on along the minus strand of JBLJBS010000128.1, from coordinate 10,141 downwards.
TGGCCTTCTGGAGGTTCTCGTCGATCTTGTCGAGGAAACCCGTGGTCGAGAGCCACGGCTGGTCGGCGCCGATCAGCAGGGCCAGATCCTTGGTCATGTAGCCGGACTCGACGGTCTGGACGCAGACGCGCTCCAGCGTGTCGGCAAAGCGCTTCAGCTCGGCATTGTCGTCGAGCTTGGCGCGGTGGGCGAGGCCGCGCGTCCAGGCGAAGATCGAGGCGATCGAGTTGGTCGAGGTCTCCTCGCCCTTCTGGTGCTGGCGATAGTGGCGGGTGACGGTGCCGTGCGCGGCTTCGGCCTCGACCGTCCGGCCGTCCGGCGTCATCAGGACGGAGGTCATCAGGCCGAGCGAGCCGTAGCCCTGCGCGACGGTGTCAGACTGCACGTCGCCGTCATAGTTCTTGCACGCCCAGACATAACCGCCCGACCATTTCAGGCTCGATGCCACCATGTCGTCGATCAGGCGATGCTCATACCAGATCTTCTTTTCCTTGAAGGCCGGGGCGAACTCGGCCTCGTAGACCTCCTGGAAGATATCCTTGAAGCGGCCGTCATAGGCCTTCAGGATGGTGTTCTTGGTCGACAGATAGACCGGATAGTTGCGCAGCAGGCCGTAGTTCAGCGAGGCGCGGGCGAAGTCGCGGATCGAATCGTCGAGGTTGTACATGGCCATGGCGACGCCCGAGCCCGGCGCGTCGAACACCTCGTGCTCGATCGTCTGGCCGTCCTCGCCGACGAACTTGATGGTCAGCTTGCCCTTGCCGGGGAAGCGGAAATCGGTGGCGCGATACTGGTCGCCGAAAGCATGGCGGCCGACGACGATGGGCTGGGTCCAGCCCGGCACGAGGCGCGGCACGTTCTTCATGATGATCGGCTCGCGGAAGATGACGCCGCCAAGAATGTTGCGGATGGTGCCGTTGGGCGACTTCCACATCTTCTTGAGGCCGAATTCCTCGACGCGGGCCTCGTCGGGGGTGATGGTAGCGCATTTGACGCCGACACCGTACTTCTTGATGGCGTTGGCGGCATCGACCGTCACCTGATCGTCGGTCTGGTCACGATACTCCATGCCGAGATCGTAATAATGCAGATCGACGTCGAGGTAGGGGTTGATCAGCTTGTCCTTGATGAGCTGCCAGATGATGCGCGTCATCTCGTCGCCGTCGAGCTCGACGACCGGATTTGCCACCTTGATCTTCGCCATGGGAAACCCCCTCGATATTGGGAAATGCGGGAGAAACCCCGCAGTTGGGTTGGAAAATGTGGCCCCTCATAGCACCGTGTGCGGCCAAGGCAAAGCCACGCCGGCGCGTTCTGCGAGGGCAGGGTGGAAAGTGGCGCGGAGCTTGCGCGCCCGGGTCAGACCCGGGCGCCGTCGCGCACCAGATAGGATGGCTGATACATGGTGACGAGTTCCTCCGCTGCGCTCGGATGAAGCGCCATCGTGGTGTCGAAATCGTCCTTGGTCAGCCGCGCCTTGACGGCTATGCCGAGAAGCTGCGCCATCTCGCCGGCATCGGGCCCGAGCACATGCGCGCCGAGCACCCGGCGCGTGGCGGCGTCGACGACCAGCTTCATGATCATCCTTTCCTGCCGCCCCGAGAGCGTGTGGCGCATCGGGCGGAACTCGGCGCGGTAGATTTCGAGCGCATCGAAGCGCCGGGACGCCTCGTCCTCCGACAAGCCCACGGTGCCGATCTCAGGTTGGGAGAACACGGCGGTGGGGATGGCGTCGAAATCCGGCTTTGTCGGCTTGTCGCGATAGACCGTGTCGAGGAAACACATCGCTTCATGGATGGCGACAGGCGTCAGCTGCACGCGATTGGTGACGTCGCCGACGGCGTAGATGTGCCCGATGTTGGTGCACGAATAATCGTCGACGACGATTTCGCCCGTCGCCCCGGTCTCGACGCCGGCTGCTTCCAGGCCGAGTCCCTCGGTGTTGGGCGTGCGGCCGAGCGCCAGCATGAACTGGTCGACGGTCAGCCGCTCGTCGTTGGAGAGCGAAATGTCGAGACGGCCATCGGCGCGCTTGTCGACGCCGTGGGCAACCGCCTGGGTGACGATGCGGATGCCCTTGGCCTCCATCGCCGTGTGCAGGCCGCGGCGCATATCCATGTCGAAGCGGCTCAGTATCTCCTTGCCGCGATAGACGAGCGTGGTCTCGACGCCGAGGCCGTGGAATATGTTCGCGAACTCGACCGCGATGTAGCCGCCGCCGGCGACGGCGACGGCGCGCGGCAGCGCCTTGAGGTCGAACGCCTCGTTCGAGGTAATGGTGTGCTCGACGCCGGGGAGCGCCGGGTGGAGGCTTGCCCGCCCGCCGGTGGCGATCAGGATGTGGCGGGCGGTGACGACCCTGCCAAGAGCCACGATGCGGATTGTGTGGGGACCTTCCAGCACGGCCCGGCTCTCGATGATCTCGGCGCCGGCATTCTCAAGGCCGCGGCGATAGAGGCCCTCGAGGCGGGCGATCTCCCTGTCCTTGTTGGCGATCAGCGTCGGCCAGTCGAAGCTCGTGTCGCCGACCGTCCAGCCATAGCCGGCGGCGTCCTCGAAATGCTCGGGGAATTGCGAGGCGTAGACGAACAGCTTCTTCGGAACGCAGCCGCGGATGACGCAGGTGCCGCCGAAACGGTATTCCTCGGCGATCGCGACGCGCTTGCCCATGGCGGCCGCCAGCCTTGCTGCGCGAACCCCGCCGGAGCCGCCGCCAATGACGAAGAGGTCATAGTCGAATTCAGGCATGGCAGGCTCCGGGTGTTGCTCGTGCGAGGTCACACCTATGCACTCGGGCAGCAAAAGAAAAGCCCGGCGCGTGGCCGGGCTTGACGAAGACGGTGCCTCGGGCGCGCGCTATTGCTGCTGCGGGGCTGCGCCTTCCTGCTGCTGGGGCTGGTTCGCTCCGACGCGCTTGGCAAGTTCCTCGCCCGCCTGCTGGGCGAGGTCGCGGGCAATGCCGTTCTGCCAGATCTCGGCGGCGCGAATCACCTCGCGGGTGACGATCGGGCTTTCGCTGAGCAGCTTCTTGCCTGTGGCGGAATTGTAGAAGGCCGAAATCTCGTTCAGTTCGGCCTCGCTGTATGCGCGCGCGTAGATCGTCGCCGCCTCGCGCTCGAGGTCGCCGCGCCGCGCGGCCAGGGCGAAGGCGGTGTTGTCGACCACCTCTATGATGAGCGCCTGAAGATCGGGGTTCTTCTGGATCAGCTCGCTCTTCAGCGATTGCGCCGCCCCGGGCAGGATGAAATCGAACTCCTCGGTGGCGCGCAGCGCCGTCAGCACCGAACGCGCCGCCGAAAGATGCGGTTCGGCGATGTCCTGCGCCGTGGCGGGCAGGACGGCGCTCGCGGCAAGAGCGAGCGCCCCGAAGGCGACGGCGATGCGGCGGGAACGGATGGCGAGGTTCATGAGCGTCGAAACTCCTTGAGTTATCCTGCTGGGCGCAGCGTCCTGACACCGCCGGCATCCGCGACGACAGCCGTGGACGCCAGGCCGATGAAAAGACCGTGCTCGACCACGCCGGGAATGGCATGAAGAGCATCGCTGAGCGCTTGTGTATCGGGAATGAGGCCAAAAGATGCGTCGATGATGTAGTGGCCGCCATCGGTTACGAAGGCGGCGTCACCGGCCATGCGCAGGACGAGCGGGCCGTTCAGGCCGAGGCGGGCAGTGGCCTTGGCGATGGCGATCTCGGTCGCTTTCAGGCCGAAGGGATTGACTTCGATCGGCAGCGGAAAGCGGCCGAGCGTCGTCACGACCTTCGAGGAATCGGCGATCACCAGCATGCGCGCCGAGGCTGCCGCCACGATCTTCTCGCGCAGCAGCGCGCCGCCGCCGCCCTTGATCAGCGACAGCCGTCCGTCGATCTCGTCGGCGCCGTCGATCGTCAGGTCGAGCTCCGGCAGGGTGTCCAGCGTGGCCAGGGGAACGCCCAGCGCCCGGCACAGGTCGGCCGTCCGCTCCGAGGTCGGCACGCCGATGACGGACAGACCTTCCCCATCGATCCGGGCGGCGAGCAGCCGGACGAACTCCTCGGCAGTCGATCCAGTGCCGATGCCAAGGCGCATGCCGCTCTCGACATGCGAAAGCGCGAGCCGCGCCGCCTCGATCTTCAACTGTCTGGCGTCCATCGATCCCATCCCGAAAGTTCGCCTGCGTCGTAACAGCTTTGCCGCGCCGGGCAAAGTCCTTGATTGGGTCGGCATGCGGTCTGCGGCACAGCGGCGGCCCAAGCTTGCCCGCGCCGTCGTCCCGGAGTATCGCTGGCGCGCATTGAACGCAGTGGAACAGCCATGACCCGCCCCATCATCGTCTTCGATCTCGACGGAACCCTGATCGACACCGCGCCCGATCTGCTCGACAGCCTCAATCACTGCCTCGAGGCAGCCGGCCTCACCGGCGCCGACCCTCAGCAACTGCGCCGCTTCGTCGGTATGGGCAGCCGGGTCATGATCGAGCGCGCCTTCGCCGCCCAGCGGCTGGAACTCGCCCCCGCCAGCCTCGACGAGCTTCAGGCGGCGTTCCTCGACCACTACGGCGCCAACATGCCCGGGCGATCGCAGCCGTTTCCCGGCGTGCTGGCGGCACTCGACCGTCTTGCCGCGGCTGGCTATATCGCTGCGGTCTGCACCAACAAATACGAGCGGTTGTCTACAGCGCTGCTCGGGTCTCTCGGCCTTGCCCCGCGCTTCGCCGCGATCTGCGGCGCAGACACGTTTCCATTCCGCAAGCCCGACCCGCGCCATCTTTCCGAAACGATCAGGCTGGCGGGAGGCGATCCGGCCCGCGCGGTGATGGTCGGGGATTCACGCACCGACATCGACACGGCCAAGGCGGCAGGCATTCCGGTCATCGCCGTCGATTTCGGCTATACGGACAGGCATGTGCGGGAATTTGAGCCGTCGCGGATCATCTCGCATTTCGATGAGCTGACGACCGATATGGTGGACGAACTGGTTGCCGCGCTGGTGCGCTGATACGTCCTTGACTTGACCGGGCAGGCTCCCTTATATCGCGGCACTTTCGCGAGCCGGCGCGGCGAAACCCATCGGGCATTTCCAAGAAATGCTCCTCCCTTTTGCCGGAACCTTGCGATCGGGCGCGTAGCTCAGCGGGAGAGCACACCCTTCACACGGGTGGGGTCACAGGTTCAATCCCTGTCGCGCCCACCATTTCCCGGCGATAGCTTCCCAAGCCTGACTTTTGTATTCCAGAGAGAAGATGCTTGACTGCGCAAGGGGGGCGGATTGCCCGCTTGTTGTTCATCGGCGATCATCGGTTGCGGTCCGACCTCGCTTGAGGCGGACACGATTATCGGATGTTACGGTTGCGCGGTGTGACCGGCAGCGCGAACGATTTGTGATTCAGCGACGCTTCAAAAAACCAAGCTGGAGCAGCGGGAACCAGACTGCACAACGCGTCGTAGGGAAAGACCAGTTGTGGAGTCTGCGAGCGGTCTGAAAAGAAAGTGGCTCCCCGGGACGGATTCGAACCATCGACCAACCGGTTAACAGCCGGTTGCTCTACCGCTGAGCTACCGGGGAATAGCCTGCTCGCGCAATGTGGCTGCCTCATAGCAACAGTCTTTGCCTTTGCAAAGCACCAATTCCGCATTTTCCCGGAATTTGTTGCCGCCGCTCTGGCCTTTCACGAGGCTCCATCTCATATGTGCCGATGAGCGCGCTGTAGGGTGCCGTCTGTCGGTGCCGTGTCCGCTCCAGGAAGCCGGGCAACCAATTGGACAAGCGGTGAGCGACGACAGCAAAACCACGGAAAGCGGCGATCCGCGGCCGCGTCGGATTTCGGTCATGGGGCGCGAGTTCGCCATGCCGCGCTCGCGCCGGCTGCGCATTGTCATCGGCGTGGCGCTCATATTCCTCGGCATGCTCGGATTTCTTCCGGTGCTCGGCTTCTGGATGATACCGCTCGGCATCCTGGTGCTTTCCTACGAGTTCGCCACCGTGCGGCGCTGGAGGCGGCGCTTCGAACTGTGGTGGGCGGAACGCAGGGGCAGGCGGCGGGTTCGACGCCGCAATTGAGGGAAGTCCCCGATGATACAGGTATCAGGGTGGAGCCGGTCGCCGAAATGCGGGCAAACGGCGATCGCAGTGCTGCATCATCTTTACACGCGAAGCATTCAGAATGCCGCAGAGGATTCTTTTCAGAACCGCGCTTGCGCGCTTGACGCCCATTTGCCCTCAACCTATTGAAGCGCCCAGAACGCTTCGGGCGGTGAGGCCTCGTGGCGGAGTGGTTACGCAGAGGACTGCAAATCCTTGCACGCCGGTTCGATTCCGGCCGAGGCCTCCAGACCGCGCACCCGACGGGGTTGCGTTCGGTTTCGACACCGGCAGCGGTGAACCGGCGTATTTGCCGCAAGCATCGGCCGGACAGGAGTGACACGCCGTTTCGAACGGACGGCGGTGTTTCGAACGGCTGACGAGGGGTGCCTGCTGCGGCGGGCGGGTTGACAAGATGACGATCGATTTCCAGGAACTGCGCGTGAAGATGGTCGATGGGCAGGTGCGCACCACCGACGTGACCGATGCCGCCCTTCTTGCCGCCCTGCTCGATATTCCGCGCGAGGAGTTCGTGCCGGCCGACCGGCGGGCGCTCGCCTATGTCGACGAGGATATCGGGATTGCCGGAGGCCGTTTCCTGATGCGGGCCTCGCCCTTTGCCAAGCTGGTGCAACTCGCGGATATTCGAGACGGCGACCTCGTGCTCGATGTCGGCTGCGGAACCGGCTATTCCACGGCAGTGCTGGCGCGGCTTGCCGGCTTTGTCGTCGCGCTCGAAAGCGACGGGGAGCTTGCCGCCGAAGCCGGGCGTCTCCTTGCCGCCAATGGCTGTGACAATTTTTCCGTGGTCGAGGGTCCGCTGGCAGCCGGACATGCGGCGCAGGCGCCCTATGACGTGATCATCATCGAGGGCGCCGTCGACGAGGTGTCGCCGCAACTGATGGCGCAGCTCAAGGACGGTGGGCGGCTGGTCGTCGTCGTCGGCCAGGGCAATTCCGGTCGCGCGACGATCTGGATCAAGGAGGCGGGCCTCGTTTCGTCGCGGATCGTCTTCGACGCGGCGGTGCCGCTGCTCGACGCGTTCCGGCGGGAGCCGGCATTCGTGTTCTGACCGGTTTTCAGCGCGCCGGCGGCTTCGGCAGCCGCGCGCTTGCGTTGTTGTTTCGTCAATTGTGACGTCCGCTTGCTGGAAGCAGGACGAATCGGCGTTAGCGGCGTGGCTGGCCGGCGTGGCTGGATTGCCGCATGCAGAAAAATATCTGAATTGTTACCAAAGTGTAACGCCTCCCCTCGGGAAATCGTGTAGCGTTCGCTCGCGGGATGAGCTGTTCGTGGCAACGCGGACTGCGGGGAGGGTTCTTGCACGCCGGATTCCGGCAGTAATCACAAAGAGCCGGTGCTGCTGTCGGGCGCCTGCACAGTCGCATGAGGTGAGTCGTGTCGTTGATTCGCAAAGGCTTCGTTGCCGTTGTCGTCGCATCGGGAATGCTGTCCTTGTCGCAGCCAGCCCGGGCTGAATCGATTCATGGCGCTCTGGCGCGCGCCTACCAGAACAATGCCAGCATGAATTCCGCGCGAGCCGGCGTGCGCATTACCGATGAGAATGTGGCGATCGCCAAGTCGGCCTGGCGCCCCTATGTCGGTGCGACGGGAAGCTTCGGTTACACCTCGACCAACAATACCAGCCGGATCACCACCGGTTCGTTCGGCGTGGCGATCCAGCAATCGCTGTTTGACGGTTTTCAGACGCTGAACAATGTCCGCGCCGCCGAGGCGCAGGTTCGCGCATCCAACGAGAGCCTGCGCAACACCGAGCAGGATATCCTGTTCAACGCCGCCGCGGCTTATGTCGATGTGCTGCGCGACCGGCAGATCGCGACCTTCCGCGCCCGCAACCTCGACTTTCTCAGCGAGCAGGTGCGCGCGGCTTCGTCGCGCTTCGAGGTGGGCGAGGGCACCCGTACCGATGTTGCCCAGGCGCAGGCCCAGCAGGCGTCGGCCGTGGCGCAGCTGAGCTCGGCGCGTGCCCAGGTCCTGGCCAGCGAAGCGACCTATCTCCGGCTGGTCGGCGACAAGCCGGGCAAGCTCGATCCGGCCGGTCCGGTGGCGAAGCTGTTGCCGGCCGGCATGGACGCAGCCCTCGGCGCGGCACTCAACGAACATCCGGTGATCCAGGCGACGCTGCACCTCGTCGATGCCGCCTCGTTTCAGGTCAAGTCGGCCGAAGGCACGCTGCTGCCGCAGCTCAGCGCGCAGGCCGGGGTGACCCATTCCTACCGCAACACCGCCAGTGGCCTTCCGGGCGTGGGCGCGAGCGACGGTTCGTCGGATTCCGCCACGATCGGTCTCAACCTGACGATCCCGATCTATCAGGGCGGGCTTGCCTCGGCGCAGGTGCGCAAGTCGAAGGAGACGCTCGGTCAGGCAAGGATCGAGGTCGACGTCGCACGCGATCAGGTGCGTGCCGCCGTCACCTCGGCATGGACGCAATATGTCGCGGCGCGTGAAGTGGTGGCGGCCGGCCGTGAGCTGGTGTCGGCGGCGCAGCTGGCGCTGAACGGCGTCATCGAGGAGCGCAATGTCGGCCAGCGGACCACGCTCGACGTGCTGAACGCGCAAGCCGACGTCATCACCGCGCAGATCAACGTCGCCAGCGCCGAACGCGACGTGGTGGCGGCAAGCTATGCCATCCTGTCGTCGATGGGCCATCTTTCGCCCCAGCGTCTCGGTCTCAAAGTGGCGGTCTACAACCCGCGTGAGCATTACGACGCCGTCAAGGACAAGTGGGTCGGTACCAAGACGCCGGACGGCCGATGAAACGTTAATGGAACGCTGGCCGCGCGCGGAAGCGGCAGAGGCAAAGCAGTCGCAGCGGCCAAACTTGTGTGAAAGTTGCCGTGCCCGGATGGCAGGGCTTCGCCGGGGTGGATGCCTCGTCTAACCTGAAGGCAGTGATTCGATGCTGGCGGGCGGTTCCCCGCAGCGGGCGAGCAGAACGCAAAAGACGGCAGTCTTGACGATGGCACAGACAGGAAGCGCGCAGCGCGAGCCTTCGATGGAAGAAATTCTGGCGTCGATCCGCCGGATCATCGAAGACAGCGATACGGCACGCAAGCCGCTCGAAGATATCGAGCCGCAGATCGTCGCTACGCGGCCGCTGGTTCCCGAAGTCGAACCGGAGCATGAGGTCGAGGTCTTCGAGGCCGAGTTGCATGAGACGGTCGCGCGGCGGTTGCCGCCAGCGACATGGGAGGTGGAGCCTCCGTCGCATCAGGATGCCTTTGCGGCTCTTGCTTCCCCCGAAGGCGGCGCGGATGTGGGCCGTAATCCATCCTTCGATCGGTCGGCGCTTGCGGGTGCTCAGCCGGCCACGCCATTCCATGCCTCTGCCGCGTTTTCGGAGACGCCTGAGCCGGTTCAGGCGTCTCGCAATGACGAGATCGCGTCCCCAATCGCCGCCGAGCGAATGAGTGGGGCCGAAAATGAATCCCGCCCGGACGAAGGCAGGGCGGTGCTTATGTCGGATCATGCCGGGCGTCAGGTGGCCGCGGCTTTCGGCGAGCTTTCCGATGCGTTCGCTGCCAGCCGCCGCCGCTCGTTCGACGACATGGCCGAGGAAATGCTGCGGCCGATGCTGCAGGACTGGCTCGACAACAATCTGCCGACGCTGGTGGAGCGGCTTGTCCGCGAGGAAATCGAGCGCGTCGCGCGCGGCGGCTGAGGGCTGGCGTCTTCCCGCGAGGCGAAGCCCTTGGCGCTGGTGCGCCGTCTTCCCGACCCCGTCGTGAAACCATCTTGTTCAGCAGCCCGGTATTGGTTGGTCTGTGCCATAGGCAATCCCTGTCGCGCGGGGCCGGATCACGGCATGCCATTGACTTGGTTCTGCCCTTCCGGTTTACACCCCGGTTAATTATCCCGAACCCGGATAGCTCCCATGCTTGAGAAAACCTACGACGCCAAGGCCGTCGAACCCAGGATCGCCAAAGCCTGGGAGGAGGCAGACGCTTTTGCTGCCGGAGCCGGCTCCCGCCCCGGTGCCGACCCCTTCGCCGTCGTCATTCCGCCACCCAACGTCACCGGCTCGCTGCATATGGGCCACGCGTTGAACAACACGCTTCAGG
>JBLJBS010000127.1:0-2658 GCA_047637695.1 Aquamicrobium sp. | reverse complement strand
CTTCAGGCGCATCGTCGAAAACCCGCTGTCGATGCTGGTGTGACGCCAGGGCGGGTGTAATGACGTGGCTGGTTTGAAGACCGGGTGAAGCGCCCGGTCAATACTGCGAAGAGGTAAGGCCATGACTGCGACTGCGAATTCCGAAAAACTCAGAAAATCCTGGGGCTGGATGGCGGTTCTTGCCGTTATCTCGCTGATCGGCGGCGTTCTTGCGCTCATCAATCCCTTCGCCGCAACGCTGGCCGCGACGCTGATGGCCGGCTGGTTTTTCATGCTGCTCGGCGGTCTTCAGGTCATCCAGTCGTTCCAGGTCCAGGGCTGGGGCGGCTTCCTGTGGGCGCTGCTGTTCGGCGTCCTGTCGCTGGTGGTCGGCGTCTCGCTGGTTTTCAACCCGCTGGCGGGCATGGTGTCGCTGACGCTGCTCGTCGCCGTCCTGCTGCTGGTCACGGGCGCGATCAAGGTGTTTTACGGCTTCGCCCTGCGCCCCGTCACCGGGTGGGGCTGGGTGCTGGTCTCGGGCCTGCTGTCGATCGTGCTTGCGGTGTTCATCTTCACCAACTTTCCTTACGCGGCCGGCACTGTTCTCGGCGTTTTCCTCGCGGTGGAGCTGATCTCGAACGGCGTGCTGTTCCTGTTCGTCGCGCTCGGCCTGCGTCAGCTGTAGCGGGCGGGCAGCATCGATGAAGACGATCCTCTGCTACGGCGATTCGATCACCTGGGGCTCGGATGCCGAGACCGGCGGCCGCCACGCCTTCGAGGATCGCTGGCCGAACGTGCTGCAAAAGGCGCTCGGCTCCTCCGCGCAGGTCATAACCGACGGCCTGCGCGGGCGCACCACCGGCTTTGACGAACACCTTGCCGCCTGTGACCGCAACGGCGTTCGCATCCTGCCGACGACGCTTTACACCCATGCGCCGCTTGATCTCGTCATCATCATGCTTGGCTCGAACGACATGAAGCCGGCTATCGCCGGCACCGCGCTTGCCGCCATGCAGGGCATGCGCCGGCTGACCGAAATCGTGCGGCTGAACGCCACCCGCGACGGCACCGGCGAGCCGCCGGCGGTGCTGATCGTCGCGCCGCCGCCGCTTAGCGAAACAGCCAATCCGGAATTCGCCGCCATGTTCGCCGGCGGCGTCGAGCAATCGCGGATGATCGCCGGCTTCTATGCCGATCTCGCCGACGCGGAAGGGTGCGGCTTTTTCGACGCCGGCTCGGTTGCAAGAACCACGCCGATCGACGGCGTCCATCTCGACGCCGAGAACACCCGCGCCATCGGGCGCGCGCTCGAACCCATCGTGCGCATGATGCTTGGACTTTGACGAAGGAGAACGCCCGTGGCCGACAGCTATGACGTCATCATCATCGGGGCTGGTCCGGGCGGCTACATCGCCGCGATCCGGGCAGCGCAGCTTGGCATGAAGACGGCGATCGTCGAGCGCGAGCATCTGGCCGGCATCTGCTCCAACTGGGGCTGCATCCCGACCAAGGCGCTGTTGCGCTCGGCCGAGGTGATGCACCTCGCCAGCCACGGCAAGGACTACGGCGTTTCCATCGAAGGCGCGGTCACGCCGGACCTTGGCGCCATCGTCAAGCGTTCGCGCGGCATCGCCGAGCGGATGAACGGCGGCGTCGGTCTGCTGATGAAGAAAAACAAGGTCGACATCATCTGGGGTGAGGCGAAGCTGACCAAACCGGGCGAGATCGTCGTTTCGAAGCCGGCAAAGAAGCCGATGCAGCCGCAGGCCCCGCAGCCGAAGAACGTCAAGGGCGAGGGCGCCTACAAGGCCAAGCACATCGTTATCGCGACCGGCGCGCGTCCGCGCGCGCTGCCCGGCATCGAGCCGGACGGCAAGCTGATCTGGACCTATTTCGAGGCGATGGTGCCGGACAGCCTGCCGAAATCGCTGCTCGTCATGGGCTCGGGCGCCATCGGCATCGAGTTCGCCTCCTTCTACCGCACGCTCGGCGTCGACGTCACCGTGGTCGAGCTGATGCCGCAGATCATGCCGGTCGAGGATGCCGAGATTTCCAAGTTCGCCCAGAAGCGGCTGGAGAAGGAAGGGCTGAAGTTCATCCTCGAGGCCAAGGTGACGAAGGTCGACAAGGCCGCCAATGCGATCACCGCCCATGTCGAGAAGAAGGACGGCTCGGTCGAGAAGATCACCGCCGACCGGATGATTTCGGCTGTCGGCGTCCAGTGCAACAGCGAAAACCTCGGGCTCGAGGCGCTGGGAGTCAAGCTCGAGCGCGGCGCGATCGCCATCGACGGTTATTGCCGGACGAATGTCCCTGGCGTCTACGCGATCGGCGACGTCGCCGGGCCGCCGATGCTGGCCCACAAGGCCGAGCACGAGGCCGTCATCTGCGTCGAAGCGATCGCCGGGCTCCCCGTCCATCCGCTCGACAAGACGCTGGTGCCGGGCTGCACCTATTGCCATCCGCAGGTCGCCTCGGTCGGGCTGACGGAGGCAAAGGCGAAGGAGGCGGGCCACGACATCCGCGTCGGCCGTTTCCCGTTCGTCGCCAACGGCAAGGCCGTTGCGCTCGGTGACGACCAAGGGCTGGTCAAGACGATCTTCGACAAGAAGACCGGGCAGCTACTCGGCGCGCATCTGGTCGGGCCGGAAGTGACCGAGCTGATCCAGGGCTTCGTCG
>JBLJBS010000126.1:0-18361 GCA_047637695.1 Aquamicrobium sp. | reverse complement strand
TCGATGGGCGTGACCGAGCCGACCACCGGCACCGACACCACCAACCTGAAGACCACCGCCGTCAGGAAGGGCGACCGCTATGTCGTCAATGGCCAGAAGGTGTGGATCAGCCGGGTGCAACATTCGGATCTGATGATCCTTCTCGCCCGCACCACGCCGGTCGATCAGGTGAAGAAGCGCTCGCAGGGGCTGTCGATCTTCCTCGTCGACGTCCATGACGCGGTGAAGAAGGGCATGGAGGTGCGGCCGATCCTCAACATGGTCAACCACGAGACCAACGAGCTGTTCTTCGACAATCTCGAGATTCCGGCCGAGAACCTGATCGGCGAGGAAGGCCACGGCTTCAAATATATCCTGACCGGGCTGAACGCCGAGCGGACGCTGATCGCGGCCGAATGCATCGGCGACGGCTACTGGTTCACCGACAAGATCGTCGGCTACGCGAAGGAGCGCAGCGTGTTCGGCCGGCCGATCGGCCAGAACCAGGGCGTACAGTTCCCCATCGCCGAAGCCTATATCGAGGTCGAAGCTGCGAATCTCATGCGCTGGCAGGCCTGCCAGCGCTTCGATGCCGGGCTCGACTGCGGCGCGCAGGCCAATATGGCGAAATATCTCGCCGCCAAGGCGAGCTGGGAAGCGGCCAATGCCTGCCTCCAGTTCCATGGCGGTTTCGGCTTCGCCTGCGATTACGACGTCGAGCGCAAGTTCCGCGAGACGCGGCTCTATCAGGTCGCGCCGATTTCGACCAATCTGATCCTGAGCTACGTCGCCGAGCACATTCTCGGCCTGCCACGTTCCTATTGAGGGGTTGAAGACATGACCGGCGCGCTGGACCTTCCATACCTGAAAGGCTGGATCGGCAAGACCCGCACGGTCGCGGACACGATCACGCCGCGGCTGGCCGCCAGCCTTGCCGCCATCCTCGACGAGCCGGTGGCGTTCGCCGAAGGCGATGCCGCTCCCCTCGGCATCCAGTGGTGCCTGGCGCCCGACATCGCGCCGATGTCAGGACTGGGGCCGGACGGTCACCCGGCGCGCGGCGGCTTCCTGCCGCCGGTGCCGCTGCCGCGGCGGATGTGGGCCGGTGGGAGGCTGCATTTCCATGGCGAGTTCCGCGTCGGCGACAGGATCGAGCGGAAATCGACCGTCAACGCAGTCGAGGCGAAGGAAGGCCGCAGCGGAGCGCTCTGCTTCGTCACCGTCGCGCACGAGTATCATGGCGTTGCCGGGCTCGTCCTGTCGGAGGAGCACGACATCGTCTATCGCGAGATCACGCCGAGCGTGACGCCCGAGCCGCCGTCAACACCGCTGCGCGGCGACATCCGCGCGGAAATCGAGGCGAACCCGGTGCTGCTGTCCCGCTATTCGGCCGTCACCTTCAACGGCCATCGCATCCATTACGACCGCGACTACACGCACGACGTCGAGCTCTATCCCGGACTGATCGTCCACGGCCCGTTGCAGGCGACCTATCTCCTGCGCGTGGCGCGTGACGCATTCGGCCAAATACCGGTGCGGTTCGAGTTCCGGGGCCGCGCGCCGCTGTTCGACGGGCAGGCTTTCTCGCTGAACGCAAGGCACGAAGGCGACGGCCGGCTGGCGCTGTGGGTGGCCAATGAAGACGGCGTCGTGACGATGGAGGCGGCTGCACAGCACCACTGAAGCGCGAAGCTCCGGCCGACAGAGGCTCTTGGGCGGCATTGTTCCGCCCGTCCACAATGGACGCCCGTCTGCTGCGCGCCGGGCCTTAAAGCGTATCGCGATCTCTCAGATGCGGTCCATACGCTTTAAGCTCTTGTTCTCACGCATGTCGTTGTCCCGAAACCGGTTCCCACTTTCGGGCGACATGCTTTTGGACATCAGAGCGACTTGCGGTACTGGATGAAGCCGGGCTTGTCGGCGATCCGGTCGTAAAGCGCCTGCGCGGTTTCGTTGCTCTCGTGGGTCAGCCAGTAGACCCGCGTCGAGCCTGCCGCCTTTGCCTCGGCATAGAGCCGCTCGATCAGTGCGCGGCCGACGCCCTTGCCCCGCGCCGCGGTGACTGTGAACAGGTCGTTGAGATAGCAGTAGCTCGTCGGGCTCCATGTCGAGCGGTGGAAGATGTAGTGGGCGATGCCCAGAAGGTTGCCGTCCTCATCGAATGCGCCGAGCCCGTGCATCGGTTCCGCCGGGTCATTCAGTCGCTGCCAGGCGATCTCCGTGACGTCCTGAGGCAGCGCAACCTTGTAGAAGTCGAGATAGCCCTGCCACAGCGGCTCCCATGCCGCCCGGTCGCCGGCTTCCAGCATCCGGATATTCATCGTTACTGCTCCCGTTGTTGCGCGCATCGCGGCTGCGGCCTGCGTATGGAAAAGACCTCAGGCGCCGAGCGTGGCCAGCAGCGCCGCCATCAGGCGACCGCGTTCGGCAAGGCTTTCGGTGACGATGTGCTCTTCCAGCGTGTGTGGCCCGTCGCCGCGCGCGCCCAGCCCGTCGAGGGTCGGGACGCCGAGCGCGCCGGTGAAGTTGCCGTCCGAGCCGCCGCCTGAATTCTGGTGCGGAATCTCGAAGCCGAGATCCCGGGCCAGTGCGCTGGCGTGGTTGTAGAGCGCCCATGTTGCGTCGTTGGTGGTCCAGACCGGGCGCACCACGTCCGGCTCGACATGGACACCGACGGCCGGGTTAACCGGCTTCAGCGCCATCATCTTTTCGGCCGCGCGGGCGAGAACCTCGTCGGTGGTGGCTGAGACCAGCACCTTGGCCTCGCAATGGGTGGCGACGCAGTTGGCCCACTGCCCGCCATGGACGACGCCGACATTGAACCCGGACTCGGCATCGGTCATCGCCTCGATGGCGATGATCTGATGCGCCATCTCGCGCACTGCCGAGCGTCCTTCGTCGAGCCTGAGGCCGGCATGGCTGGGCATGCCGCGCGTCGTCAGGTTGAAGCGCGCGATGGCGTAGCGCCCGGTGACGACGCCGCCATTGCGGCGCGCCGGTTCCGGCACCAGCACATAGCGGCTGCGCCGCGCCTCGGCTTCAATGACGGCGCGGTTGGTCGGCGTCCCGACCTCCTCGTCGCCGGTGAAAAGCACGGTGATGGGAAGGGGTGTCGTCAGACCGATCCTCTGCAACTGTCCGATCGCTTCGACGGACAGATAATTGCCCGCCTTCATGTCGAGCACGCCGGGTCCGAAGCAGAACTCGCCTTCCTCGCGCCAGCCGAAATGCCGCAGGGTGCCGACGGGATGCACGGTATCCATGTGGCCGGCGATCAGGATTCCCGGCTCGCCCTTGCGTGGATGGGGAAAGGTAGCCTTGACGCAGCCGGCAAAACCGGCGTCGCCGGCGATATGCTGGATCTCGGCGCCGAGAACGGCAAGGTCGCGCGCGGCCAGGCCGAGCATGCGGTCCACGGCGGCATGGTCGTAGGAAGGGCTTTCCTGCTCGACCCAGCGGCGCAGCCCCTTTGCCATCTCGTTGCTGTCAAAGGCGAGGGATTTGGCATCGAAGCCGGATGTTATGGTATTTTTCATTACTGCCGTATCGCTGTGCAATTTGGTTGCATTTCGAGCACAATATGCCACTTAATGGACCCGGTCAATTTGTTCGGCGATGGCCGGACACGGTGCGGAGGCATGCATGCAGGAACAAGCCAGGACACGGCGCAAGCGCGTCGCGTCGCCAGCGAGGGACAAGGTGGAAACAGGCGAGGACCGGCTGTTCGTCGAGGCCCTGTCGCGCGGCTTCAAGGTGTTGGAGGCCTTCTCTCAGGCGCCTCGGCCGATGTCGCTTGCCGAGCTCGCTTCGGTTTCCGGCATCGACAAGAGCGGCGTTCAGCGCATGGTTCATACGCTGGTGCAGCTCGGCTATCTCGACAGGCAGCAGGAAGGTGTCGCGCTTGGCCGCAAGCTCCTCGACCGGTCGTTCGACTATTTGCGCTCCAATCCGATCATCCAGCAGGCGGTTCCTGTCCTGGCCGACCTGCGACGTGCTATCCAGGAGCGGGTCGATCTCAGTCTTTTCGACGATATTACAATGCATTACGTTGTCAGGATGCAGAGCAAGCGCGATACGTTCTATGCTCATCTCGTGGGCAGGCGCGTGCCGACATTTTGCTCTTCGGGCGGTCGTTCCGTGCTCAGTCACCTGCCGGACGACCAGGTTATGGACATTCTGCTCAGGTCGGACCGGCGCAAGCTGACGCCGCGCACCACCGTCGAGATCGACCAGATCCTCGCGCGCATCGAAGAGGTCCGCAGTTCGGGATATTCGCTTGCCATCGAGGAGATTCTCATTGGCGAAGTCGCGGTTGCCGCCGCCGTGCTCGACCGTGACGGCAGGCCGATCGGGGCCATTCACGTTGCCGGCTCGCTTGCCGAGTGGGAGCCGGAAGATTTCGTGGCGCGCGCCGGTCCGCTGGTGACGGCCGCCGCTGCCGGGTTGCGCCAGTTCTAGTGCCTTCGCTGCCGGCGGATTGCCGGCAAAAGATTTGCCGCCAACCGTTCTTCCTCAGGCGGATTTCGCGCGCCTGAAGCCGGAACCACGCTTGTTCCGCTTGACAAGGGGGATTTCGGTTGCATAGTTCAAATAAAGCAGTTCAAGAGTATTGCACAGCAATACGATTATAACAAGGGGCGTTCATGGAAGAGATGTCGAAAGAGGTCGCCGGAAAGGAGGGAGCGCCGGTATTGCTGAGCGTTTCCGCCATTTCCTACGACTATTCGGGCATGAAGGCCGTGACCGACTGCTCGCTGCAGATTCCGGCGGGAGGCATTACCGCGCTGATCGGCGGCAACGGCGCCGGCAAGACCACCAGCGTCAAGATGATCGCCGGCGCGCTGCGGTCGCGTTCCGGCTCGATCATGTTCGATGGCGTCGACATCACCGCCAGCCCCGCCCATGAAACTGTGGAACTCGGACTGGCGCTGGTGCCCGAGGGGCGGCTGGTGTTCCAGCACCTGACGGTGCTCGAGAATCTCCTCATCAGCGGTAATGTCCGCAGGGCGCGCGCCAGCCTCCAGTCAAATCTGGAGCGGGTCTTCGACCTGTTTCCGCGGCTCGGCGAGCGGCGCGGCCAGAATGCCGGTTCCCTTTCGGGCGGCGAGCAGCAGATGCTGGCGATCGGTCGCGGGCTGATGACCAATCCGCGCCTGCTCATTCTCGACGAGCCGTCCCTCGGTCTCAGCCCGATCCTGGTTTCGTCGATCTTCTCGCTCGTGCGCAAGCTCAACGAGGAAGGCATCAGCGTGCTTCTGGTCGAGCAGAACGTCCACCAGACGCTGGCGATCGCCGATTACGGCTATGTCCTCGAGAAGGGCAGGGTGGTTCAGCACGGCGACGGGCGCAGCCTGCTCGCCGACCCGAAGGTGAAGGAAGCGTATCTCGGTTTCGCATAGGTGCGGGCCGGGTCAGACAATGGGAGACGGATCATGGACAGACGCAATTTCTTGAAGACGGGCGCGGCGCTCGCCGTTGCCGGCGCAATGCCGTCGCTGCCCACAGTGGCGCGGGCGCAGGAAGGCACCATCACCTTTGGCGGCTCGATCCCGATGACCGGCGCGGCCGCCGAAACCGGTTTGAACGTCCTCTACGGCTATCGCTGCGCGGTCAAGTTCATCAATGAGGAACTCGGCGGCGTCGAGATCGGCGGGCAGAAATACAAGCTCGAGCTCAACCTGTTCGACGACGCGTCGGACCCGGCGCGCGCGACCACGCTGATCCAGCGTCAGGTCGACGAGGGCATCGGCTTCTTCCTCGGCTCGTTCGGCTCCAACATCGTGCTGCCGACCTGCGCCATCACCGAAGCCGCAGGCCGCATCATGGTTCAGGCGGGCGGCGGCTCGGACCTGATCTTCACGCAGGGCCGCAAGCGCGTGTTCGGCATCTTCCCGCGCGCCTCGCAGCAGTTCGTCTCGTCGGTCAACATGTTCAAGGCGCTCGACCCCAAGGTCGGCAAGATCTCGATCATGTACACCAATGACGCGTTCTCGGAGTTCCAGGCGGCCGGCGCGCGCAAGACCATCGAGGAGGCGGGCATCGAGGTGATCGACTACATCGCCCTGCCGGCGCAGGTGAACGACGTGTCGAACGTCCTGACCACCATCCGCCAGAACACGCCCGACATTCTCGTCTGCACCACGCATGACGAGACCTCGACGCTGATCACCCGCCAGATGGTGGCCACCAACACCAACGTCCCGATGCTCTACCAGACGCTCGGGCCGCAAACCGCCGGCTATCGCGACGCGCTCGGCAACTATGCCAACGGCGTCGTCACCCAGGCCTACTGGTCGGAGCGGGCCGCGTTCGAGTGTGAGTATTTCGGCTCGGCCTCGAAGTTTGCCGAGTACTACGCCGCCAATTTCGATCGCACCATCACCTATCATATGGCCAGCGGCGCGGTCTGCATCCTCGCCTATATCCAGGCGGCCAAGATTGCCGGCTCGCTCGATGTCGATGCGGTTCGCGATGCGCTTTCGTCGCTCGACTACAGCTGCTTCTACGGCCATCTGAAGTTTACGGCGGAAGGCGACGGCGATCCGTCGCTGCTCGGGCCGCTGCTCATCCAGCGCCAGGCTGGCGAGATCGAGGTCATCGCGCCCGCCGACATCGCCTCGGCCAAGCCGATCTATCCTGCTCCCTCCTGGCAGGACCGCGCCTGACCGCGCAAACCGCCTGCCCCGGCCGCGTGAAGGCGGTCGGGGCCGGGGATATTTCCAACAGCCAACTTACCAGCAGCAGAGAGACTTTCGATGTCATCCCTTCCCGTACTGGAACTCGGTCCCGATCCACGCGAGCGCGGACGAGTCCATGGCGAGACGCTCGGCGCAGCCGTCCGCGATAACATCGAGACCTATCTCGCCCGCTTCGAGGTCGCCGGGGCCTCGCGCGCATCCGTCCTGAAGCAGGGTGAGGAGTGGCTGGACTTCATCCGCAGCGACAACGCCGAATACGCCGAGGAAATGGCGGCGATCGCGGCGGCGGCAGGCGTCTCGGAAACCGAGATCGCGATGCTCAATGCCCGTTTCGAGATCACCTATCTCGCTTTCGGCAACGAGGCGCGCAACGCCAACCGCAAGCTCGAGCAGGAGGGCTGCACCTCCTTCGGGCTGATGCCGGAAGCGACTGCTTCCGGCAAGACGCTGCTGTGTCAGAACTGGGACTGGCTGGAGAGGGTGCACGGGCGCACCTATGTCCAGCGCATCCGCCGGTCCTCGACGCCCGGCGAGGGCAAGCCCGACATGATCGGCTTCAGCGAGGCCGGAATCGTCGGTTCCAAGATGGGCGTCAACGCCGCCGGCATCGGCCTGTGCGTCAACGGCCTGGTGACACCGCTCGACGGCACCACCGGCCTGCGCAAGCCGTTCCATGTCCGCTGCCGCGAGATTCTCGACGCCTGGCGTTTCGACCAGGCACTGGCACCCGTGGTCCAGACCGACCGCACCGCCTCCAGCAATTTCCTGATCGGCCATGCCGACGGCGAGATCATCGACATCGAGGCGACGCCGGAATTCTGCTCCTACATCTATCCGGTCGACGGGCTGGTCGTTCACGCCAACCACCTCGTCAAGGAAACGCGCACCTCCTCGCAGATGGAGCGCATCGCGGTCAACACGCTCTATCGCGGCCCGCGCCTCGACCGCATCCTGCGCAAGGATCTGGGCAGGCTCGACATGGCCCGGATCGTGGCCGCGCTTCAGGACGATTTTTCCTCGCCGGCCGCCATCTGCCGTCTCGCGGATCTTTCCCTGCCGCCCGAAAAGCGGGTGATCACCGTTGCGGGCATCGTCGTCGATCTCGATGACCGCGTGCTCTATGTCAGCGATGGCCCGCCCAGCGAGGCGCCCTTCGTCGCTTACCCGCTCTATCCCGAGCGGCCCGGTTCCGGCGCAGTCTAGGAGGAGTTGCCACCATGGACGACATGACACCTATCGAATGGCCCAACGGCGCACGCTGCGCCGTGATGCTGACCTTCGACTTCGATGCCGAGACGCTGTGGCTGTCGCGCGATCCCGACAATGCGCGCCGGCCGGGCGTGCTCTCGCAGGGGATATACGGCGGCAAGACCGGCGTGCCGAAGATCCTCGAACTGCTGCGCGAGGAGGAACTGAAGGCGACGTTCTTCATTCCGGGCTGGACGGCGGAGAAATATGCGGATCGCGCCGAGGCGATCGTCGCCGGAGGCCATGAGGTCGGCCACCATGGCTACCTGCACGAATGGATCGATCCCGATTACCCCGAGAAGGAGCGCGAGGCGCTGGAGAAGGGGCTGGAATCGCTGCGCAAGACCGTCGGCATCAAGCCGGCCGGCTACCGTTCGCCCGCCGGCGAGACGTCGCAGAACATGATCGGCCTTCTGAAGGAATACGGCTTCCTTTACGACAGCTCGCTGATGGATCAGGTCAGCCCCTACCGCCATGTGCTGCCGGACGGGTCGGAAGGACCGGTCGAGCTTCCGTGGCACTGGAGCCTCGACGACGCGCCCTATGCGCTGTTCGCCATCAAGTCGCCGCGGCCGATCTTCACCAACGAGCATATCCTGAACGTCTGGAAGCAGGAGTTCATGGAAATCTACCGCTGGGGCGGCCTCGTCAACATCGTCACCCATCCGCAGATCATCGGCCGCCCCTCGCGCCTGGCGATGCTGCGCGAATTCATCGCCTTCGTGCGCCGCTATCCGAATGTCTGGTTCGCGACCGGGCAGGAAGTGGCGGGCGCCTGGGCGGCAAAGGCGAAGACGCCGTAAAGGATAGAACGCTCATGCTGTTTCTGCAAACGACGCTGAATGGTCTTGTCCTCGGCGGCATCTACTCGCTGGCCGCTGTCGGCTTCTCGCTGGTCTTCGGCGTGCTCGGTATCGTCAACCTGACCCATGGCATCTTCGTCATTGCCGGCGCCTATGCGGCGATGATGCTGTACGCCAAGTTCGGGCTGGACCCGCTGCTCGCCATGCTGCCGATCGCCGTCGTGCTTTTCGCGGTCGGCTATGCCTATCAGCGCACGGTCATCCAGTGGGCGATCTCGCGTGCCTCGCTGGTGGCCTCGCTGGTCGTCACCTTCGGCGTGGCGATGATCGGCCGAAACGTGCTGCAGCTGGTGTTCGGGCCCGACACGCACACGATCACCCCGTCCTACAGCTTTTCCAGCCTGACCTTCGGCGCGTTGCAGATCGACGTCGTGCGCCTCGTCGCACTCGGCGCCAGCCTCGTGCTGCTGGTGGCGCTCGCGCTCGTCCTCGGCAGGACGCATTTCGGCCGCGCCATCCGCGCCACGGCGCAGCAGCCGCTCGCAGCCCAGCTTTCCGGGCTCAACGTGCGCAACCTGCATGGCCTGACCTTCGGTCTCGGCGCCGCGCTTGCCGGCGTGTCGGGGGCGATCATCGGCATCGTCCAGCCCTTCAGCGCCGCCAGCGAGGTCGCCTGGACGCTGAACGCCTTCATCGTCGTCGTGCTCGGCGGCATCGGCAGCCCGGCGGGTGCGCTGGTCGGCGGCCTGCTGCTCGGGCTGATCAACGCCTACACCGCCCAGTATATCGGGCCTTCACTGACACAGGCCGCGATGTTCCTGGTGCTGGTCGTCATGCTGATGGTGCGGCCCAACGGCCTGCTCGGCAACGCCTTCGGAGAAAGCCGATGAATCGCACGCTAGCCGTTGTCCTCAGCCTGGCCGCGCTCGTCGTCATCGCGTTGCTGCCGATCTGGATGGGCCCGTTCTACACCCGTGTCGCCCAGCTGTTCTTCTTCTCTGCCGCGCTCGCCGTCGCGTGGAACATCCTTGGCGGTTTTTCCGGCTACTGGAGCTTCGGCCACACCGCCTTCATCGGCATGGGGGCCTTTGCCGCCGCCCATTTCGTCACCCAGATCGGGCCGATCGGTTCGGGGCCATTGTCGATGGTGCTGCCGATCCTGTTCGCCGGACTGCTGTGCGGGCTGTTCGCGCTCATCATCGCCTATCCGATCCTGCGGCTGCGCGGCATCTATTTCGCCATCGCCATGCTCGGCGTCAGCCAGGTCGTCGGCGAACTGGTCAACAACATCCGCTGGTTCCAGGGCGGTGTCGGCGTCTTTCTCGCTGCGCCCGTTCCCGGCGGCGTGCCGCCCGAGGATTTCTTCTACTACATCTTCGCGGCGCTGCTCGTCCTCTGCCTGCTGATCGCGGTCGCGGTTCGCTATTCGCGCTTCGGCTATGCACTGCTGGCCGTGCGCGAGGACGAGGATACGGCAATGATGCTCGGTGTCGCCACCGAGCGCTACAAGATCATGGCGTTCGTGCTGTCGGCAACGCTGGTCGGCGTGCTCGGCGCGGTCTACGGCTACAGCGTCGGCTATTTCACCACCTACACCGTGTTCCGGCTCGACTTCAGCCTGAACATGATCGTCTTCTGCCTGATCGGCGGCATCGGCACCCTGTTCGGGCCGGTCATCGGCACGGCGGTGATGCTGTTCCTGACGCAGGTTCTGCTGTCGCGCTTCCTCGACATCCACCTGCTGATCACCGGCGCGCTGGTCGTGGCCATCATCCTGCTGGTGCCGGGCGGCATACTCGGCGCGCTGAAGCAGAAGTTCGCCGGCCGCGCCGCGTCCGGCAAGAAGGCGGGGGCGTAAGCGATGGGCGAGATCATTCTTTCCGGCCGCAGCGTGGTCAAGAAATTTGCCGGTCTGACGGCGACGGACAATGTCGATTTCGAGGTGCCCGCCGGTTCTATCTATGGCCTGATCGGGCCGAACGGTGCCGGCAAGTCGACGCTGTTCAACCTCATCACCGGCTATTACGAGCTGAGCAGCGGCGAGATCCTTTTCAACGGAACCTCGCTCGCGGGAATACCGACCTATCGCCGCAACCAGATGGGCATCGCCCGCGCGTTCCAGATCTCGAAGCCGTTCCCGGCATTGACGGTGCGCGAGAACATCCGCGTCGGCGCGATGTTCGGCCGGCCGGAGAAGGTCGATCATGAGAAGGTCGTCGACGAGGCGCTCGCCATCACCGGCATCGGCGACATCGCCGACCGCACCGCCGAGGGGCTGACCGTCGGCACGTTGCGCAAGCTGGAAATCGCCCGCGCTATCGCCACCCGGCCGAGCCTTCTTCTCGCTGACGAACCCTGCGCCGGTCTCAATCCGACCGAGACGCAGGAAATGGTCGACTGCCTGCGCAACGTCCGCGCCAAGGGCATCACGGTCTGGCTGGTCGAGCACGACATGAAGGCGGTGACGAGCATCTGCGACCGCATCCTCGTCATCGATGCCGGCCGCAAGATTGCCGAAGGCACGCCGGCAGAAGTGGTCTCGGACCCCAAGGTGATCTCCGCCTATCTCGGCGCACCGCTGGAAGAGCCCGCAGCCTGAGATCTGCGAGCTTTCATCGCTCTCCTTCGCTGAGGAAAATCCGACCTATGGCAGGACAGGAAACCGCCGGCAACCGCATCGGCGTCGAGATCGGCGGCACCTTCACCGATATGGTCTGGGCGGATGCGGAAGGCGTGCTGCACACCGGCAAGACGCCGTCGACGCCGATGGCGATCCATGAGGCCGTGCTCAACGTCATCGGCGAAGGGGGCATCGACCTTGCCGGTATCGAGCAGGTCACGCACGGCTCGACCATCGCCACCAATGCGCTGATCATGCGCAAGGGTAGCGCCACCGGGCTGTTGACCACGGCAGGCTTTCGCGATGTCGTCATCCTTGGCCGCGCCGACCGCGATCACGACATCTACAACATGCGCTACGTCCACCCCGAGCCGCCGATCCGGCGCGGGATGATCCGAGAAGTGCGCGAGCGGATCGGGCCGGATGGCTCGGTCATCGAGGCGCTCGATCTCGAACAGGCGTGGCAGGAGGTCGAGGCCTTTCTGAAGCAGGGGGTCGACGGCATCGCCATCAGCCTGCTTCATGCCTATGCCAACCCGGCGCATGAAAAGGCGCTGGCGGCGATGATCCGCGCGCGTGCGCCGCAGGTCGCGGTTTTCGCCAGCCACGAGGTTTCGCCCGAATTCCGCGAATATGAACGCAGCGTCACCACGGTCGTCAACGCCTTCGTCGGACCGGCGGTCAGGGCCTATGTCGGGCGGCTCGACGCCGGGTTGCGCGAGGGCGGCTATGACGGCGTCCTGCGCATCATGCAGTCGAATGGCGGCGTGATGCCGGCCACCGCCGCCGGCGACAACGCCGTGCGCATGCTTCTGTCCGGGCCTGCCGCCGGCGTTCGCGCCGCGATCTGGTTCGCCGCCCGAAACGGCCTCAGCGACATCATCACCCTCGACATGGGCGGCACCTCGACCGACGTTGCCATCGCGCCGGGGCTCGTCGCCAGCACCGTGACCGAGCTGAAGATCGACGGGCTTCCGATCCGCACCGCCGTCATCGACATGGGCACCATCGGCGCCGGCGGCGGTTCGATCGCGGCGATCGACCGTGGCGGCTTCCTCGCCGTCGGCCCCGAAAGCGCCGGCGCGCTGCCCGGTCCTGTCTGCTACGGACGCGGCGGCGAGCGCCCCACCGTCACCGATGCGCAGGTCGTCGCCGGCCTGCTGCAGCCGGACAATTTCTTCGGCGGCCGCATGACGCTGGCCACCGAGGCCGCGCGCACGGCGCTCGCCGGGCTCGGCCTTGCCGGCGGGGCGGAGGCTGCGGCGGATTCGATCCTGCGCATCGTCAACAGCAACATGGCCGGCGCGGTGCGCCTGATCTCGACCAGCCGCGGCATCGACCCCCGCGACTTCACCATCGTCGCCTTCGGCGGCGGCGGGCCGCTTCATGCCGCGATGGTGGCGCGAGAACTCGGCATCAGGCGCGTGCTCGTCCCATGGTCGCCCGGCATCGCCAGCGCCTTCGGCCTGCTCATCGCCGACACCATGATCGATGCCGCGGTCAGCGACCTGCATGCGCTCGACGATGCCTCGCTCGATGCCGCCCGCATCGCGGTGCTTTCCGCGCGTGCCGCTGCCATAGCGCAGGAAAACGGTCTCGCGCCGGATGGCTATGAACTCTCGGTGGGCGTCGATATGCGCTATGCCGGACAGGCATTCGAGCTGACGATATGGACCGACGCCGCGCCGCGCGCTCCGGCGTCGTTGCGCGAGATGTTCGAGGCCGAGCATCGCAGCCGCTACGGCTATGCCCGCGCGGCGTTGGGCGTCGAAGTCGTGTCCTACCGCATCCGCATCCTCGCCCGCTCGGGCATCGAGGTCGAAACGCCGCTGCCCGACGGTGCCGGCAAGGCGGCGCAGGCAATCGAGATCGCCATCGACGGGCGGCGGGTCTCCGGCGTTTCGCTGTCCCGCGATGCGCTCCTGCCGGGCATGAAGCTTAAGGGGCCGGCGGTGCTGGGCGAGCCGACATCGACCACTTTCGTTCCTCCGGGCTGGGAGGTCGAATGCCTGCCGAGCGGCGATCTGATGATGGTGGATATGCAATGAGCCATGATCCGACGCTTCTGAACATCATGGCGCGGGCGCTGCAGTCCGCTTCCGACGAGATGGCGGCCAACCTGATCCGCTCGGCTTTCTCTGCCGTGGTGCGCGAGGCGCGCGACTGTTCGACCGCGCTTCTCGATGCCGGGGGCAGCGTCGTCGCACAGGCGGAAATGATCCCGATGCAGACCGCGGCGCTCGGCGCGTCCTTCGCCGCCGCGGCGCAGCAGCTCGATCTGTCGCGGGTCGGGCCGGATCACTTCATCATCATGAACGATCCCTATAGCGGCGGCCAGCATCTCAACGACATCATCCTGTTCACGCCGATCTTCCACGAGGACGAGCTTCTCGGCTGGGCCGGCAGCACCGCGCATCATCTCGACATCGGCGGAGGTGCCGCAGGCGTCAACACCGGCGCGACAGAGCTCATCCAGGAAGGGCTGATCATACCGCCGCTGCTGCTGGAGCGGGCCCGCGACTGGAACGGCGGCATGGCCGAGCGGCTGATCTTCGCGAATGTCCGCACCCCGGTCATCGGCATGGGCGACGTCGACGCCCAGTTCGCCGCCAACCAGACCGGTACCACCCGGGTGCTCGATCTTGCCCGGCGTTACGGCGCGGCGACGGTGCGTGCGGCTATGGCCGGTGCGCTCGACTATTCCGAGCGGCGCATGCGTGCCGCGATCTCCGACATTCCCGACGGCACCTGGACGGGAGAGGCGTTCCTCGACAGTGACGGCCTGTCACCCGATTCCGCACCGGTCCGGGTCTTCGCCACCGTCACCATTCGCGGCGACGAGGCCGAGATGGATTTCACCGGCACCGATCCGCAGGTGCGCTCGATGTTCAACTCGCCGTTGGCCAGCTCCGTCGCCGGCGCGGTGACGGCGCTGCGCAGCATCCTGAACGACACCGGCATGCCGGCCAATGACGGTTGCAACCGGCCGCTGAAAATCGTGATCCCCGAGGGTACACTGCTCAACCCGCGCAAGGGCGCTCCCGTGCGCGCCCGCGCCACCGCGTCATGCCGTGCGCTCGATGCCGTCCACGATGCGCTGGGCAAGGTGATCCCCGGGCGCGTGCCCGGGCAGGGCGCGAACTCGACGACCGGCTTCTTCCTCGCCTATGCCCCACCGGAAGGAAAGGTCGCGATCCATCTCGACATTCTCGGCGGCGGCTGGGGCGGTGCGAAGGACTACGACGCAATCCACGCCACAGACCATGTGCTGTCGTCGTGCCGGCTGACCCCGACGGAGTCCATCGAGCAGCTCAATCCGCATGTCCGCATCGAGGCGTTCGGGCTGATGCAGGATTCGTGGGGCGAGGGGCAGTTCAATGGCGGAATGGGCATTTTCCGCCGCTATCGCATCCTGGCCGACGACGTGACGCTGAGCCTCTATTCCGACCGCTTCCGGCTGCCGCCGCGCGGACGGGAAGGCGCATGCGACGGCATGCTGGCGCATCTCGAGGTCGTGCGCGCCGGCGAGACCATCGAACTCGGCGCGACCAGCACTTTTACGCTGCGCAAGAACGACATCGTCGAGATCAGGCTTCCCGGCGGCGGCGGCTGGGGCGCGCCGCAAATGCGCGACCGCGCGGCGGTCGCCCGCGATCTTCAGGACGGGATGATCTCGGAGCGCGCCGCGCGCGAGATCTATGCGTTCGATCCGGGCGCGGACGCCTGACGCCGGGCCAATTCCACCTTTCATTTCCTCCAGGACGCAATACAGCCATGCCAGTACCCTTCGAGAACGACCTGCCCGGCCCCGAGACTTTCGATGCCGAGGCGCTTGCCGCCGGCATCGTCCGCTGGGTCGAGTTCGAAACGCCGTCCGACCGGCCGGACCTGATCGACCTCCTGCTCGACCATGTCGTCGAGACCTTCGCCGGCCTTCCTGTCTCCGTCGAGCGCATCCCCGGCAAGGACGGCTGCGGCGGCCAGCTCGTCCTGCGCTATGCGCCGGATGGCGCGCGCGGCGCGCCGGCACTGCTGATGGGCCATATCGACACCGTCTGGGACGCCGGAACGCTGGAAAAGCGCCCGGTCCGCCGCGACGGCGACCGCATCTACGGGCCGGGCATCTTCGATATGAAGGCCGGCTCTTTCCTCGCCACCGAGGCGCTGCGCCGCATCGCCGCCGCCGGCATCGTGCCGCCGCGCCCGATCTCGGTCTATCTCAACGGCGACGAGGAGATCGGCTCGATCACCTCGCGCGCCAAGATCGAGGAGCTTGCAGCCGGCGCGGCCTTCGTGCTGGTGCCGGAGCCGTCCTTCGAGGCGCCGGGAACGCTGATCACGGCGCGCAAGGGCTGGGGCCGTTTCCGACTGACCGCCCGTGGCGTCTCGGCCCATGCCGGCGGCAATCTGTTCGACGGCCGCAGCGCCATCCGCGAGATCGCCCGCCACATCGTCGAGATCGAGGACCTGAACGAGACCGAGACGGCTGCGACCTTCAATGTCGGCACTGTCAATGGCGGCACGCGCGCCAATGTCGTGCCCGATTATGCCGCCATCGACGTCGACATGCGCGCCAACGACATCGCGACGGCCGAGCGCCATATTGCCGCGATGCTGGCGCGCAAGCCCAGGGGCAAGGACATTACGCTCGAGGTCGAGGGTGGCCTCAACCGCCCGCCCTTCCAGCGTTCGGAGGCGGTCATAAGGCTCTATGAGGCGACGCGCGCGCTGGGCCAAGAACTCGGGCTGGACCTCGGCGAGACCTCGCGCGGCGGCGTCTCCGACGGAAACTTCGCCGCAGCTCTCGGCAAGCCGACGCTGGACGGGCTGGGCTGCAACGGTGCCGGCGCGCATGCGCTCCACGAGCATATCCTTTTTTCCACCATCGCGCCGCGCGCCGCGCTTTTCCATGCCATGCTGACCTCGGCAGCGTTCAACGAACGCGCGCTGGGCTGAACGACGCGGGATACGCCGCGCAAGGAGACTTCCTCGATGACGGTTTTGTTCTCGCCGCTCGACATCGGAAATTTGACGCTGGAAAACCGCATCGTGGTCTCGCCAATGTGCCAGTACAGCGCCGTGGACGGGGTTGCCAACGACTGGCACGTCGCCCATCTCGGTGCGCTGGCAAATTCGGGCGCGGGGCTGGTCGTGGCTGAGGCGACGGCCGTGTCGCCGGAGGGACGGATCAGCCATGGCGATCTCGGCCTCTACGATGACGAAACGCAGGACGCGCTTGCCCGCATCGTCGGCTTCTTCAGGCGGCATGGCAAGACGAGGCTCGGCATCCAGCTTGCCCATGCCGGACGCAAGGCATCGTGCCAGCGGCCGTGGGAAGGCGGCGGCGCGCTCGGCGCCGGCGAGGCCCCATGGCAGACCATCGCGCCATCGGCGCTCGCCTTTACCGATGGCTGGCATGTGCCGGCGGCAATGCAGGCCGACGATCTCGACCGGGTGATCGGGGCGCATGTTTCCGCCGTGCGCCGGGCCGCTGCCATCGGCTTCGATATGATCGAGGTTCATGCCGCCCATGGCTATCTGCTGCACCAGTTCCTGTCGCCGCTGTCCAACCGGCGTGAGGACGATTACGGCGGCTCGCCCGAAGCGCGCATGCGCTATCCGCTCAAGGTCATCGCGGCAATGCGCGACGCGCTGCCGCAAGGGTTCCCGCTCGGCGTTCGCATCACCGGGTCCGACTGGGCCGCAGGCGGGTTGCAGCCCGAGGACGCGGTCGCTTTCGCGCTTCGCCTGCGCAAGCTCGGGGTGGATTTCGTCTGCGTCACCGGTGGCGGTGTCTCGCCCAACGGTGCGCCGCCCATCGGCCCGGCCTATCAGGCCGGGCTCGCCGAGACCGTCCGCCGCGGAGCCGGCATCCCGACCCGCGCCGTGGGCCTGATCGCCACGCCGGCGCAGGCGGAAGCGGTGGTGGCGGAGGGCAAGGCCGATCTCGTCGCGCTCGGCAGGGCGTTTCTCGACAATCCGCATTGGGGCTGGGAGGCTGCGCGCGTCCTCGGCGCCGAGGTCGCGCGGCCGCCGCAGTACCAGCGCGCCGCTCCCGCAGTCTGGCCCGGTGCGGCTTATCGTTGACGGGCTACGCCCGCCACCTTCGCCGAAGTCCGGCTCCTTTCAATGCAGCTGTTGCAGCCGGTCGATCATTTCCTGGATGACGGGTTGCAGCCGGTCGGGCATGACCGGCTTGGCCACCACCTTGTCGATGGCTGCGTTGCGGCCGGGCTGAACGGTGGCCGTGCGACTGGACAGGAAAATCACGATCGGCACCAGCCCCCCGGTGACGGGACGCCGTACGCCGGACAGATGCTCGATGATCCTGGCGCATTCGCGGTTGTCGTCGCCGCCGTCGAGGATGACGAGCACCGGCAAGGCTTCACCAAACGCCGTTAGCGCTTCTTCCGGCGCCGCGCTGATGGTGCGGAAGCCTGCTTTCTCGCTGATGCGCGAGACGACGATCCGGTTGATCGGCGATGATCCCACCACCATCACCAGCCCGTAATCTATGCTGACGGCGTCGGTTTCATCGGCGCCATCTGCATTATCGTCGATTGAATTCTGCATCGCTTCTACCGATCCGAAAGACCAAAGGAATGAGAATTCGAGGGGGCGCCAGCGTTGTTCTTGATGAAGTCCGGTATGTCAAGTCTAAAGCAGGGGTTGAGCCTTTCGATCTGCTCTGCGCCCTTGTCGTTCCTGCTTCGTGGCATCTCTTCCTTCCGTATGGAGGCCCGTATGGAGGCCCGTATAGAGGAAGGACGATACAACCACAGGACGCCATAAAAAAAGGCGGCGTTTCGCCGCCGCCTTTCTTCAGTTCGATTGCGCTGGCAGTGTCAGGCTTCTTCGCCGTTGCCGTCGGAGCTCGCTTCGCTGGCCGCCTTGGCAACGACCACGGGAATGAGAAGGTCGCCCCAGTTGCCGTCGCCGCCATGATGGCGTGCCGAGCGCACCAGTTCCACCGACACGCCGGCCTCGACCGCCTTCATCACCGACTGGTTCAG